>NZ_JAWRVL010000029.1:0-44351 GCF_036663595.1 Halalkalibacter lacteus
ACGGATGAGGCTTTGAGAAAAATTATTTATTTAGCAACTATAGAGGCTTCAAAAAAATGGACTATGCCGGTGAGAGGTTGGAAAGAATGTATATCACAGCTAGCCATTCATTTTGAAGACCGTCTAAAGCCCGAACTATCAGCCTAAGCGGTTGGTTGGTGCCGGCTTGACATGGAGCCTCTCCACGTAAAGCCTTTTTACTTTATTAAGAGCAATTCCCATTTACACAAAATAATTTATACTCCCATTTTAAGGTTTGTTATTTTTGGTTTTACATCTGTCCACATTAAATCTCGACATTACATTATTTATCTTCGTTTATAATCCTGGTCTCACCTTTAGTTTCTACATCTACTTCTTTTTTGGGAGACATACCACGAACTTGTTCAGTTTCCTGAACCTCAATTTTATTAAAAGAATTTTCTCCTGTTTTCGCGATATCATTACTTACATTCTTCATATGGGAATCAGTACAATCGAGATGGATATCCTCTTTAGTCATCGCTTCATTATTTATTTTATCCTTAAGCGCTTTCTTTCCATAAACTACAAAACCACGTGAACCGAGGACTGGCTTGCTAGCATTCCTCACATTTCTGATTAGTTTATAATTAGTTATCGTCCCACTCTCGCTTCTGATTAGTTTATAATTAGTTATCTTCTCACTCAATTTTTGCTCTAATTCGTTTTGTAGTTTATTTACACTACTAAAACCGGCTATTGCACTTGCGTAGAGAAATGGGTTTCGAATTATTTCACCATATAGATTTGAATCATTAATTAAAGAAAAGCTTTTATATCCATACCTTTTATTTATTTCCAATATCCAGACATGTAAATCGTTATCTAGAATAAAATCGATAGCAACGTCCCCGTAACAACCATGTTGATCAAGAAGCTGACATGCTTTTATACAAATATTTACAACCTTTTGCTCTAGTAACTCCATTTCATCTTGATCTAATCCGAAGAGTTGTTCAAAAGCTTCTTTTCCTGGAAGCAAATAATCAAGATATCGTAAATTAGTAGTAATGCTGCCCGGTTTGGAAAATCTAGCAATTAAACCCGAACATTTCCATTGAGTCGTTTCATCTTTTTGCATGTAAATTCGAAAATCAACATTTCTTGAATCATGCTTTAAAGGAACTCCTTGCTGGATCATATATTGATTTTTCCTCTTCAGAACACTTTCAAAAATCGGATGCTGATCTAAACTATCGACCTTTGTTACTTGATTTTTGGCAGTTATTTCAAGTGATTGATCATCACGTTTAATCTGAATAATCCCTTTCCCTCCAGATCCATTTTTTGGCTTCAAATAAATAGATTGAAAAACATCTAACATATTATTAATTTCATCTAAGGTGGTTAACTCTGTTGTGTAGGGCAGATGGTTTCGTATAAATTTATCAGGTGCTAACCACTCCCACATTTCCCATTTACTAAAGAATTTAGAATTAAATATGCAGCCATTCGTCATTTCGTATAAATGTTCATTTATACTGTTTGGAAGGGGAACTCTTTTAAAAATAGCCCCTGGGTACGGAAAAATCCCTTTTTCCCAATTAGATTCACTTGTATCAGAACTAGGTTGAAGATAGTACCCTTCAATCGTCTGCTGTTCGGTATTAATTCCTGACACAGTACTAATAAATATCAAACCATTGAATGGAGAAAAGTTTTCAATACGTGCTTTTAATTTATCCAAACGTTTTATAAGTCGCTTTGATATTAAATACAAAATAACTGGTCCTAAACTCACACTATCTTTTGTAATATTTGTTTCATATGAAATATCATCCGGAATGAAAACATCATCTTTTAAATTTCTAGAAAGGCCAATTGTATCATTAGGAAGATCTTCTATAAACCGTACAGATAGTTCTCTTTTCCAGGAACCAAAGTGAAAATTAATTTTGTCTGAAGAAGCCATTTCCGCTCTTTGAAAATTCTCTGGAAAATAAACTTCGTCTACCTCCCATGTTGTTATCCATTTAATATACAAGCCTACACCTCCTTACATAACTTCTTCATAGTATATGAAGAAGTTGTTGAGCCTAAATAGACTAATAGATGGAGGTTTTCGCCCTTTTTTTAAAAATAAGAGTCGTGGATTTCGATGGTTATTTTCAATGCTCAAGAGGTTTCGATTGCTATCTATTCCCAAGTCAACCCCAAAAATTTCCTCAGCACCATCAAAGGAAATTTTGACCGTTTTCTTTCTAATTTTAATAGCCTCAAACTTGGCATTGATAATAAATTGACAAGGCTGAATTTTCACTCTTCACCATACCTATAGTACTCACAATCCCAGTTGCTCTAAAACAAAAGTCCTCAAGAAGCCTGAATTTATTAGTGTATACAATTGTTTTCCTCCAAAAACAAAAAATATAATAATCCCAAATTAGTATACTCATTAGATAATAAAAGCTATCTATCGTAGAAAAATCTACAATAGATAGCCCCAATTTCGCAACAACCTAACTGTTATCCCAATAACCCTAATATTCTTCTAACAATCCCAAGAACTTCTTCTACAGTTTCATCTGGCAAGTCCGTCCCTGCTGGAATTTGAATACATAAATCTGAAATTCGGAGACTAACTATCCCTCCTAAAAGAACGACGTCAATACATGGAGCTCCTACACAGACAAGATCATCCGGGTTACAGCAAGTTTCGCACTCATTATTAACTCCCATTCTTTCACCTCCTTTCTGTTAAAGCTAATAACATAAGTATGAAATAAAAAGAAAACTTGTTTGTGTTCATTCCCTATATAAATATGTTTATTTTCTTAGGTAATGTTTTCCTTTTAAATAACGGATATATGAATAGCTCATCCAATGAAGCCTGAATTTATTAGTATTTACAATTATTCCCTCCAAAAACAATTGTATTTATGATTCGTAGAAACTACATTATAATAATCCGAAATTAGTATACTCATTAGATAATAAAAGCTATCTATCGTAGAAAAATCTACAATAGATAGCCCAAATTTCTAAACAACCTAACTGTTATCCCAATAACCCTAATATTCTTCTAACAATGCCAAGAACTTCTTCTACAGTTTCATCTGGCAATTCCGCTCCTGCTGGAATTTGAATACATAAGTCTTCAATTCTTAAACTAACTACTCCTCCTAAAAGAACAACATCAATACATGGAGCTCCTACACAGACAAGATCATTCGGATTACAACAAGTTTCGCACTCATTATGAACTCCCATTCTTTCACCTCCTTTCTGTTAAACCTAATAATATAAGTATGAATTAAAAGAAAACTAGTTTGTATATATTACCTATTTTAAAAAAATTAATTAAACTTTTCCCTTCCAAGTTACGTCGATATTAATTACCCTTTCGTCCATGCTCTTTATACATGTGAATCATAAAATATAAAAGTAGCTAAACAACCTTTAGAAAGTGGAAGTTACAGAGGGGTGAAAATTTTGGAGAAACAAATCAGAATTAATATTGTAGATTCAGATCAAAACCTTTTGATAATTAACCCTAATACAATATTAGATATTAAAAGTTTAGAGTACTCTCTTTGTTTTGGGATAAAAGAAATAAAAATTATGGTGTCTACTACTTTAAATATGAAGGTAAATGAAATTCAATTATCAAGAGCGGTCATTGACTATCTAAATATACCAACCTCCTCTCAATTTGAATATAATTTAGTGGATAACCAGCTTATAATAGGACCATTTATTGGTATTTTGGCAACAAGAAAACGCAAAAAACTAAAGAAAAAACTAATGAATATAAATAATTATGTTAAATACTATGATAAAATCGGGGGAGCTGTAATAGCGTTCTCCTTAGAAGGAATAAATAAAAACAATTACACGGTTGAAGGATATTATTATAACCCTCAGAAAAATGATTGGGAGTTTGGTATATATCCTTATCCAGGAGCTATAATTAAAACAATTAAAATAAGCCAATATTGGAAGGACCATTTCCAGACTGTGTTAAAAAATAAAGTTTTCAACTTAAATACCTTTAATAAATGGGAGATGCATCAATGGCTTAGCAACGATAGCAAGATCAAGGATCATTTACCAGAAACTCTTCTTTATCAAACTCCCTCAGATCTCATAGATTTTTTGGATAAACATTTACATGCCTATATTAAACCAATCAATGGTAGCTTCGGTAAGAAAATAGTTAAAGTATCAAAAACTACAGAAGGTTATTTAATTTATTATCGTAAAAAGTTAAAGCGCTATGAATTAACTTTGGAAGATTTTCAAAGAAGCCTAAGTAAGGGCAAGTACATTATACAAAAACCTTTAGACATTTCGGTAAATAATCGAATCGTTGACTTCCGCCATATCATTGTTAAAAATGAGCTTGGTGAGTGGGAAGACATGGGGTGTATCGGAAGACGCGGACCAGTGGGAAGCACTATTACTAATCAAAATAGTTATATTAATATGGGCTATCCGATGCTAACAACTGTACTTTCATTCAAGAAAGAGGAGGCACTTTATTTAAGTGAAAAAATGTCACAGCTTGCATTACAATCAGCTGAAAGTATAGAAAACCATTCACCATTCTGTGGAATATACGGAAACTTTGGAATTGACCTTGCAATTGACAAAGATAAAAGAATATGGTTGATAGAAATAAACAACAGAAATCCCCGTCATACCATGGCGACCCTTGCACGCCAGCCCGATGTTTATTATGAAACTTTGTTATCTCTTATGCAATTTGCAAAACGACTTAGTTTAAATTAATAATACTTTTGTACACTCCTAAGTTATAGATTAAAGAGGTCATTGTTTTAATTATAATTAAGCCTAATAAAGCAAATGCTGATGATGAAAGCATGAATATTGCTAAAGATAAAATGATAATAACTTTAGTTTTTATTGATGTGATAAATTGTCTTGGCACATACTCACGTTGCACTTTCACCAACTAGCAATTTAACGGCTTGCTGGGCACGCTAAAAATAATAAGAGCCCTTCTTAAACGAAGAGGCTCTTTCCTCACTGTTATATCTCTTATGGATCGTCAACACTAAACTAGACAACTTATTAAAGTGTTCAAGTTTGTATTCAATTGGGCTTAAATATCCTAATGTTGATCTAGTTAATATTTCCTTTCATGGCAAGATTCAGTTTTCTTTTATGATCTGTGTTATCTTATTATTCTCATCCATTACAGCTACAGTTGCTTTATGATTTGTCACATCTTCATCTAATACTAAAACATAAGAGAGGATGATGATTATATCATCCTTTTGAATAAGGCGTGCAGCTGCTCCATTCAAACAAATAATTCCACTACCACGTGTTCCTTTAATGACATATGTTTCAAAACGGGCCCCATTGTTATTATTAACAATCTGAACTTTTTCGTTAGGAGAGATACCTACTGCGTCCAAAATCTCTTCATCAATCGTAATACTACCAATATAATTCAGGTCAGCATCAGTGACACGAGCCCGATGTATTTTAGCCTGCATCATTGTCCGATACAAATTTATTCCACCCTGCTTCATTCATTTAAGATTGGTTGAATTTATCTTGTTACTCTCAAAGCAATTTATGAAATCTGTTCTAAAAAGTTCGGCTGGAATCACTATAAGAAGGCAATATGATTAATTCGTTTAAAAACTCCTTATATCATCTATACATTTTTTCTCATTACAACATAACTTATAAGAAAACAGAAAAGGAGGTTAATTATGTCACAGAAACCGTATGTAGGAATTATATATTCGAGATTAAAGTACAACCGGATATCTAGAGGAGAAGAGAAAATAAAGAAACAATTATTATATATTGAAGAAGCTGCAAAAAAAAATGACGTCATTCCTTGTTTTTTTCGTCTAGATAACATTGAACCTGAGAATCATTATATAAAAGCTTATGTATTAGGTAAAAATGGCTATGAACTTCAAATAGTTCCTCGTCCAACCGTCATTTATAATCGTGGATACGATAGAAAAAATGTCAGACCAAAGATTCAGCAGTTAATAGCAGAGGGGATCACGATCTTTAATGTGAGAAATCTTAGTCATGGCAAATTCTATATTAAGAATATACTTTCAGAAAATATCGACATTTCCAAGCAACTACCATTTACCCTTAGAGCTACAGAAACAAATATAAAAGCAATGATGAAAAAATATAATAGTTTAATAATAAAACCTAATAAAGGATCTTATGGAAGAGGTATAATGAAATTAGAAAAAATAGAAGAGAAGTGGTGTTTTACATTTACAGAGAAAGAAGGTACTACAGTAATAAAGAAGAATATTTATTTTAAAACCAAACTTCCATTCACATTAAAAAAACGAATAAAACAGGCTTTTTATATTGTACAAGAACGAATCGATTTGGCGACGTACAACAATAATCCGTTTGATATAAGAGTAGCTGTTCAAAGAAATAATAATGGAGAGTGGGAGACTACCTCCTTTATCACAAAGGTAGCACAAAAAGGATATTATATAACCAATGTAGCTCAAGGTGGAACCACCTATACATTAGAAACCATATTAAAGGATCATCCTTATCTATCTTATAAACAAGTTATTGAGAATACTACTAATTTCACAAAAAATATTGCAAACCTTTTAAGTAAGCGATTACCGCATATCGGATGTTTAGGCATGGATATTGGAATAGCAAAGGACGGAACACCCTATTTTATAGAAGTAAATTATATATCTGATTTTGAAGGTCTAACCTTCCAAAATAATGAACTTGTTGTTGAAGAATGGAAAAAGGTATTTACAACACCAATAGACTATGCAGCATATTTAGTTAAGAAAAAGAAGTAACTATTTTTCAAAAGACATAAAAAAACTTAATATACTATTTAACAATAACTCTGACTTTCGCCCATGGAAAAGCTAGCTTTGTGTAAGTTTACAAAGTTTAGATTGTACATTGCTTTACAAGTACCTTTTAAACAGGAAAAAGCACCCCATTCTTTGGTATAATGGAATAAATTTGAATTCCCTATTATCATTACCACAATGAAGAGGTGCTTTTCTAATTGAGATAAAATACACTCGAATCAGCAACTATAAACTTCTGCTTCGTAAAGTCCTTTTACGTTCTAAACAATAGAGAACTCTCAAATAAAGTATAGTCGTCTTGCCGATAACCATCCTTTCAAAATCTTTCCACGGATTGGATGCTACTTCCTTATGCGCTTATTTTCAAATATCATGCAATCTTAATCTCCGTCCTTCCTGAACATCCACGGTTATGGTACATATCGAATTTCGTCTTGTTCCCATAATACAAAAAGAACGCAATGTGCATAAATAAGTTACTATAGCAATAATGCCAAGCATAATCCCTAATAAACCTAAGAGGTAGCCATACTAATTAAAAGCGTCGTTAGAACCATTTCATGATGATATGTTAAAACAGCTACATACAGCGAAGGTAATAAAAGAGATATTACAATAAATAAAGAACGCAACCAGCGAATAGCTGCACTCAACATCAAACGTTGGTAATAATCTTCTGACGCCTGAAATGTAATAGGCGCAACGAGCACAAAAGGAATGCCATCCACTAAGATTGCTGCATGACCTTCTAATAAATAAGACGAAATGAATCGACCCGTTCTGAATTTAATAGATGTGGAAAAGGAATAAGGGTTAACCTTGATAAATTCCTCAATATATTCGCTTTCTAAGATACCGTCGACATCAATTCGGTTCAACCGACTTTTTGATTCATCGATTAAGGTCTGATCTGCTACTCCCTCAATATAAGCAAGTGCTACACTTGGTTTCGTTTTACTCCCCAATTCCATTTCTTCCATTTTCAACTTTGGACTTCTAATCTTTTGTCAAAGAAGAGCGATGTTTATCCCAATTGATTCAATAAATCCTTTTCGAGGTAGCTCAAGTTATGGAAACCCTAACATTTTATAAGAGTCTTTCATGCTAGAACTATTGAAACAAGGGAACAAGTCTTCTCTCATTTGCGTCACTCGTTAATCTTTTAATTGCAGGTATTCGAGGTGGTGCGTGGTTTGTCACAGGCAATACCGCAATGTTTTCCGAGTTTATGCATGCCTTAGCACATTCTGCTAACCAAGGGTTTGTCTTTATTGGGACTGCCCTGTCAAAAAAAGCGCCGACTCCTCGCTTTCCAAATGGTTTCGGTCGTGTTGTAAACCTTGTATGTCTTGGTGCTGTTTTAGTTGTTGTAATTATGTCTTATGAGACTGTAAAAGAAGGAGTTCACCACATTTAGAGCAAGCCTGTATCCTTATTCTTTGTCTACTTCCTCTGTTACATTAAGACCTGCTGTAACTTCAACAAGGCCTGGAATCTGTCCCTTAAAAGAAAGGAGCTTTTGTACAAGTTCCTCTTCCTTTTCGGGTGTGATCGAATCATTAAATTGAAATAAAACGAGGTGCTCAATCATTTGTACCCTCTCCTTTATTTTGTTCCTGGCTCGAAAAATTCAATTCTTTCTCGATCAGGGCCATAAAAAAAGATAAGTTTTGATCCATTAGGAAGCGTACTGATGCTTTCATTTACAAAAGAAATATCCATAGATTTTAGACATTCAACTTCAGCCTCCAACCCTTTTACAGTATTGATGATTCCATATCCGATACCATAATACCAACATGTTCTATTTTTTCAACTGACATTTCACTTTCCTCCCTACTTTAAAATCTCCCTTTGCTTCGTTGTTCCTCAGCATCTAGATTGTATGGATAGGTGACAAACAAGTCACTCGCTTGATTTAGCTGATCCATCTGTTCGTTCTTTAATGCCCAGGCAGAAGAGCCGAGATTGGCTTCAAGTTGCTCCATCGTTCGTGCCCCGATAATTGGAGCCGTTACCCCACGTGATTGTAGCAACCAATTAATCGCTACTTGCGCAGGTGTTTTTTCAACTTTCTTGGCAACATCATATAGTGCATCAAGAACTCGCCACGTATTCTCGTTGTTGTATTTGCTTCCATGATTCACCCCACCCATTTTCTTCTGCTTGGGCAATGCGAGTATCTGCTGGAGGCTTGTTCATATCTCGTGTAAATTTACCACTTAGCCAGCCACCACGTAACGGGCTCCATGGCATGACACCTAATCCTTCATTCACACATACATCAATTAATTCCCATTCAGTTGCACGTGAAAGTAAATTATATTGAGGCTGCAAGCTGATAAACAATTCCCAGCCATTCTGTTTGCTGACATCAATGGCTTTTTGCAGCTGCCATCCTTTGAAATTGCTTGCTCCTGTATATCTGATGAGTTCCTCGCGCACAAGGTCATTTAGTGTACTTAATGTTTCTTCAAGCGGGGTAGCCGGGTCCATGCATGAACTTGGTAAAGGTCAATATAATCGGTTCCTAACCGCTGTAAGCTGTCTTTTACCGTTGAGAGAATAAGTTTGCGACTAAGTCCGACTTTGTTCGGTCCTTGTCCCATACCAAAGCGGATGGTGATGTCAGGGTCGATCAACATTAGAAGTTAATTCATTTAGCGCCAGGAGAGATAAGAAATGTAGTTGGATTAGATTATGCCATAAATGTAATTTGAAATTACACAGTAGCCGTCATTGATTGCCCTGTCACTTATCATATTATTGAATAAAATTATATAGTAAGAGAATTCTCATAAAATTCAAATAAGGAGGGATTTTCCATGTCTCATGATAAAAAGCCAAAAAATGATTTTCCTTTAGTCGTTGTGTTGTTTATCTTATTAATCATTGTTGGAGCAGCGTTTGTTAGACCTTCTTACTACTAAGAAAAAAACGAAAACCTTAGTAAATTAATCATTAAAGAGCCAATATAATTATATGTTGGCTCTTTAATGAATTAATTTAAAAATAGGTTTGTAACGGAAGAAGATTATCACGTTCAAAGAGCAAAGGTAAAAGATAATGCTGTTAACCTAGTAACAGCACTTGTACCATGTAGTGACCCACACTTTTAGGCTATTCACTCAATGGTTATTGGTGTTTTAGGAAAATATTATGTCGGTACTAGAAACGTAGTTTATGCGACAATAAAGAAAAGTAAATCATTCCCTAGGACAGTAAAAAAGCCCCAAGAGATTGCAGTCTCTTGGGAGCAACTTTCATTATAAACCCATGATAATTATAAAATACCCCGGGAAAAGGCATCAAGAGTTACCTTAAGTATTACCAAGAAGTACCTCCTTACTTTAAAGGAGAGTGTCCTTGTATTCAATGGACGATATCTCCGTTCAGTCATCAGAAGACAGAAGATTTCTTGGATTCCCATCTACCGATGGTTATGTCTAGCATGTGGGAAAACATTTTCAGACGAAAAAATTAACGAATCAACAAACGTTGTTATATTTACTCAACAGACTCTGGCCTAAAAAAAGAGAGGACACCCCCTGAGGAAAACCCAATCCGCTTGCGTCGATGCGAATCGATGAGTGAATTTGGTGGAGAGGTCGTGTGGAAACCATAAAATTTTCTTTCTCTCGACATCGGAATCCTAGCCACGGCAAGAGTCTTCCTCCCCTCTCTCCATTCGAGGCTTTCTGTTTTCCCCCCGTGGTGTCTATACTAAGACATGGTTGTTTTGAACAGACTATATAAAAAAACTACCAAAGAACGTGCAAAAGTATACATTTCTTTCATTTTTCGCTAATCTATTTAATTCAGTATAATATTTTCACTCTTTTGACATGTGTACCGTTTTGCAGTTCCGTTGATGACCGTTTCAAGATGAACCGGCTTGCCCCAGAGCGAACGGACGTAAGGCAACGTTTTTTCGACATAGTGACGATCTAGGTCCATTCCCTCATGTTTGTGCTTAATTAACAGCTCTCCACTTCCATGATAGTCTCCGTCCAATACAACTAAATAAGGGAAGCCGCCATTTACTTTTTGCTGTAATAATTTTTTCTTGACTTCATTCCATTCTTTATTCGTGATCACATAGCCCTGCTTACGCCAACCATACAAATACATATCCGATTTTGCGATGAGATCCTTGGTCAGAAAATTACGTAAAAAAGATAGATCATTGTACGTCTCTCGCGCTTCAAACAAAAAAGCTTCCCCGTATTCCTGTTCCAATGCTTCAAATATTTTCAAACCGAGAAAGTAAGGGTTAATGCCTTGCTGAGACGGACGAATGATCTTAGCATTGGCTTTGGAAAATTCAATCAACTCCGCTTCACTTAGATCTATTTCGCGCATAAGACGAATATGCCAATACGTCGCCCAGCCTTCGTTCATGATCTTCGTTTCAATTTGCGGCCAAAAGTAATACATCTCCTCTCGAAGCATATATATCAACTGTTTTTGCCATTCTTTCAGCTTACGGCTGTTTTCGGCAATGAACAGAAGCAGGTCTTTTTCCTCATAACCATATTGTTCCCCTGTATCCTCTTTAGCCTGTTGACTCTCATGTTCTTTACCGCTCCGAACATTTGCCCCCGAAAGTTCTTGACCATCAACAGTATGATGATTTCTCGGGGAAGTGCCATTCCGTTTCGACTTCAGCCCTTGTCGTGTTCCATCATGAAAAACACGCCACGGATCAATGTGCTCCTGAATAGCTAAAATCGCATCCAGACAATGTTCAACCTCATCTAAACCATAGGCAAACTCCATTTCCTTGATCTGATTAGCATACAGTGACATCATCTGCACCATATCCCGATTGGTCAATGAAAAATAGACATTATTTTTGAAAAAGTCACTGTGTCCCAGTACATGAGCGACGATCAGTTTGTTTTGCAACAATGAATTGTTTTCTAAAAGAAAGGCATAACATGGATCTGAATTGATAACAAGTTCGTAAATTTTGCTCAGACTGAAATCGTATTCCATTTTCATGCGGCTGAACACTTTACCAAAGCTCCAGTGGGAAAATCGAGTTGGCATCCCGTACGCCCCGATTGTATAAATTATATCGGCAGGGCAAACTTCGTAATGCATAGTGAAAAAGTCCAGTCCTCGTTCCATGGCAAGCACAGTCAACTCTTCGATCCCTTGACTTAATTCTGTATAATCTTGGACATTCACAACCTTCACCTCCCACCTTCTCTCATTCATTGAGGCAATTGTGTACCAAAAAAGGTCTTTAACGCACTGTAAACGTCCTCCTTTTCACGTATTGTACAAGTAATAAAAGCCGGATCCTTAACCTCTTTGACAACTTCCATTAATGTCGAAACACTTCCGCGTGGATTGATTTCACCATACCCCGTCATGCTACATTTTCCTACCAATTCAGTGGCATATTTAATCGTCAAATGATTATCTGAGGGCCAGTTGTCTCCATCTGAAAAATGAAAAGCATAATTGTTATAAAATTCAGGAGAGTAACGTTCATCGATAATTTCATTAGCCAGCCTATATACTGAAGAACATTTCGTTCCCCCGCTCTCTCCTTTTTGGAAAAATTGCTCCTCCGTAACTTCTTTGGCTTCTGCATCATGGGCGAGAAAGAGAATCTCTACTTGCTGATATTTCGACCTTAAAAAGCGTACCATCCAAAAATAAAAACTGCGGGCAATATATTTCTCAAACGTCCCCATCGAAGCGGAGGTATCCATCATAGCTAAGACAATCGCATTCGTGATTGGTTTTTCTTTCATATCCCATGTTTTAAAACGTAGGTCATCAGGTGTAATGTTAATCTCTGGAACACTGCTTTGCGCAGTGAACACATTGCCACGTGCCTGGCGTTTAAAGCTTTCGATAATCGTTCGCTTTTTGTCGATATTGCTCATGATGCCTTTTTTGCGAATATCGTTAAATTCCACTTCCTTATCAGTTAGTTCATTGTGTTGTTTTGGTTTCAAGTTAGGCAGGTGCAAGTCGGCAAAGATCAGTTCAGCAAGCTCGTCTATATTGATTTCCGTTTCATAATAATCTTCACCAGGAGCTTCTCCAGCCTGATCAACCTGTCCCTTTTTTGCCTTGTCGATGATATCCCCTACACTGGAGTCGCCACTTCCCTGTCCGACCTGCTCCTGATCCTTGTCATTAAAACGAAATTTGAACTGTTTGATGGAACGGATCGGTACCTTGATTATATCCTTGCCACCTGACATGATGATTGACTCTTCACTGACGATATCAGCTAGATTTTTCTTGATCGCTTCTTTTACTTTTTGTTTGTGCCGCTCCTGATCCAGATGCCCTTTGCGGTGCAAGGACCAATCATCTCGGGATATCGTAAATAAGGGTTCCATCTCCACATACCACCTTTCTGTCATTCATTTGATGTCTCTATCGGTGATTTGAATCATGGTAGATCATCTTTAATCCTACCTATTTAACAAACTGCCCACATATTGCAGCAATTCATTAGCACAGGAGGAACAATAACCGTGATTCTCCATGAGTCGTTTGCTCACCTCATTTATCCGTTTTAACTGGTACTCATCCGGTGTTTTCGATGAAGTCGTAATTTTAACGACATCTTTCAGGTCGGTAAACAACTTTTTCTCAATTGCTTCCTTCAACCCTTTATGGGAACTATAATCGAACGTTTGTCCTTTACGAGCATAAAGAGAAATACGAATTAAAATTTCCTCTCGGAACGCTTTTTTAGCATTTTCGGACACTTCAATTTGTGCTTCTATGGAACGCATTAATTTTTCATCGGGATCCATTTCTTCACCTGTAATCGGATCTTTCATCTTATGCCCGTGGCAATAAACTTCAACATTGTCCAAATAATTGTCCAGCAAACTTTTGGCTGACTCTTCAAACGAATAGACGAAAGCGCGTTGCACTTCATTTTTAGCCAGATCATCGTATTCCTGGCGAGCAATTGTAATAAACTTCAAAGTGCGTTCTTTTTCATCAGAAGTGATTGATGGATGCTGATCTAACCCGTCCTTTAAAGATTTCAATATGTCGAGTGCGTTGATGCACGTTTTATCGTCTTTCATTAAAGCGCTGGAAATCCGGTTTAACACGTAACGAGGATCGATACCAAACATGCCCTCATTTTCCGCTTCCTGCTTTAATTCTTCCACATCTTTGTCCATGTAACCTTCGACGGTCTCTCCATCATAAAGGTACATTTTTTTCAACAGATCCATGTTTGTTTTTTTAGAAGGTTCCAAGCGGGTTAATATTGAGAATGTTGCAGCGGTTCTTAATGAGTGCGGGGCAATGTGCATGTGATGCAAATCACTCTTTTTGATGAGCTTGTCATAAATGCGTTCTTCCTGACTCACTTTCAAATTGTAGGGGATCCGCATAACCAAAATACGTGAATGTAACGCTTCATTTTTCTTATTACTAATAAAATTGCGGTACTCTGTTTCATTCGTATGAGCGACAATCAGTTCATCGGCACTGATCAAAGCAAACCTTCCCGCTTTAAAATTTCCCTCCTGAGTCAGTGAAAGCAAGTTCCACAGAAATTTTTCATCACATTTCAACATTTCCTGAAATTCCATCAAACCACGATTGGCCTTGTTCAACTCTCCATCAAAACGATAGGCTCGCGGGTCGGACTCTGAACCATATTGACCAATCGTGGAAAAATCGATGCTCCCGGTTAAATCGGAGATGTCCTGTGATTTCGGATCTGACGGAGCAAATGTACCGATACCTACACGGTTTTCTTCTGAAAAAACAATGCGCTCCACAGGCATCGCTTCCATATTTCCACCATATTCTTCCTTAAGGCGCATTCGGCATATAGGGCACAAGCTGCCTTCAATTTTCACACCGAATTCTTTTTCTACCTCCGGCCTAAGTGATTCAGGAATTAGATGCAAGGGTTCTTCATGCATCGGACACCCTTTGATGGCATACACCGCTCCTTCATCGGTGCGAGTGTACCTTTCTAAGCCTTTTTTTAGCAGCATAACGATGGTTGATTTCCCCCCACTGACTGGCCCCATCAGCAGTAATAGACGTTTGCGTACGTCAAGCCTTTGCGAGGCTGGATAAAAGTACTCCTCCACCAGTTTCGTAATGGCATCTTCGAGACCAAACAATTCCTCACTGAAAAACAAGTATTTCCTATTACCCTTGTGTTTTTCAATTCCGGCACTTTTAATCATGGCGTACATACGGGTATGTGCGGGCATGGCAATGTGCGGACTCCTTTTTACTAATTCTAAATATTCAGAAAATTCACCTTCCCAGTTCAACTTTTCCTCTTCTTCTCGATAAATACTAAGCTTGTCTAATAAATTCATCGAATCTCCCTCCTCAGAATAGAAAATTGAGATAGACGATACGTTTATTCTTCTCTCTTAAGTCATATCGTTACTAGTATGCTTTTCAATGACTTTGTGATCCATCACCCCAAAAAGAATGAAAAAAAAGCACAGACGATGGTCTTTGAAACGGCAACAACTGTTATATTGCAAACAACATAAAATGCAACCTTCTGGCTGTTCATGTCAAAGAACCCGATAAGTACTTTTTTCGAAATATTCAATTTTCTTTATTATACCACGAATTTACTGTTTTGAATATGGTAGAGCTTTTATTCCAAAAGTAGACTCCAAAGCGGCTCTTCTAAAACCCCTTCACACTGTTAGTATCTTCTATGGAAGACAAACATATAAATTCTTATAAAAAAACACCGAAATTCCATACGTATCAATGGGTTTCTGTATTTCACCTATCTTCTGGTTAATAATCTAATTAAGAAAGACTTTACTGCGGCAGCGTATTTACCGTTAGTTTTGTACAATAAATTCACGAACTTAGATAAGCTCGTGAATGTCTTTCATGACTTTTTTCAATTACTTCCCTACCGCCCAATTTTCTTCAACACATCATCAAGCGGCTCCGGCTTCAAAAACTCCACAGGCGAAACCCCCTTCTCAAACGTAAACGCATCCCCTTCAATCACAATTACGTATCTTCCATTCACCTTTGCAATATGAAGAGATTCACCAAAATCAGACAACATCGCCTTTACATCAATATGGTCAAGTTTAAGCTTCAACGGAATTTCTGGCTGATGTTCAATGATCGGAGCTGATGCTTCTACAACTTGTTCTGGTGTCCACTTTTCCTGCATTTCACGTACAGGTGTATTCGACCAAGCCTCGATGTACTCCTCTTCTTGAATTCGTTCAGGACTTTCCTCTTGATACGTCTCAGCAATATGCTGCTGTGCCATTTGCACGACTTGTGTTTTGACGATTTCAGGCACGGATTGATGGTACTCGACGAATTTTAAGAAGTCTTCAAAGTATCTTGCATGAGAAGATTGATGAATTTTCAGTTCCCACTCTTCAACCATTCCCTCTTCCGGCATGTAGGGGTCAACTTTCTACCACCCCTATATACAAGCCTCTTGATATCCTTTGTTTCGTAAGGTTTCTTCTATGCCTTTAACAGTATATCCAAGACTTACGAACTCTTTTAAATCGTTTATATATGGATCAATGGAAGAAGGACGATATCCACGTTGAGTATTTGGTGGTTCTTTCATGTCGATATACTTAGTTACCGTTCTTCGGTTGAGATTAAACATACGGGCAATTCGTTGGATTGGTAACCCCTTTTGACGCATTGATTGTACCTGTAGGGCCAATTCCCATTTCTTCTGTGCATTTTGTTCCCGTTTCTTTTCTTGCTTCGTAAGTGTAGACGTTTCATTTGAGCTTTCCATAGCGTAGGAAGAATAATTTTTTATTCTTATTTTCGCAGGCAATTCCTTAGCTAGGACTCTATCTAGTAAGAAACCTAAATTGTGAACAAGATGAAAGCGATCGCTTATTTGAATAATGGAGTCATTAGCCCGTTCAATAGCCAGTCTAAACGTACGTGAACGGTCCCGACTAACCATGAGAGTAGAAGGGTGTTTAGTGAACCAGTTTCTCACTGTTTCTTCCTCTCGGTTTTCTAATAGATCAACAGGTTCATGTGTTTTTAAATCACATAATAAAGTGCCATAATAATGACCTTTCCTCCAAGCGAAGTCATCCAATCCGACGAAAGGGAGATGGCGACTTCACCACCTCTTTTCGATAGATTAAAGATAATAATGCATCATGACTTACAGACATACAGAGATTTTGACAGATCTTTTCAGCTTGAAGACAACTCATTGAAAAGGCAAGTTGAGTTAATTTTTCCTCTAAGCGCTTGGTTTTTCTACGATAAGATTCTAACCAAGGTAAACGTTCCGTAAATATACGAGCTGAACAATCAGATTGATCGCAAAACCACTTGTTTGAACATAGAAGGATATGAACTTCCTTATCGTCTAATGGTACATCCTTCAGAATACGTGTATAGCGGCTATGCTTACGTGTTGATAAGGAAGAGCACTTAGGGCAAACTGCATTTTTTGATAATAATTCCATAACAAAAGAGAATTGACCTTTCCCCTGCTGCTGATGTAGTAATTGAAGATTATAATTAGACTCTTCTGCTAAAATCATTTTATAATCACCCCTTACAGGTCTTTACCCATAAGGGAAACATAGAAACAAAATCACCAAAATTGCGTAAGAGCCACTTTTATTTTGCAATAAACAAGACGTTTGACTGTATGAGAATTATTATAATCTAACTTATTAATTTACGTCCCAAAATAAAAGCTTCTGCAGCATTTACACCAGTCGAAGCGCCTCTCCATTTAGCTAAATAATCGACAGCCAAAATAGAACGAGGATGTGGCCAATCACGCATCTCACTTTCGTATTCCTTTAAAGCTTCCAACTTCAGATCTAATGTTTCTGATATATCAACATACCAATTAGGAACAAAAGGTTGAGCAGATCCTGAAGGCTGCCATTCGGTACTGGAAGGAACTTCAAAAAATAATAACTCATTTACTTTATGTTTGAAAGGTATTGGTCTACATGCAGTTACTACTGCCTGATGGATACAACGATGGTCTATATTCACATCTCCAATATGATGTGAATATATAATATGAGGTTTATGCTTATCTACTATTTGTTCTATTAACTTTGTAACATCTAAACGATCGATAGAATCCATGCGATTATCAGGAAGATCATACAATTTTAATGAAGATACCCCTAATACTTTGTTTGCTTTTTCAGCTGCCAAAGCCAATTTTGACAATTGATTTGAATAGAATGTTCTATCCCTTTCATTTTTTCTACTAGTAAGTCCCTCTGCAAGGATAACTACATGTACTTCGTCACCTGCTTTAGCATGCTTTGCTATTGTACCTCCACACCCTAACACCTCATCATCTGGATGAGCTGCGATTACAAGAATTATTTGTTTCATAGAAAAAGATCGTCTCCTACCTTTGTTTATTTTGCCAAATTAAATTATATTGGTCTGTATTCATCCAAAAATCTAAAATACTCATATTCGGAAGGAATTCTCCCCATAATTGTTCATATTTAGGATATTCAAAATTTTGATATTCAATTGATATTCCTTCCAGCTTAAAATCATAATCAATTAAATAATCCTTTCCTTTTTCTCCTGAAATATATTTTTTTACATTAAAGTGTTTACATATATCTAAGATCAAATCGGATTTTCGACTCTGTATATAAAGGTCTTTTGATCTAACTATTGTTGTTGTAATGTCTAATTCATCTAACCAAAATAATAAATGATCGTAACATAAGTCCGCTAAATACTTGTGATCCTTTGAATACAAGTTTTCTAATTTCGCAAAACACTTTTCAAAATGTTTTGCTTTCTTATAATTAAAATATATAGAATTCAAATGCTTTTTTTTCCATTTTTTATTCGTGTCAATAATGACTTCCTTAATTTCAGGAAAACTTCTACTCTTTATGATAGGAACAGTAATCCAAGTAGAACCTTGTGGTGTCTTTATTTTGTTTCTATTTATAAAACTATTTTTTTCAAATTGAACAGAATCTAAGAATATAAATATATCACTATTTTTTATCCTCTCAAAATAACCCAACCAAGGAAGATATGCTGGTTGATTAATTGAAATGCAGCTCATTATGACTCCCCCAAGCTAAACTTTTTCCTTTAAAACGTACATAATGTTATTCGATTTTTAATTTTAAAAACAGAAATTCGTGATCCTTAGAAAAAAGAGTGAAATGATTTCTTTTAAAGAAGTTTAGAGAAGTTTCATTATTATGTCGGATTCTCGCAATAATTCCCTCTATATTTGTATTTTTCTTTAAAAATTCAATACCCTTTATTAATAAACATCTTCCATAACCTTTATGTTGGTATTCTTGTGGGTAAATTGAGATACTTACTTCACTGATATTAGATAAGTTATTAAATGGTTGAAACCTTACTACCCCAATTCTTTCATTATTGAATTCACCAATAAAATAAAAGTTATTTTCCGATTGTAAAAATTGATTTAACCAAATTCTATGCTTTTCTCTACTTACAACTTCATTCACCCCTGAAGTCGTTCTTATTTTCATATCATTTCTTATATTCAGAATATAATCAGCATCTTCTATTGTAACTTTTCTAAGATTAATCAATTTATCCCCCTCGCTTTTTCTTATTCACCTATTTTTCCAAAAGCATTAACAAATCTCCATCATCTTCTATTCCTATAACTTTAAATCCATGCTTCTTATAAAAATTAAACGCTCTGATATTATCAGGTCCCACCTTTAAACTTAAGCCTTTTAATTCATTTGAGTGTTTTTCTTTCAATCTTTTCATTACCATATTTATTAAACTTAATCCAATACCTCTAGATTGATATTTTTCTTTTATCATTAAATGATGTAAATGAATATATTCATTTTTTTGAGAACAAATAGCATACCCAATAATTTCACTTTCTTCGACAACATAAAAACTATATTCCCATTTACATGGTAAATCTAAAATAAGTTGTTGTTCTGTCCAATAATATGGGCTATCTCCTTTTACTACTTGTATAAACCCCTTTATATTTTTTTGTAAAAAATCTAACGATAACTTTCTAATTTCCATTTTTATCAGAATCTTTATCTTTTAATATTTTAAAATGCTTCCATTCCAAAACCGTATTTTTCGGTAAATTTTGAGTTACCTTCATTCCGATTACTTCATTGATAAATTTTGATGGGATCCCATATCCAGGCCTTGTTATTTGTAGTTTTTCTTTAGTTATAGTTTCATTCTTACTTATTTCAACTTTTGTAACAATACTTCTTCTAAAAGTCTCCCTTTTTTCTGTTTCTGCTAAACTAATTACTCTGTTAGATCCAATTGCTAATTCAACTTCTCGAATTCCATTTACCAACATTTTTACTTCATTTGGTTCTAGAGAAAACGAATGGTCTGGTCCGTTCATTTTTCGATCTAATGTTATATGCTTTTCTATTACCTTTGCTCCTAGTGCAACAGCTGCTATACTGCTATTTACTCCTAAAGAATGATCTGAAAATCCTACTGGTACATTGAAACTCATTTCTAACAAAGGGATTTGTTTTAAATTAAGTTGCTCAGCTTTAGCTGGATAATTGGAAACACAATGTGTGATAATAATCTGATCGTTTCCATTTTCCTTAATAAATCGAATTGCTTCGTCAATTTCAGATAGGTAACCCATACCTGTAGATAATATGATAGGTTTATTTGTCTTTGCCAACTTCTCTAAAAGCGGAAAATAATTTAAGTCCATTGATGCAACTTTGAAAGCTGGGGTATTTAAGGTCATTAAAAACTCTGTACAATAAGAACTTACTGCAGTAGAGAGCACAATTAATCCTTTTTTGTGAGCATAATCCCATAATTCAGAATACCATTCTTCTGGCAATACTAAATCATTTAGTATTTCAGCCCAATACTTATGATTCTCCCCCTGATAATGACCGTAAATATTAGCTGGTATTTCAGAATGAACAATATCGGTTGGACGAAACGTCTGAAACTTAACAGCGTCAACCCCAGCATCTGCCGCAACATCAATTAATTGTTTTGCAATCTCTTTATTTTTATTATGATTTGTGCCGATTTCTCCAATAATAAAACATGGTTTATTGCTACAAATTTCTTTGTTACCAATCTTTATTACTTTCATTTTCTAGCACCCCTCCTCATCATGAAGAATCATATTCATTACCCTATATATTCCCTTCCCATCTACTAATTGCATTGCTCTTTCCGACATCCCTCTAATCGTTTCCGGTTCCTTAAAAAGTCGACATAAAGTTTCGTAAATATCATATGCAGATACATCAGTATGCTCTCCTAAATAAATTAGACCACCAAGTTCTTCAACTTTTTTTGTTAAACTTCTCTGGTTTTCAGCAACTGTAATAACTACACTAGGTAAACCTAAACAACATCTCTCCCAAGTTGTACTGCCACCAGCACCTATTGCAATATCTGCCTTATGCATTAAACTAGCCACATTATTAACTTGAAGTAAATAATTTACATTAGGAATTGAAGAACACAACTCTTTAATTTGCTCCTTTTGTAAATTTGTACCTCCAATTACAACATCAACAGTCAAACTTCCATTATCTTGAATGAGAAGTTCAATTGCTTTTATTGCTTTTGCAGTTTCATTAGTAGGATCAGTTCCTCCTAACGAAATGAAAATTGTATGAATGTGACCTTTTTTAACTTTTACCTTCTCTCTAAAGATCCTAAATTCCGGGCGCAAAACTGCATACTTAGAGCCTAATAACGTTTTACAGTAGTTTGGTACTAAGCTAATATATCGGGTTTTCCAGTTCTCAACTAAATTTTGATCTAATAGCAAATCACAGTCATGAGGTCGATCTGCTAAATCATCTATAACCATTATTTTTTTTACAAAAGAGCGGATTTCTTTCTCCCAATTTTCATCAATTGCATAATGATCAATAATTAACCAATCAGAAGTTCCATACTTATTAAATATTTCTTTAGTTTGGTTTACATCTGTCTCCCAATTAACTCCTAACCAATTTGAATGTTTTATATTCGGATCAGTTTTAAAAGTTATCTTAATTGGGTCAGGTAAAGAAAAAACAAAAAAACCTTTTTGCTTTATATACTGATGGCAGTTCCCCTTATGATTCCGACATATGAACTTGACATCTGCCCCTTTACTTCTTAGTTCCTCAGCAAGTGTTAGACAGCGCATGACATGACCCGTACCAATGTCGATCGACGCATCGGTTCGAAAGTAAACTTTCATCAAAACCACCAACCTGAACTTATTTAGATTATCTTATTACCAAGCAGTCCAACCACCATCAACACAAATATTCTGGCCTGTAACATAACTTGATGCTTGTGAAGATAAAAAAATCGAAACACCTATTAAATCTTTTGGTTCACCAATTCGATTAAGTGGATTTTTTTCAACTAACTTCTTAATAAAATCTTGGTTCTTTTGAACTTCACTATTTGGAAACGGACCAGGAGATATCGAATTTGCTCTTATTCCATGTTTACCGTAATGACACGCGACATATCGAGTTAATTGAAGAATAGCAGCCTTTCCAGCTCCATAACTTGGAGGATTATGTGAGTTACTGCTTACATAGATTTCAGGATTGGGAGACACAACACCATACATAGATGAAATATTTACGATTGAACCACTTTTTTGTAACACCATATACGGTAGCACTGCTTTTGTGCATCGGAAAACACCATTAATGGTCCCATCCATACCTAATTGCCAATCGTCTTCCGTCATTTGTTCAATAATTCCACTTTTTCCGTAATATGCATTGTTTACTAAAATATCAATTGATCCAGTTTCTTGATTAATCTTTTCTAGTCCTTCTTTAATTGAAATAGGATCTGCAATATCCAAATTAATCGAATGGCAATTTACATGGAGATTTTCGTTGAACTTATCAGCTATTTCTTTACCTTTCTTATCATTTCTGCTTCCTATATAAACTGTTGCACCTGCTTTTGCAAGCCCTTCGGAAATTGCCAATCCAAGATGGCCGGTACCACCTGTGACAACAGCGGTTTTACCAGTTAAACTAAAAATTTCTTCTAACATACCTTATCCCTACTTCCACAAGCTTGGATTGATTATTTTTTCAGGCATACTATTAAACAGATGGTAAATTTCCTTCACTATATCCTCTTCTAATTTCGGGCTAGTAATTAGATTTATATTATCTTCTAATTGAGTTTTAGTATCACAGCCGATAACAATTCTGTCTATTTCAGGAAGGTCTCGAACAAAGAGCATTGATAATTTAGCAGGATTTAAATTTGTTGCAGTCGCTAATCCATAAAGCTTCTTTAAAGGCTCTTTAGCAACCTCTAATTGATTTGGTAATTGATTAATGTTTAAAAATAGTAACCCTTGCAAATATACACTCCTTGCATATACTTCTATTTTTCGATTTTTTAATTCATTTAATAGACCACTTGTAATAAGCCGATGATCAAATACATTAATTGGAACTTGGATAACATCAAAGCAACCAGCAGATAGGAACCTCCTTACTTCTTCTGGCTGATATACTGATACACCTATTTTTTTTACAAAGCCCTGTTCCTTTAAGAGCAATAGGCTCTTTACAATTTCGCCATTAAATGTAATCATGTCCTCAGGGTCATGTAATAAAACGACGTCAATTGATTGGACTTTTAATTTGCTCATTGATGACTGAAGGCTATTCTTTACATACATATATATTTCGTCAGGCATAGAATGTTCTTGAAGCATAACCCTTGGAATTTTAGTGACAATACTAGGTAAGTTTATATCCTCTGTTTTATATTGTTGAAGAAATTCACCTATTAAATGCTCACTTTGACCGTAACTTGGAGCTGTATCTATCATGTTAATTCCCATTGAAATTCCATATCTCAGAATTTCTAAAGCGTCTTTTTTGTGTCGTTTTCCAAACATATTTGAAATTCCATAATTTTGACCTAACTGTGCAGTTCCTAACATTAATTTTGAAATGGATTTTTGGTTACTAGTTTCCATAATAATTAATCCAACTTTGTTCGTTCATTAATTTCTTTAAATAACGACTCATCATCTCGCCACTTTATTGAAACATCTGCATTGAGTTTTTTTATTTCTGGGTTTTCTTCTAAATACTTGCTTATTTCCGACAAAAACAATGGTTCCTTTCCTACCTTTAATCCACTATAAAGCTCTTCAAACATATCTAGATCTTGTTTTTCATCTAACGTTAAACGACAATTAGGGATTTGAAATTCAACAGGCATATCAACTACATTCACATTAAACTTATTTGTATTATTCAAATAATAACCTGAAAGATATTCTGTATGCGTTAACTGTTTTGGATAATTAGATAGACGATATAGTGACTCTAAGGTTATGACATCAGCAGCAGTACCGATTGGGGAATTTACTGCATTAGTAAA
This sequence comes from Halalkalibacter lacteus, assembly GCF_036663595.1. Taxonomy (NCBI): domain Bacteria; kingdom Bacillati; phylum Bacillota; class Bacilli; order Caryophanales; family Bacillaceae; genus Halalkalibacter; species Halalkalibacter lacteus. The sequence continues at coordinate 24,237 of NZ_JAWRVL010000029.1, forward strand.
ATCGACTCCGCTCTTTAAATGGCTATTAATTAAATAAGTTAAAATTTCAGGTGAAACAGCTGGATTGTCTCCTGTGACTCGGAGGGCGATATTAGCTCCTGTTATATTCGCAGCCTTAATCATTCGTTTTACAACGTTATCTGGATCACCCCTTACAACCTTAACTCTTCCACCTAGTGTAAAATTCTCCAATGGATCATCTTCTGGCAAATTAGATGTAGCTAATACAACGTGGTTAACATTTTTCACAGCTAGACAATTTAATAAGCAACGTTCAATAGATGCAACACCATTGATTGGTAATATCGCTTTTTTTCTTAAGCGAGTAGATTTCAAACGACAGACAACAACAATTGTAATAACTGGATCATCAAGGCATTCAGGGGTAATTGGTTGATCAGCAAGTATAGATGATTTTGAAATTCGTGGTAAAATTTCACGAGCTCTATCTGGCATTAGTGCCTCTTTTGAACTCCTTTTAAATGAAACCTTATCTATATTTATAATTTCACCGGTGGCTATATTTTCTTTAGCTACCGTTCGTAATGCGTCTTTGAGATAATTTCGTTGCGTATCATTCACATTCCCATCTCCCATAATGACCTCCGCAACTCGTAATCTTTCTACCATTTCTTTAAATTCTATCGGTTCTAATGAAGAAAAGTAATCATAGCCTTTTGTAGCACGATTTAGAGTTATATGTTTTTCTATTACTTTTGCTCCCATGAAATAAGAATAAACTGGGAGGTCAATCGCAAGTGGATTAGAGCCGTCTATATGATCGGCAAAACCAATTTGTAAATGGTATCGCTTGCTCATATCGTAAATACGTTTTAAATTTGTATCTTTTATACGAGTAGGATAACCTTGAAAACCGTGCATTAAAATGATTTCACTATTACATATTTCCTTTAAATTTAGGATTATTTCGTCTATTTCTTCATAGTACCAACCACCTACTCCTATTAAAATCGGCTTATTTAATCCAGCTATTCCTTTTATCATTTCATCTGATTGTAGTACTGTGGATGGCAGTTTCAACCCATCTATCAGATGATTTAATTTAGTAACAAGCTCTAATCCCCAAGAGTCAATTACATCAATCCATATTTCTAATCCAAGATTATTCGCTAACAACAACATATCCACCCATTTCTCCTCTGGAATGAATAATGTTTGATAAATTTCGTAATATCGATAATCTTTCGTTGCTATACAATCATACTTAAACCATTGAAACTTGATTGCATCTGCTCCACTTTCTGCTGCAACTTTGATTAACGATTTTAAAATTTCAGGATCACCTTGGTGTGCATTTGCTACTTCAGCTATTATTCTTAATGATTCCATTCTGTTTACCCCCAATCATTGTTCACAATAAAAACTAATGACTTTTTTTACTGCATTAATCACATCGAATGCATCATCTTGGGACATACTAGGAAAAAGCGGTAACGTAATTATTTCTTCATAGATCTGTTCAGCTAGTGGACAGGCACCTCTATTGTAGCCAATTTTCTGATAATAAGGATGATAATAAACTGGAATATAATGCACATTAACACCAATATTTTCCGCTTTTAGGGCATCAAAAATCTCTCTTCGTCCAACTTTTAATTTTTCTACGTCTAGCCTAATGACATACAAATGCCAGCTTGATTGTCTATCTATATTTATACTCGGAATTTTCAAACAATTTAAATCTTTAAATGCACGATTATATAGGGAAACTATTTTCTTTCGTTCAGAGATAAAATGATCAAGCTTTTTTAATTGACTTATTCCTAAAGAAGCTTGAAAATCAGTCATTCGATAGTTATAGCCAAGAAATTGCATTTCATAATACCATGGTCCATGATCATCTATTAACTTTATTCGATCTCTTGTAATACCATGAGTTCTGAACAGTACGAGTTTCTCCTTTAACTCTCTACAATTAGTTGTAATCATCCCCCCTTCACCAGTTGTAATATGCTTAACAGGATGAAAACTAAACATGGTCATATCACTAAATGTGCCAATTTTTTTACTCCTATAACTTGCCCCAAGTGCATGAGTTGCATCTTCAATGACGATTAAGTTATGATTTTTTGCAATATGATCTATCTCATCTATATCAACAGGTTGACCTGTAAAATGAACAGTAATGACAGCTTTCGTTTTATCTGTAATTAGTTTCCTTATTGAAGATGGATTTATATTCATAGTATTATAATCCACGTCTGCAAAAACGGGCTTACCGCCTAAATATAGAATACAGTTAGCTGTTGCCGGAAATGTAAGTGGAGTTGTGATGACCTCATCATCTTCACATACTCCAGCCGCATAGCAAGCAGCGTGTAACGCAGCCGTACCACTTGAAAATGCAACCGCATACTTGCTTCCAACATAATTAGCTACCTTCTCCTCGAACTTAGTAATTGCAGGACCGGTTGTTATATAATCACTCCGTAAGACGTTAACGACAGCTTGAATATCATCATCATCGATCCATTGTTTTCCATAAGGAAGATACTGTTTACGAACAGCCTCCCCCCCTCTAATTGCCAATTTAGATTTATTGGACATTTGAAGAACTCCTTATTAATTAGAATGAAAATTATTATCAAACAATTTAAACTTATGTTAAGAATAGAAGACTATTTTAGTTAGTATTTTAGTTAATACATTATCATTAAGTTGATAAACATCTTCCTCTTTCAAACCTAAATTTTCAAAGACCTTTTGGTTAGCTATCAGACATTTTATACCATCTTTTATCATATAACTTTGGACCTGAAGCTTTAATAATCATTCCTTTTGAAATACTGCACGTTACAGATAACTTCTAACACCAGAGAGGGTATATATTAAATCTGAAAGTTTCTTACCTGAAATTTGTTGAGGATAAGCTTTAGATATAAATGCTTTTCGCTGTCGTGCGGCATACTGTTGAAATTTTCTATCTGTAGTCAACTTAATAATAATATTTGCTAAAGGCATTGGATTAGGTTTAATCAGTTTGTCACAGTAATCATAATGTGCGCCCTCAGAGGAGTTTCCCCTAAAGTAGACAACAGGCTTTCCAAACAACATTGCTTCTATTCCAGTTGTTGAATTATATACACAGACTACATCAACATTTGGTATAATATTGTATAGTTCAGGATCAAACTCAATCAGTTTAATCGACGTATTTTCTTTAACAAGCCTCCTATATCCTTCAAGCATGTTACGTCTTATTTCTGTTGGGTGCGGTTTAATAATTACTTCAATATTCTTATCTTGTAAAAGACATTTAATCAGTCTTCTTAATTTTCCCAAATCCAATATAACTGGTTGAGTTGTAATTAATACTGTTTTTTTATTAGGACTAATCCCTATTTTTTTATATAAATAATGTTTACCCATATATTTTTCAGTAAAAATGCGATCAAAACGAGGATGACCAATTATTTCAATACGTTCTTTAGGAACACCAGCGTCTTGGTAGAATTTGGTTTCAAACTGACCAAATGCCGCTACTTTAGTTGAAAGTATTGGCAACCATCCTCTATCAGAACCAATTATTCCATGTTGCAAACAGATACTAGGAATTCCTTTTGTTTTTGCAACGATGATAAGCATTCTACTTATATAATCCACTTCTCCTCCAACTAAGACGCATGAAATTGATCTTCGCTCAAAATAATTCACAATTGCTACTAAATAAGTAACGATTTCAGGGAGTTCCCGTTTAATAAATCTTTTTTGAAATACAGGTAAGCTAAAAATAGGGTGATTCTTATATGAGTGTAAAAGCTTTTTTGCCTTTATTTTATATTCCTCTATTAAGCCTTCCACGTTGTTTTTATAGTCTTCGATCTTATCAATAGGTATCCCTAAATAACTATTTATTTTTGCTGTCTTTCTCAATATTACTGTTGTGGACGAATCAAAATACTCTAAATAATTATTTGGTGTAAAACGAAGATTTGATTCATCATAAAGCAAAATTTTTCCATCTTTTAAGTTGTGATTTACATGATCTTCAATCGGATCCATAACTCTATTAAAACCAGATTGAATTTGTTTTTTTGTTAATACTTTGTTTTTTAAACACTGTTCAAACCCTGGTTTTATTAACTCTTCATTTACCTCTTTAATTCTTAGATAGTTCCAATAGTATACGAACCATGATATCGAAATCCCTTTGTAGGTCAAACTACTAAATGCATCGATAAAATCCAAATACAAGGACCAACTATTCCTTTTTACGATCTCCATAAATACCCATCCTTTATAAGTTTCTAAATTATATCCATTAATTATAGAAATATAGGTGTTTGAAGTATACTGAGGTAATAATCATCTTTACTTATAACAAAATCCTGTACACATACATTAATATGTATTTCGCAAGTGAAAAGTGAGCCATTCGCAATTTAATTTTGAGCCACTTCTTCTTCAGTACTCTTTTTCATCCATTCTTCCGTTTCTCGCATCCTAAATGATGGTGTAACCATATTAACAACGTGTGATTTATGCGTGAGACGATCTGTCAACGCAGCTGTCAGAACTGGATCGTGAAAGGTTTCCTGAAAGTAAAGAGCATGATGACAACTCACCAACGAAAAACGATACCAAAGATGCCACCCCTCTAAATGTTTTATTTTTCATTAGCATTGCATAAATAAGTATCTCTATTGTCAATCGAACCGTTTCGTCGTAGATTGAATTAGAAAGAATATTCTGTTTTTATTTTTGTGGATCTAAGTGAAAAACGGATAACACTTATGTGTGCAGTAGTCCTTATCCACAATTTTACATTTATAGATGTTCCTAGTTAGCAAATACTGGATCGCACGTTAAGTCGTCTAAATGGCTCACCTCACCTTCAAGGAATTGTTGCTCAATCACTTGAAATTCTGCCTCCCAGTTTAGCTTTCGTCGTCCTTTTGATGAACGGGTTGGCTGCCTGAAAAGTGCGCATCGAAATGCATCAAATCCATCAAATAAGAGGGTTTTCAACGTTTGCTTGATTTCAAGTAAGGGTCCCTCGTGATAGATGCTTTGTTGTAAGAGAACTTGTAAACAGTACGTGATGAGAGCGATCCAGATTTGATTACAAACGGCATTCTCACTTTTTCCGTAGAAGCTTTTGACTTTGAGGTGCTGTTTCATCCACTTAAAGAAGGTTTCTATTTTCCAACGATAGCGGTAGAGTTCGCCGACTTCGTTAGCTGAGAGTTCAAAGCAATTTGTGACGATGATCACCTTGTTTCCTTCGCGATCTTTGGTTTCAACGAGACGTAAAGGATGGGTCATTTTCGTTCCGTTCTGTCCATTGCCAAGAAACACTTCTTGATCTCTGAAAATAAGAGATTCAGGATCAGGCACTTGTTCAGAGAGCACCTCAATTTGTGCGTTCTTCTTTAAGCGAGTGATAAAACGAACATCCTGTAAACAGAGTTCGTCAAACTTCTTGTAGTCGTTGTATCCTCGGTCAAATAAGTGGATCGCATCTGAATCAATGTCGATGAGCTCACTCATTTGTGTACGATCTGCGTGTTTGGCTGGTAGTAAAACACCTTTATCAGGAATCGTCATATCTTTCGTCACGATCACTCGTAAATGAAGCCGTATTCCAGCTTTCGTTTTACGGAATGTGGCCCAAGGATATTGGCTCAGACTCATACTCATCGTCGTTGAATCAATCACGTATAAACGACCTATATCACGAATGATTGCAGGTTGTTTGATGTTCGCTTGAACCTTTAAGACGAGGTGATGAAAGATCTTTTCAAAGATTTTAGGTGATAGGCTCCCAAGTTTTCTAGAAAGTTGCGATGTACTGATTGTGTCCAACGCTAGTTCAAGCTGATGGGCTTTCTTGTCTTTCACCTGCTTTGATAAGAACGTTAGGCTTTCCGTTTCTTTCAATTGAGAAAGAATGAGCAGTTGAAAGAACTTGTATGCCGTTAATTTCTTCACATACTTATCAAGGTCAATGACGTTAATCAGCTTAGAAAAAGTCTGTTCATCTATTCCATTTAGTAGTTCATTAATTGTAGATTTTATGGTATTCTTGTCCATGGTGAGCTCCTTTTAATTGGGATTTGGACAGAACTACCAATCCTAATTATAAGGAGTTTTTTTGTGCCTTGAAACCATAAATTACTCAAAACCACTTAACAAACTCGAAGAAATTTTATGCAAAGCTAATGGTATAAAATAAAATTATTTTATTTTTTAATAGGGTTTTAGATTATATCTATAATAAAAGCCCTCTCAGTGACGAGAGGACTTAACATTACTATTCTCTATTTCTAATTTTTATTTATTGATAAAAGCTCCTCCAACGCAAAATTGATTAAAAACGTTTTGAATCCAGAGATCTTCTTTCCACTTTCGTCTTCGCAACGCTTGTCCAATTCTGCAATAAGGTCGTTCTGGATCCAAAACGTTCGCTTAGTATGGGTTTATTCCAGTTTCTCTCTTCTGATACTTTGTGAATAAAATGATTCCAATAAATCAGGGTGACTTTCTTGAGCTTCGCAATTATTTACTAGTTGCAATATTTGATCATGCAGCTCCTCTTGCTTACGGAGTAACTCAGTTATATTTTCTTGATTTTCCTGCATAAGTGCTGTTAGTTGACTTTGTAAATTTTTCATTTATATCTCCCTTTATTTCTTTTTGTTGTAGGAAGCCTATACACATAGACATTGAGGGAGATTATTTATTTTGGTCACATTTTTGGTCACAATTCTGGCTAAAGTCCTCATGAGAGGTATTTATTTCCCTACCTCCCAATCTTCCTCAAAACCTCATCTAAAGGCTCCGGTTTCAAAAACTCCACAGGCGAAACCCCCTTCTCAAACGTAAACGAATCCCCTTCAATCACAATCACATATCTTCCGTTCACCTTCGCAATATGAAGAGATTCACCGAAATCAGACAACATCGCTTTCACATCAATATGGTCAAGCTTAAGTTTTAACGGAATCTCAGGTTGATGCTCGATGATAGGAGCAGAAGCTTCTACCACCTGCTCAGGTGTCCACTTCTCCTGCATTTCTCTCACAGGAGTATTTGACCAAGCTTCAATATATTCCTCTTCCTGAATCCGTTCAGGACTCTCCTCGTGATATGTTTCAGCAATGTGCTGCTGGGCCATCTGAATCACTTGAGTTTTCACAATCTCAGGCATCGATTGGTGGTACTCAACAAACTTCAAGAAATCCTCAAAATATCGTGCATGCGAGGATTGGTGAATTTTCAGCTCCCATTCCTCAAGCATTCCCTCTTCTGGCATGTAGGGGTATTGAATCGATTTCATGTTCTTTGTCGTAATCGCTCGTTCCACATTCCGTATCATTGTTTTTTCATCCGTAATCGTTGCGACTTTTTGTTCAAAATCACATTTCAAAACGAATACAAAAGGATCATCGAAATACTTGTTAAATTTTGATCGAATGACAAGCAAGGCCCCACCTCGAATGGCACTCGTATCCATATAAGCCCGGACTAACTCTTCACTGTTATTTTTAAATTCATCAGTCGAATCCGCTGTTCGAATGCGATGGAACAAATTATAATTCGGGTTTGTGTCTAAGTCATAACCTGGTTCGACGATAAAACGTCCAATTTTTGTGGGAACTGATTCAGATTTTGGGTTCCGTTCGACTTTGCGTTTCACTACTTTCATTAATTCTCCATCAAGAAAACCTTTTAATGCACTATCCTCATACATCGGTTCATCAAGGGTTTGGTAATGCTTATATCGTTTATCCGCTTGTTCTCCTTGTCCTTCTACTTGGATCACAAAAAAAGATAAATAGTTTATTGAAAAATCCATCAAATCACCTTTACTTCTCTAGAATAATCAACATAAATAACGTTGGTATTATACCATAACTCTAGAAAAAGCAGGCTAGTTATCGGACCATTCACACCAAATTGATCATCGACATACGATGCTATTGTTTCTTCTAACAATCCAAAACAGAATGACTAGTAAACTATTTATCATCATTACATTCCATCTTCTTCAAACCGTTTCAAATCATTCTTATGGCCAATGACGATTAAAAGGTCTTTCTCATAAATAACTTCATTTGGTACAGGCGATACATGGACGGTTTCTCCACGCTTGATTGCTAAAATGGTGCATCCATACTTCGCGCGCACATTTAAATCAACCAAGGATTTATTATGAATTTTACTTGTTGCGAGTAACTCGACAATGCTATATTCTTCTGATAACTCAATATAATCAACAATCTTTTCTGATGTTAAATGTTGAGCAATGCGTATGCCCATGTCTTGTTCAGGATGTATGATTCGGTCTGCGCCAATTTTTTCAAGCACTTTATGGTGATAACTATTTTGTGCTTTAACCCATACATTTGGAACATTCATCTCTTTCAATAATAGGGTTGTTAAAATACTCGTTTGAATATCATCCCCAATTGCGACAATGACATATTCAAAGTTGCCTATCCCTAACGATTGTAATGCCTTTTCATCTGTTGTATTGGCAATAACTGCATGAGTGGCAAATGGAGCAAATTCATTTACCTTCTCATCCCGGACATCAATCGCCAACACTTGATGTCCCATATTATATAACTCTTTACAGATACTTCCCCCAAAACGACCTAAGCCAATAACGGCAAATTGCTTTTTTTTCATAGCAATTTTCCCCCTACTCCTTTTTTGTAGACCACTTTCATACTCACGTTTTAACCAAAATATGGAAAATTTTCCCACGCAGAAAAAAAGACCATCACAAAGAAAAGGGACACTGAGGGCCTAATTTAGGCTCTTGCATCATATGTATGCATCTCCACTTTACTTGCTCGAGTGACTTTTCCGTTTTGCTGCATGATGATCAAACCGTCTACTCCAGTTTATGACGACTTTGACACTAATTGATGATTTTCTATTGAACATTTATGAAAATGCCTAATTTCACCTTTGACACTTTCTACATCTACTGCTAATACTCCTGCTAATATACGAGTATCATCAGGTTGCCCCAGCCAGTTGCGTACAAGGCAAAGGCAGTCTGGTCTAATACAACCTACCACCTCTTCGCTTCATCTTGCTATTATGCATGGCTTTGAGTTGTAAATTCTTGTTGATAGGCATTTTGGTAAAATAACTTTTAATCCATCGATTACTCCGTCCTTCCCATCATTTTACTGCCACTTTCTTATAGTAGCACTTATACCGGGCGAATAAATCTTCTTTGTTAAGGGATACTTCTTCAAGAAGGGAGTGTTTACTAATGACACAAAATTTAAGCGAGATTATGTCAAAAGACATTGTTACAATCGATTCAGCACAATCAATTCAAGAAGCGGCTTCCTTAATGCAAAGCCACGATATCGGATCGATTCCAGTTGTGAAAAACGGGGAGCTTGTTGGGATTATTACCGATCGAGATATTACCCTCCGTTCAACTGCAAGCGGGAAAGATTCCCACGTTCCAGTTGAAGAGTGTATGTCAACAAATCTAACTGTTGCTTCTCCATCAACCGATCCACACGAAGCGGCAAATATGATGGCACAACATCAAATTCGTCGTTTACCTGTCGTCGAGAATGGACAAATAGTTGGGATGGTAGCCATCGGTGATTTAGCGGTTGAGAATGTTTATGAGAATGAAGCTGGAGAGGCTCTCCATGACATTTCACAAAAAGGTCAGAACCATTAATCTTAAGTAAGAAAGGTCCCAAAAGGTCAGAGTTTGATCTTTTGGGACCTTCTCCTTTTATGCCTAAAAAAGCAACTTGAACACTACATTCAAGTTGCCTTATCCATTTACTATTTACTTATTGTATCCACCAAACTGTTGTTCAGCTTGTTGGACAAGACGCTTCGTGATTTCTCCTCCGACTGATCCGTTAGAGCGTGAAGTTGAATCTGATCCAAGTTGAACACCAAACTCTTGAGCAATTTCATATTTCATTTGATCCAATGCTTGCTCTACTCCAGGTACAACAAGTTTGTTGCTACTATTGCTTGCCATTTTGTATCACCTCACTTTGTCTGTTGTACTAGTTATCCTGTGTAAGAGAGTCAATCTTATGTACTGATCGAACTGGCAATGTTTACTACTTTAAACATGACGAAAAGAGGGCCGACCCGATTCGAGTCAGCCTACTTTAGCTTCCTATGTGTGTACTTTCTTTCTTAAAATCTTATGTCTTATTTATTGTTTTTACGATTCTTACGGTTGTTGCGACTGTTAAGATTTTGTGCTTCATTTTCCTCTGCAAATTCAACAGGTGCATTTTCTGCTTCTAAGTTGTTGTTGTTATTTTTGTTGTTATTTTTATTACGTTTTGCCATCTTGATCACCTCCTTAACCAAGATTATTATTACCAAACCAGTAAAAGTCCATTCCAACATTTAGTTTTTTTTATTTCTTGAAAAGATTAATTCTATAGGGCTAAAAACATGCAACTAATCATTGTTTTGTTATATAATAAACATAAGTAAGGAGGTTGATTTAATGGGAATTCCTAAACCACTCGTTCAAGCAAATCAGCTGTTTATTGTGCTCACTGTCCTTGTTGCGCTTCTACTATCGAAATGGATTTTATTTCTTCCCTTTTTAGTCGGTGTAATGACGCTTTTAACGAAACGTAACGTAGTCATGATGGTAGGAAAGACATTGCTACAAAAACCTGCTGATCAATATCCCAAAGAAGATTCGGATCAGCAAATCTTTAACCAATGGATTGCGACGATCTGTTTAGGTTTGTCATTGCTGTTCTTTTCTATTGGACTTCATACATGGGGTTATATTTTTAGTATAATGGTCATGCTCGCAGCTGGCATTGCATTACTTGGTTTTTGCATTGGCTGCACGATCCGTTACCGATATATGATGTGGAAGCATAAGAAAGCAAAACATTCTTGATGAATACCAAAAGGCCTGACCGACTAGTTGCACACTATATAGTGCAACTAGCGGATCAGACCTTTTTTTCAGTCAAAGGACTGAAATATGTTCATTGCTATAATTTTGCTTTCAATATAAGTAATAGATCACCATTAGTATTCAAGAATATGATCAAGATTCTTTAACTCTAACTCTTCAAACTTCTTCCTCATTTTTATAAGATCTATGGTCCATAACGCCTCTTCTAACCCGCAGCATACATCAACTTCACAATTAATTGTAGCAAGCTCTCTACATAAATGAAGCATGTCTAAATCGCTCTCAATTTTCTGGCGTTGGGATTTCGTTAAAGAAGCGATATTCTCCAATATCCCTTCAATGGTCCCGTGTGTTTGAAGCAATCGGACCGCCGTTTTCTCACCAATTCCTTTAACACCAGGATAATTATCACTGCTATCACCCATCAGTGCTTTTAAATCAATCATTTGCCTCGGTGTAATTCCTTTTTCAGAATAAAACAGTTCTTCATTATAAACGGCATAATTGCCATATCCTTTTTTTAAAAGAATGACAGATACATGTTGCTCTAACAATTGCAATATATCTTGATCACCAGTTAGAATCTGCACTTGGGCATGTTGACTAAGTTCCTTTGCTAACGTTCCAATGCAATCATCCGCTTCGAAGCGTTCTAGTCCAACATTCGGGATATCAAGCTCTGCTACCACTTCTTTTACAAGATCAAATTGCGGAATTAATTCAACTGGCGGCGCTCCTCGGTTTGCTTTATAATCTGGAAACATTTCTGTGCGGTACGTCTTGCTTCCCATGTCCCAGCAACAAATAACATGTGTCGGTTTAAACGTATTCACAGCCGTAAATAAATGTTTCGTAAAACCGTGAATCGCATTTGTTGGAACTCCTTTGCTATTCACCATAAAATAACCACTCATCGCCGTCGCGTAAAAGGCTCGAAATAATAAAGCCATTCCATCTACTAGCAATACTCGATTGTTTTTCTCCATTCTTTTCACTATCTCCTAACAAGTAAAAGACATGTGAATGTAATACACATGTCTTTTACTTCTTTATTTCGCAATTATATCATAATCCTAGGACAATATTGTACGTCCCTTACCCTTTAGATGATATTGGCCACCAGTGGAAGCCATCTTCTGCAAGTAATTTATCAGCTTGCTTTGGCCCCATTGAACCCGCCTCATACGTCGCTAGTTCCACGTCTTTGCTTTCCCATGCTTTTGAAATGGTATCAATAAATGTCCAAGACAAGTCAACTTCATCCCAGTGAGCAAAGTTAGTTGCATCCCCTTGGATACAATCATAAATTAATCGCTCATATGCTTCAGGTGTATTGGACGTATCAACACAATCATGACAATAATCCAATTGAACAGGAGTTGTTCCACCTGACATGCCCATTTTCTTTCCGTTTAGCTGCAACGTAATTCCTTCATCTGGCTGAATGGAAATGACGAGTAAGTTCGAATTCTTTTTATCGTTTTCACTATAGTAAAGATTCATTGGTCTGTCTTTAAATTGAACGACGATTTTTGTTGACTTTTGACTCATCCGTTTCCCTGTTCGGATGTAAAAAGGGACACCCGCCCAACGATGATTATCAATTAATAATTTTCCGCCTACATACGTCTCAGTATATGAATCCGGGTCTACATTTTTCTCGTCACGATAACCTTGAACTTCTTCACCATCAATAATACCAGCCTCATATTGGCCTCTGACAAAATATTCAGGAGTTTGTTCAGGAGTAAAGTGTCTTAATGCACGAAGTACTTTAATTTTCTCACTTCTTATTTCATCCGTTGTTAGGCGAATTGGCGGATCCATTGCGAGCAACGATACCATTTGTAACATATGGTTTTGCACCATATCACGAAGGGCACCAGATGTCTCATAATATCCACCGCGGTCTTCTACCCCTAATGTTTCACTTGATGTAATTTGAATATTGGATATGTATTGATTGTTCCATAATGGTTCAAAAATCGCATTAGCAAAGCGGATAACCTCAATATTTTGTACCATATCCTTACCCAAGTAATGATCGATTCGATAAATCTCATCTTCTGAAAAGGCTTGGCGAATTTCGTTGTTTAATTTTTCAGCGGATGGAAGGTCTCGACCAAATGGTTTCTCGATAATCAGTCTAGTCCACCCATTCGAGTCAGTAAGTTTTTCTGACTTCAAATTTGATGCAATTGTACCGAAATACTCCGGTGACATTGCCATATAAAAAATTCGGTTACCTGGTATGTGATATTGTTGTTCCAATTGATTTAGCATTGTATCTAACTCTTGATACGATTCTTTATTCGTTACATCAAATGAAAGATAGTAAAAATGAGAACAAAACGTTTGAACAAGATTTGGATCTTCTTCATCTGGCAATGAGTTCGTGATCGTTTCACGGAGGATTTCATTCGTCCATGCTCTTCTTGCAGCTCCAATCACCGCAAAATTTTCAGATAATTTTCCTGCTTTATACAATTTGTATATTGATGGGAATAACTTTCTTTTAGCTAAATCTCCTGTCACACCAAAAATAACAAGAGATGTTGTAGGATTATTTGTTGTTTTCATTGTAGTCCGGCCTCTCTTTACATGGTTACTTCTTCATATAAAAAAGTAACGCAAACTTACTTGATAAGTCAACTTATCTAGACTAATATTATTTATTTTTTTTCGTGCACACAAGAAAAAAGTTCATTTTTCATGCTTACCCTTTAACTGCAAAGGGCAACAACAGTAACAAATGTTACTCCTTCTCGCTCTTTATTTTCAGAAAGATTTATCGTTCAACGACATCAGCACAAAAGGGTGAATCCAAACCTCAACATCAAATACTTCTCCATTACACCTATTCATTCACTATTCCATCTGTGGAACCTTAATTAACAACACCTTTCAAACAATGATGGCTAGTATTAGTACTTATGAACCATAAATATTCAGACAATTATTTTCATTTAATCATAAGTTTCCTCTTTAAACAAGTGTTATACATATACTCGAATGATTTAATTATAGTACCATAGTTTATTTCTCACAACGTAGAATTACATTTCCAATTTTCCCATCAAACTTCTTCACTAACCTCTCATGTTCATCCAACATATCCAACAACACTGGATTAAGTTCAACAGACAAATCGATTTGATTGGCTTTTTTCGTTCCCCTTAGCGGTACATTTAACGTGTCAATCTTAGTGAAACCAACTTGGCAAAGAAGATCTTTCCATTGATGAACTTCATAACATTCTGTAAATCCGTAAAAAGACTGTAACTCTTTTTTTTCATTTTCTGATAAAGGTTGTAACAACGTCATTTCATTCAATATGAATACACCGTGATTGGTAAGTACTCTACGGCATTCCGTTAAAGCTTTTCTACAATGGACAAACGATAAAACCGATTCAGATAAAAGATAGTCAAAAACACCATCTCCAAATGGGAGCGCTTCAATAGAAGCATCTCGCAGCATAATTCTATTTTTGTTTTCTTCTAGCTTCTTCTTTGCTTTTTCTATCATGATAGGATGATTTTCTATAGCATACACTTGACATGCAAATTTCTTCTCTAGATAAGAGGCTGTTTCTCCTAGCCCGCAACCTACATCTAAAATAGTCATCTCTTCCATTATAGATTCCTGCTCAAAAATACTTTCTGTGCATGCCATTCCTCCTGGATGAGCGCTTCTGATCCCAAATTGTGCAAGAAAATCAATATAGCTGTACTGTTTCATCGTTTCACTCCCAACTCACTTTTCTATATCGTATGAAAATCATTACTTACAGGTTCATTCTATGACAAATGCTCATCTTTCCTCTTAATTAGGCTTATTTACAATCAAGAGAACAAATCAAAAATAGAATGAAGAGAACGACTAGTTAAAGAAGAAAGGAGTGACAAATTTGTCTTATTATGATCTTTGCTGTCGGTATCATGGAAGGGTTGTCACAATTACAGATCGTCAAGGGAGAACACATACGGGGAGAATCAAGCAAGTAACAAACTCTCATGTTTATCTAGAATCTACTGGGTCTAGACAGTTTGGGGGATTTGGTTACGGCTATTACGGAGGATACGGTTTTCGTCGTCGGCGCTTTCCAATTGCTTTTGCTGTAATCGCAGGTATAGCACTAGGAGCACTTCTGTTCTGGTAGGTATCAATCCCTTCGTTTATTGTGTTTAAAATACTAGCTTGGATCGAATCACTCAGCTTCAAAAGACTGATAGCTTAACGCCTGCGATGAGACTCATAGCAGGCGTTATAGTATTAGAGCATCTAAATCAAGTAGCTATCCAATCCATTATCGATCATAGTCTTTCTGAAAAAGAACAAAGCGTTAGAAAAAGAAAAGTACACCAAATGAGCCAACAACAATTACGACTATTATGAATGTAAAAAAAGAGAGGTCATAAAACTATCTGACTCTCTCTAACTTACTTCTTCAATTTATTTGTGGCGGTTTAGTTTCGGCAATAAGTAAGTTTTCTTACATTGATTCTAACTCGACTCCGACAATGTTGTCCATTTGCTTTAACGTGTAGTAAATGTCCGTTGTATAACGTTTGTCATCGACAAGCAACCTTACATCCATTTGCTGATAACTAGAATCTCTTAAATCTTTGACTCTTACTTTTCTTGCTTTCATTTGTTGTCGCTTCATTTCTTTTAAAATATCCGTTAGTTTATCTTCTGAGTCGACTATAATTTTTACTTTTAGTTCCTTTTCCCTTAACGCCCTCGGTCCGATAAATCTAAATAAAAACGGCAAAAATTCTACACTGACAAGTAATAAAACCGTCGCAACAACCGCTTCTAACCAAAATCCAGCCCCACAAGCAATCCCGATTCCACCCGCTCCCCAAATCATTGCAGCGGTTGTGAGCCCGGAGATCATGTCATTGTTTCGTCTTAATATAACCCCAGCTCCTAGAAAACCTATTCCAGAAACGATTTGCGCTGCAAGCCTCAACGGATCCATTGGTTTGCTATAAGCCACTGAATATTGTTCAGCACCTAATATCGAGACATAAGTCAGCAAACAACTCATAATCCCAATGACAAGACACGTTTTTAGACCTAATGGTTTTCGTTTTAATTCTCGTTCAATCCCAATAATCGTACATAAGATTGTAGCTATCGCAAGTTTAAAAACAAAACTATTTGGTTCAATTTCAATCCACATACTTTTCCCCCAATACGTACAAACCCAATTATTACATTCGCCATATTCACGACGAATTCCTCTATTTCCTTCTTTCCAATAAGACAAAAAGGCCCAACTCCATTTTTGAGAAGGGCCTATTTCATTACTTATCTAGCTTGAATAAACATTTGTACCCATGCTCCGTGATAAAACCCAACACCAATTGTATCATACTCGGGCTTAAGAATGTTCTCCCTATGTCCAGATGAATTCATCCAATCTCGCATTACTTGCTCAGGAGTTGTTTGTCCTTTTGCAATGTTTTCTCCTGCAGACTGATAACTAATACCAAAGGAACGGAGCATATCAAATGGAGATCCATAATTGGGACTATTATGGGAAAAATAATTCGCATTAATTAAATCTTGTGCTTTCTTATGGGCGACATTTTTCACATCAGCGCGGTGTTGAAGCTCTCTTAATCCACGTTGTCTTCTTTCTTGATTTACAAGTGCAACAACTTGATCTTCAAATGCACTATGATGTGAAGCTTCTGGCTTTAAACGAATCACTTCACCTACTTGCATATTTGTCGGAACAACATCTGGATTTAACCTCATTAGCTCTTTATAATCCAGACCGTACCGTTTTGCAATAAACCAGAAAGTATCACCTCGCGACACCTTGTAATGAGAGAATGGTGGGTCGTTAAACATTTTCACTTCAGCATCAGCCAAGGGTTGTACAAAGAAAATCGTCATAAGAACAACTGCAACCATTAATACATGTAACTTCTTCATTTTTCCCCTCCGTGTATTGTTATTTTCAGCTTTATTTTCTCTAGCTTAGAAAAAACGATACATAATAAATAAAAATACTTTTTTTGATTTTTATTTAGGGAAAAAAGAAGATGTGAATTTGATGTACGGCATGAATTATACTTATATTTCGAAGTTGAAATTTTTAATATTTTATTTAAAAGAGGTGCCCGATTTTTCATGAACATACGTAAATGTTTCTTGTGAGATATTAGCTAATAACGGACTCATTTTCTTTACAAAATAAACATCCAATGAATGCATCGCTCTTGTACAAATCGTGTAAAGAAGTTTTCTTTCACTTTCTTTAAAATAAGAATCGAATGAGGCATTGTAAACAAGAACGGCATCAAATTCAACACCTTTTGCTAAATAAGATGGGATGATCAGAACACCTGCGTCATACCCAGTTGAATCTTTTTCCATTAAACGTACATCAACTTTCTTTTTTAAAGTCTCATACAAGGCCTTGCTTTCCTTTGCTGTTTTACAAATGATCGCAACAGTACGATGCTTCTGCTTCAACTCCTTAATTCGCTCAATTATACGTGTATGCATCTCATCAACGTTACTCGCAGGAACAATTGCAGGCTTATCCCCGTCTCGATTAAAAGGCTCAATATCTGCATCGATAATTCTCTTTGCAAAATTAATAATTTGTCTTGTCGAGCGATAGCTTTGAGTTAACTCATATTTCTCTATTTCACTTGACGGAAATAAGGACTCCAACGATGAAAAGCTACTTACATTTGAGTGGGCATAGATCGATTGATTCGCATCGCCTAGTACGGTCAATTTAGCTCGCGGAAACATGTTCTTAATAAAAGCGAATTGAAACGGTGAATAATCCTGAGCTTCATCAATAAATACATGTCTGATTGTTGTATTAACTTGAAATCCCTCAAGTTTTCCTTTTATATATAAATAAGGTGTTGCATCTTCATAAGAGAATATCGACTGACGGATTTTCTGGACAGACTCTATATAGTGTTCTGGCTTTAGTGATGACTCCATTAGTTGTACATAAATAGATGCTACGTCTAAAAAACGAATTTTCTTAATATCACTTTTTATTTTCTTCATTCTTCTTTTAACAACAAGTGCTCGTAATAACTCTTCCTCACGTTCAAACTCATAAAAAGAATCTGTTTCTTTTTTCTTTTGTTTTTCTATTTTGTTGTGTACTTTTAATAAAACTTCATTGTCGAGCAATTCAATTTCCTGTTCAACCCACTCTTTTTTTCTTTCTTTTAGTTCAAATTCTCTAACCTCTTTCAGTATTCTCTCCACTAGCATATGAAAGCGGTTTGGAATCGAGATTGTATCAGGTAGTTCATAAAAGTACGTACAAATCTTTTCTGCAGATATCAATAGTTCTCCTCTAAAAACTATGTCAGTAAAGATCATTCCTTCTTTCTGAAGAGAACTGATATATTGGTCAATTAATTGAATATATTCGAGAGAGGATTTCAATTTTATACTTTCAATTTGCTCAGTATAGATAGAATCCTCTTCAGCTGTTAACACGTATTCCATTTGCGAGAAAGGATCTTCAAGCTTCCAATCGCCACCAAGTCGATGTTCCAAATAAGCCTGGAATGTTGTCTGCTGCATATTTTCTTCTCCAAGTTCCGGGAGGACTGTTGAAACATAACTATTGAACAATGGGTTTGGTGAAAATAACACAATTTGATCGGCCAAAAGTATATCTCGATAACGATACAGTAAATATGCTACTCGTTGCAGGGCTGCCGATGTCTTACCGCTTCCTGCAACACCTTGAACAATTAAGAGACGTCCTCGTTCATTTCTAATGATTTGATTTTGTTCTTTCTGAATGGTAGCAACAATGCTCTTCATTTGTGAATCAGATTGTCCCCCTAACACTTCTTGAAGCATTTCATCACCAATTGTAATCCCAGTGTTAAACATATGCTTAATTTGGCTATTCCGAATGATGAACTGTTTTTTTAACTCAACTTCTCCAGAAATTTTGCCAGATGGCGTATCATAATTTGCTTGTCCGGGTCCAAAATCATAATACAAACTCGAAATGGGCGCACGCCAGTCGTACACATAAAATTCAACACCACTTTCATCAACAAAAGAAGACGTGCCAATATACACAGACTCCGCTTCGTCTTCTCCATTTTCTAAGAAATCAATTCGTCCGAAATAAGCTGATTCCTTTAACCTATGTAGATTTTTTAATTGTTTAAGGTCGTGCCGATGACTTATTTCTCTCTCTGACATTAACTCTGCCTGTTGCTTAATACTCGCATAAGTTTCCGCGGCTTCTTCGGCATTATCAAAGTTTACTGTTATGTCCTCCCAAAATTTTTTACGAATATCAATTACATCTATTTTGATGTCACCTAGTTTATTCTGTAATATTTTTTCTCGTTTATTGATTTCCCTAACAACTTCATCAACTCGTTGTTGTTCTTTGTGCCAATCAGACTTATTGCTCATTCTTTAACTCCTTTCAAAAAAACTCTTTCACATATAGCTGTTATATACACATTTCAATAAGGATATGCATCTATCCTCTTTCTTCATTCGTTTTTATGTATAAAAGAATGACGATTCACGTAAATTAACGTTACGATAGTAAGATACGTACGAGAAACAAAGGAGAAATTCATGGCTAATGAGGAATATATCGAAGAATGCTTAAATAGAGCACAACAAACGATTGATCGTGCATTGACAGAATTAATGGAAGTAAAGATGATTCGAGAAAATGATCCGACAGAATTTGCTTTTGCTCAAAAAGAATTAGATGAACTTCAGTCTGAAATTGATACACTCGTTAATGAAAACGATTCTGATAGCCCGCAATTGCTAGAAGCTCAAACACGTTTGAATGAGGTACGTGAAATTATGATAAAAGGTATTTAAAAGGGAGTATAAATTATTTTGTGTAAATGGGAATTGCTCTTAATAAAGTAAAAAGGCTTTACGTGGAGAGGCGGGCATGATAGGCTCGTCAGCCAGGGCGATACATTTTCATAAAGTATCGTCTTATCGCCAGTGATCCATGCCCGCAGAGGCTCCATGTCAAGCCGGCACCAACCAACCGCTTAGGCTGATAGTTCGGGCTTTAGGCGGTCTTCAAAATGAATGGCTAGCTGTGATATACATTCTTTCCACCCTCTCACCGGCATAGTCCATTTTTTTGAAGCCTCTATAGTTGCTAAATAAATAATTTTTCTCAAAGCCTCATCCGT
>NZ_JAWRVL010000030.1:0-41172 GCF_036663595.1 Halalkalibacter lacteus
GCTTTTTACCTTTTTGAACAATCTCGGAGCAATGAGCGAAGCCGCTGCAATGTTTTAAGTGTTCTATGAGTGGGTTTCTCATAGAAGACGCGCAGCGAGTGAAGCCATTGCACATACAAAAAGGTCGCTTTTTACCTTTTTGAACAATCTCGGAGCAATGAGCGAAGCCGCTGCAATGTTTTAAGTGTTCTATGAGTGGGTTTTTCATAGAAGTCGCGGAGCGAGTGAAGCCATTGCACACCCAAAAGTCGTTTTACCTTTTTGAACACATACTATGAACTAGAGGCTCACCAAGCCTCTAGTTCTGCTAAATGCCAGATGTGGAGTGATGGTTAATGGAAACCAATAAAAAGTTGGAAATAAAAGGAAAATTGCGTTTTCGATTGAATTCTCAAAAGTCACAAGAAACAATCAATGGCTATTTGTTTTTACTACCTGCTTTACTTTTATTAGCAGTGTTTTTGCTTTATCCGATGGGAATGGCTTTTTATTATAGTTTTACAGATTTTTACTTGTTAAAACCAGATCAGAAACAATTTATTGGACTTGAAAACTTTACTTATATTTTCCAAGATACCGAGTTTAGACAAGCATTTAAAAATACAGCCTATTTTGCGCTATTAGTTGTACCAATTCAAATGGCTGTTGCTCTTGGGTTGGCATTGTTAATCAATCAAAAACTAAAGTGTAAAGTCTTTTTCCGTACAGCCTATTTCAGTCCAGTCGTTATGTCGTTAGTTGTTGTATCAATCTTGTGGACGTTTTTATATAACCCAAATGAGGGCTTAATTAACGAGTTGTTAGGTACATTTGGTATTTCGCCACAACCCTTTTTAACAAGTCCAAGTCAAGCGATGAATTCGATTATTGTCATGTCCGTTTGGCAAGGAGCTGGATTTCAAATGTTAATTTTCCTTGCGGGATTGCAAAATATTCCGAAATATTTATATGAGGCTGCTTCGATTGATGGGGCGACTCCGTGGCAACAATTTTGGAATGTTACATTTCCGGGTCTAAGAAATGTATCGATTTTCATTTTTGTTACGATTACAATTGCTGCTGTGAAATTATTGGTACAGCCTATGATTATGACACAAGGTGGACCACTAGGATCAACAAAAACACTAGTCTATCATATTTATGAAGTCGGCTTTAATTATCGAGATGTGGGGTACGCTTCGTCGATGGCCGTTGTTTTCACGATTTTAGTTTTAATTATAACCATCGTACAACGTAAGTTTATTGCTGAGGAGAGGGGGTAGGAGTAATGAAAAAGAGTAGATTAATCAGAAATACGATCCTTTACCTTTTTATGACATTATTAGCGTTCATCTTCTTATTCCCTCTTTTATGGATGCTAGCTTCTTCATTAAAAAATGAATTTCAAATCTTTCAAGATATCAGTTCGATTAAGGCATTTTTGCCACCTGCGCCTGGAGAAGGTGGTTACTTTGCGAATTACGTATTAGCATTTGAGCGAGTTGATTTGTTCCGTTATATGTTAAACAGTTTAATTTACACAATCGGAATTATTGTTTTTGGTTTAACGGTTAACTCAATGGCAGGTTATGCTCTTGCTCGATTTAACTTTCCGTTACGTCATTTTTGGTTAGCGGTCATTATTGCAACACTTATCATTCCGCCAGAAAGTATTTTCTTACCACTGTATGTTCTTGTTTATAACTTTGGGTGGGTGAACACTTATACCGGGTTGATTGTGCCGTTTATCGCAAATGCGTTTAGTATCTTTCTATTTAGACAGTTCTTTTTAGACTTTCCAAAAGAGATTGAGGAAGCAGCGAAAATTGATGGCTGTTCACAAATTGGAATCTTCTTAAAAATTATTGTGCCTCTTTCAAAACCAATATTTGCTACAGTAGCGATTTTCACCTTTATTAACCATTGGAATGATTTCTTATGGCCATTGGTTGTAGCGACGGAAGACCGGATGAGAACGATTCAAATTGGTCTGCAATATTTCATGAATCAACCACCAGTACAGTGGGGGCAAGTGATGGCCGCACTGACGGTTACGACGATTCCAATGTTATTAATCTTTATTTTCTTACAAAGATATTATATTCAAGGTTTAACGCATACAGGTTCGAAAAACTAATTTTAGATAAGTAAAGATGTAAGAGTGTGCAAAAAATCTATAAAGGAGTGACGGATATGCAAGTAGGTGGAATGACAGGCGGAATATACAAAGTCTGTGATTGGTTGATGAAACTAGCGATTGTAAATTTGCTATGGCTATCATTTACGTTACTCGGTCTGGGGCTATTTGGGATGTTCCCTGCAACGGTTGCGATGCTATCCGTCCTCAATCGATGGATCAACCAAGAGGAATTTAAAGTTGTGCCGTATTTCGTTCATGTGTGGAAAGAAACCTTTGTGAGAGCAAATATTATGATGGTGCTTACCGTTATTGTAGGTGCTGTGCTTGTTACGAATTTTATGATTGTTCAATCGATGGATGGAATCCTACATCTCTTTTTGAAATACGGATTGATTTGTACGTTTGTTCTTTATAGCATAGTTGTTCTTTATGTATTGCCTATTCTCTCGCACCATTCTCACGGGGGATGGCACACGATCAAGATGTCGTTTATAACTGGTACTTTGCATCCTGTTCGTACAGGGTTGTTACTGGGTGGATATGTTCTTTTATATCTAATCATTAGATCATTTCCAGGAGTGATCCCATTTTATAGTGTGAGCCTTATCGGGATCTGGACGACGGTGATTTTAGCGCCCGTTATGATGCGTGAAAAAGAAGAGAACAGTCAAGGAACGAAAGTAGAGAGAAACAAGATGGTAAGAACGTAGCAATGAAGGAAATCGGGAGGTGCCGTATGTTGCGACATGAGCAGGCAGTTGAGACAGCAAATAAATCTATTAATCAAGCAAAAGAAGAAGTTAGTTTGAATCATTGGAGACTAACGTATCATGTATCTTCACCAGCCTATTGGGTCAATGACCCGAATGGCTTTAGTTTTTACAATGGGGAATATCATTTGTTCTACCAACATCATCCCTTCTCTGCAGAGTGGGGACCGATGCATTGGGGCCATGCGAAAAGTAAAGACTTAACAAGTTGGGAGCATCTACCGGTTGCTCTTGCACCAAGTGAAGAGTATGACAAAGATGGTTGCTTTTCCGGGAGTGCAATTGAAAAAGACGGCAAACTTTATCTTATGTATACGGGGCATAAATGGACAGGTGATAACCACGATACAGATTTGGAGCAAGTTCAATGTCTTGCTGTAAGTGAAGATGGAGTGAATTTTGAAAAACTATCAAATAATCCAGTTATTACGAATGCGCCTGTTGGGGATATCCACCCAAATCATATTCGAGACCCGAAAGTTTGGAAGCATGGGGAATATTACTACTGTGTGATTGGAAATAAAACGAAGGACGAAGTTGGACAGGTTCTTATTTACCGATCACTAGATTTACTAGAGTGGGAATTTTTAAATATTGCAGCAAAAGGAGAAGGGAACTTTGGTTTCATGTGGGAATGTCCAGACATTTTCCATCTTGATGGTCATGATGTGTTAATGATGTCTCCACAAGGAATGGAGCCTGAGAATTACCTTTATCATAATCTTCATCAATCAGGTTATGTACTGGGCCAATTAGATTATGAAAGCGGAAAACTCGGCCATGGTAGCTTCTACCTTCTTGATTATGGGTTTGATTTTTACGCTCCACAATCTACCATTGATGACCAAGGCCGAAGAGTGATGGTTGCCTGGATGGCGATGTGGGAAAGTGAAATGCCTGAACAAGAGTATAACTGGGCTGGTGCTATGACGTTACCGCGTCAGTTAATCATTGAGGACGGACAAATTATTAGTAAGCCGCTACCAGAAGTTGAAAAGTTACGAAATGACCTAACGCAATATGAAGATGTTCTTTTGGAAGGTAAGCAAGAGCTTGAAGGAGTATTGGGTGATTGTCTTGAGCTTGACGTAACGATTGATGCAAAAGATGCTTCTCAGTTCGGTTTGAAGCTGCGAGTGAGCGAAGAACAAGACGAAGAAACGGTGGTTAGTTATGATCGTGCTGAAGGCTTTTTAACATTAGACCGAAACAAGTCGGGAAAAGGGTTAGATGGCATTCGTAAAGCACCAGTTGAGTTAAAAGATAACCAGCTTCAGTTGCGGATTTTCATGGATAAATCCTCTATTGAAATATTTGTTAATGGCGGAGAAAAAGTCATGACTTCAAGAATTTATCCTCGGGAATCCTCTACAGGTATTGAGTTTTTTGCAGAGGGTGCTGTGTCGATTACGAGTTTGCGGAAGTGGAGTTTAGTGAACAGTACTGAAAAAACACGATAAATAAGTAAGCAACCTTAGTTCGGTAAGCCACTGAACTAAGGTTTGTGTAACCGAAGTGTTTTTTTACAGTTGATAAATGTTTCCGATTAGAGCGTGTTTGAAAAGTGGGTGCAATGGCTCCGTTCGTTGCTTTAATTTTTAGTCAGAAAGGGGAAAAACTGCCCCTTTTTTGAACAAAATCTATTAGAATTATGGTGGATAGTGACAATAAATTTTTACTGAAATAGATTGCTGATAGTTAGCACTTTCATTTTTAATTTGCTAAGTATTTACGTAAGCGCTTACATAAATGTATTGAGGATGACGGTGTTTCTATAAATAAGATATAATTATGGAGGAGAAAGTTATGAAAATAAGGAAGTTTAGGAAGCTAATATTTCTATTTCTTACCATTCTATTGGTAAGTCAACCATTTTTAATGTATCCAGTTTCAGCTGAAACAGAAGTGCCTGAGGAGGTAGAAGTGCCAGAAGAAACAGAAGTACCAGAAGAAGAAGCAACTGACGATAATGAAACAGGTAAAGATAGTACTTTGACAGGTTACTATAATGAAGCTTTTAGACCGCAATTTCACTTCACACCAGAAAAAAATTGGATGAATGATCCAAATGGAATGGTGTATTTGGATGGAGAATATCATTTGTTCTATCAACATAATCCAAATGATAAAGTATGGGGTCCGATGTATTGGGGACATGCAATTAGTACAGATTTAGTCAATTGGGAGCATATGCCGATTGCCTTATATCCAGATGAATTAGGGTTTATTTGGTCGGGAAGTGCCGTTGTTGATGAGAATAATACAAGTGGATTCGGTGATGGTAGCCAACCACCGTTAGTAGCAATATTCACTTATGAGTTAGGTAATGATAACCAAACGGTTGGTTTAGCTTACAGTAACGATAAAGGACGAACATGGGAAAAGTATGAAGGAAATCCTGTGATTGATATGCCAGAAGAAACGAAAGTGACTAGTGGCGGAGATGGTGTATTCAGAGACCCGAAAGTATTTTGGAATGAGGACAAAAATGAGTGGGTCTTTGTTATAGCAACTGGAAAACAAGTTGACTTCTATACGTCACCAAACTTAAAAGAGTGGACAAAGGTAAGTCGCTTTGAAAATCCAGCGGTTAATGGAGACCTTGGAATATGGGAATGTGCCGATCTAATTAAGTTACCTGTAACAACTGAAAACGGAATAGAAGAAAAATGGGTTCTCATTACAAGTGTAGCGAATGGTCCAACTGGTGGACAAGGAATGGGTTACTTTATTGGAGAGTTCGATGGAGAGAACTTCACCCCAGATGAGGAAGAAATTAAGTGGTTCGACTATGGTGCAGATATTTATGCGGGTGTTACATGGAGTAACACACCAAATGATCGCCCGACGTTACTTGGCTGGATGAGTCCGCCAAAATATGCTGGGGATACACCTACTGATCCTTGGAGAAGTGCGATGACACTACCTCGAGAGCTAAGGTTAGAACAAACGGATGCAGGAATTCGTTTAGCTCAAGCTCCAGTGAACGAGTTAGAATCGTTACGTGGAGAAAAAGTGAGTTGGACGAATGAGACGGTAGAAAGTACAAATACTCTCCTATCAGGTGTTGCAGGGGATACGTTAGAGATCATTGCTGAAATTGATATGGAGCAAACGACTGCCAATGAAGTAGGCTTTAACGTAAGAAAAGGCGATACAGAGTATACAACGATTGGCTATCAAGATGATGTGAAAGAAGTATATGTTGATCGTAGAAATTCTGGATTAGTTGATTTCCATCCTAATTTTGCGGCGAAACACACAGCTTCTTTAAAAACAAATGAAGAGACGTTAAAACTGCATATTTTTGTAGATCGTTCTTCTGTTGAAGTGTTTATTAACGATGGTGAGGTTGTCTTTACGGAACAAATCTTCCCTGATCCAGAAAGTAAAGGATTGGAGTTATTTGCTGATAATGGAACGATTCACCTTAAAAATCTAGAAATCTATCAATTAAACAGTGCTGAATTTACACCTGGTTACAAAAATGACTTTAAACGAAGCTATGGTCATTTCCCTAGTGAAATTGATGTTGAGAGCTTACCGACTGACATTGAAAATGCAAGTTTTGAAACGGGGGATCTAACTGGTTGGGTGACGCATGGAAGTGCATTTAATGGGGTTGTAACGGACGAAACTCAATTTTGGGGTGGCCCGTTTAATCAAGAAGGAACGTACCATGTATGGGGTTTTGCAGGTGCAAATAATGAAGATCGTGCTGACATCCGTACAGGTGTAATGAAATCTAGTTTATTTAAGTTAGATGGAAATGGAACCGTTAACTTCCTAGTAGGAGGCGGACAAGACGAAAAGAACCTATACGTATCATTGGTTAAGGCTTCAACTGGAGAAGAGTTATTTAGAACAACTGGTAGAAATACAGAGCAATATCGTAGAGTGTCATGGAACGCTTCAGAACACTTAGGTGAAGCGGTGTTTATTAAAGTCGTTGATAGACATTCTGGTGGATTTGGTCACATTAATGTTGATGACTTTAACGTGTTAAATTCAAGTGAGGATGTTATTCCTAACGAGATTGAAAATTCAGGCTTTGAAACAGGAGATTTAACTGGATGGACGGTATTAGAGGGGACCTATGATGATGAAGATGTGACGTCAGAAGTAGATTACTGGCATCCTGAGCCGATTAATAAAGATGGCGACTATCACCTCTGGGGAAAAGATCATAAGACGGCTAAAATAAAGTCTAGTAACTTTGTTCTAGCTGGTACAGGTGAGATCAACTTTTTAATCGGTGGAGGTAATGATAGTGAAAATCAATATGTTGCCTTAATGAGAGCTTCTGATGATCAAGAATTAATGCGGCAAACAAATGAATGGTTTGATGATTCAGAGAACTACCACCGAGTAACGTGGGATGCTTCTGATTACATTGGACAAGAGCTTTATCTTTTAATCGTTGATAACGATGATTCTGGTGGTTGGTCACATATTAATGTCGATGACTTTAACGTGTTAAATCATGGTATCGTTTCTTATTGGCCTTTTAATGAAGGAGCGGGGACGACTACAAAAGACGAAGTCACTGAAATCGAAGATCATATTGACTATATATTTAATGATGCAGTAGATAAACCTTCATCAGAACCACTTTGGAGAGAGGGAATTGTTGGAAGTGGCTTGCTGTTTGACGGATATTCTACGTATGTTCAAAGAGAAGCAACGGATTTTGCAAAAGTGACAGATGCCCTTACCATTGAAGCTTGGGTTGCTCCAAGAGCATACGAATGGGGGAACGAAGGCAAAAAGTCCGTGATTGTGAACCAGCATGATGCAGGCAAAAATGAAGGCTTTGCTTTAGGAATGGGCAGACATGGTAGTTGGTCATTTGAGTTAGGTATGAACGGGGAATGGATTGAGCTTTGGGCAGATGAAGATAAGCCGTTAGAGAAGTTTAAGTGGTCCCATATCGTCGCAACATATGATAAGCAAAAGAGTGAGTTGACATTGTATTTAAATGGAGAAGCAGTAGGAACGACAAAAACGCCATTAAATGCAAATATTACGCCGTCAACAGAGCCGCTTATCATTGGGAAGCATAATCATCCGGCGGTGATTAATGGAACGTTTTCAGCGAATATGTTTAACGGATTAATGGATGAAGTGAAAATTGTTAATGATTCCTATAGCGCGGAGAAGGTTAGTGAGATTTATACTGATTATGTTAGCTCTTTTAAAAATGGCGAGCATCCAACTCCGAATTTAGCAATGGATCGTAGTCGTTTTGACGGAGATCGTCATCGACCGCAGTATCACTTTATTTCACCTGAACATTGGATGAATGAGCCACATGCGCCGTTTTATTTTAATGGGAAATACCATATCTTTTATCAGCATAACCCACAAGGACCGTACTGGAGTCATATTCATTGGGGACATGCTGTTAGTGATGATATGATCCACTGGGAAGATATGCCGGTTGCGCTTGCACCAGATGGAGGTTCTGTCTCACCTGATGGAGTATGGTCAGGGGATGCCACTTTTGATGCGGATGGTCTACCGGTGCTATTGTTTACAGCTGGAGATGATAGCAAAGTACCAAACCAAATGACAGGACTTGCTAGAAGTACATTTACTGAAGACGGTGATGTAAACTTACCAAATTGGGAAATGAATGATGAGCCTGTAACGGTTCAAGCAGAAGGTTTGCATGTAGATGAAGGAGAAGTTTGGTACGGACAATTTAGAGACCCATATGTTTGGCGTGACGGTGATACATGGTATCAGTTAGTCGGTTCTGGTATTCGAAATGGGGACAGTAGTGTAGGAGGAACAGCCCTTCTTTATACGTCAACAGACTTAGAAAATTGGACATACGAAAAGCCATTTTTTGTTGGTGATTACGCGAACTATCCGGAGACCGGACAAGTTTGGGAGCTGCCTGTTTTCTTACCGTTACAAGATGAAGACGGAAACGACACAGGGAAACATGTTCTATTTATCAATCCGTGGTTTGATGGCTATAGCCCGCACAATGTAAAATATGTATGGCATTGGATTGGAACGTGGGATAAAGAGAACTTAGAGTTTACTCCTGATCACACCGAGCCGAGAATTTTTGATAAGGGTGAGCATTTCACTGGTCCGAGTGGGTTTGTCGATCCTGATGGCCGTTCGATTTTATTTAGTATTGCTCAAGGAAAAAGATCGGAACAAGCGCAGCATGATGCTGGTTGGGCGCATAATGCCGGTTTACCATTAAGCCTTACGTTACGGGAGAATAATGAACTTGGAATTGAACCAATTGAAGAGGTACAAGAACTTCGAACGAAGCAGTTAGCTTCATTTAATAATAAGAATATCTCTAAAGCAAATGACCTCTTATCAGACGTTCAAGGAGATCTATTAGAGATTACTCTAGAAGTAGACAATCATAATGCAAGTGAATTTGGAATTAAAGTGAGACGTAGTGAAAATGGAGAAGAGGAAACGCTGATCTATTATGACTATGAGAATTCGATGTATTCGATTGATCGAAACAAGTCTAGTTTGGATCCTGATGTTCGTAAAGGGATTCAAGGAGATGTGATGGAATTAGATGGAGAAAATTTGAAACTCCACATTTATTTAGACCGATCAATGGTAGAGGCTTATGCGAATGGCTATAAGAGCATTACATCAAGAATTTATCCGACGCACTTCGATGCACTTGGATTGGAGTTATGGAGCGAAAATGGTGACATTACAGTCAAGTCAATGGAAGTGTGGGAACTCGGCTCTGCTTATGGAGAAACTGTACCAGCACATTGGCCAGATGTTGAAGAAGTTCCAGAGCATATTACCTTACCGAATCATGATTTGCAAACAGGAGATTTTTCTGGTTGGATCGTAGAAGGCAATGCTTTTACAGATGAGCATATTACGGATCGTTATGATTGGGGCTGGGGTGGTCCATTTAATCAAGCGCATATGGCTATTGACCCGAACCATTATCATTATTGGGGGTTCCATCCTGAACATGAGGGGGATGGTGCTACTGGAGTCATGAAGTCACAAAACTTTATTTTAGGTGGCAATGGTCAAATTGATTTCTTAGTATCAGGAGGAAACATTATTGATCAGCTTTATGTAGCATTAGTGAGAGCATCTGATGGTGAATATATCATGAAAGCAACAGGTCATAACTCTGAACAATATCGCAGAGTGCGCTTTGATGCATCTGAGTATATTGGAGAAGAGTTATATGTAAAAGTTGTTGACCAAGCAACAGGTGATTGGGGACATATCAATGTTGATAACGTAAATGTTCCAGTAGATCCTAGTACTGAATTTGATTTAACAGGGCTAGAAGAACAAGAAAAAGAAATGGAGGAAGGGAAGTCTGTTAACGTATTGCCAAATAGTAAGGTTTTATTAAAAAGCGGAACAATACGTATTCAATTACCAGTCGACCTTCCAAAAAGGAAAAGCGGTAAACGATAAAAGTGCTGATTAGGGTGGTGCCTGGCACGCCCCCGAAGTTTGTCGAAAGAGAGAACTTACCAATGTGGTAATAGTTCTCTCTTTTCATGCTGTGTGCTAGCTAGTGGTGAATCAATAAGAATGCAAAGAATCGATGTTGGTGTATATTTTCATTTTGTGCAAAACAGTAACAAACCATTATTATGATCTGAGGTGCTATAAAAACTGCAGTTTTTATTGTTATTGTTTTGAGTTAGTTTCATTTTCTTCTTCTTTTACATCTACGTCACCTTTAATGTCAAAGTGTGCGGTTTCTTTTTTTAACGTTTCTTTCACTTGTTCCATTTCTTGAATTTGACGTTTTGATATGGAAACCTCGTTTACTTGAACAGGGTGTTTCCTTATTTCTATTTCTTCTTCTTTCAGAGGAATTCGTAACTCTTCTTCACTACCCGCTTCGATAACCATTTCTTCACGTCTGATCGGGACCGTGAATGTTTTCTGTTCTTCAACGACTTCTTTATGAACCTTTACCTCACCCGTTTGTACTCTTTCTTTTTTTATATCCAGCTGCTCTTCGCGTATTTGGATGGTTTGTTCGGATCCATCTGACTTACCTAACGAATTGTTGTTTCTTGTAGCTACTAAAAAAAAACTAATTCCACCAACGATTGCTCCTAGAACAAGACCAAGTGCAATGGAAATATTCATTATCCAGCCAATGATCGCTCCAATACCCGCTCCAATAAGAATTAATTTTCCCATAGGACCTCCTAAAATAGACTTTTTATTATTATGTACAGCAATGTCAAAAGTATGAAAAAGCTGTTTAAAAAAGCCACTCATGACAGGTATAGCGGCAATGCTCATTTGAAAAGAGGATGATTCAAAAGGTCGGATCAGACCGTTGAATCATCCTCTAAGGACATTTCTGTCTTAGTCCTCGTTAATGATATCTGTGTCGCCATGTGCTTCAACATCTGCAACTTCTTTATGAAGGACATCACGTACTTGTTCTGTTTCTTGAACGGCGCGCTTATGAGCAGACACTTCACCAGTGACAACCGTATGCTTATCAACATCGACCGTCTCTGCAGTAACGGGTATGTGAACCGTCTCTTCTTCAGTAATTGGTTCAGCCGTTGGCTCATGATCAACGGCTCTTCTTTCGATGATGACTTGATCATGTGAAACAGGAACATTGACTACTTTTTCTTCCTCGACAATATCTTTATGAAGTACGACATCGCCAGTTTCCTCGCTGTGTTTGTGGATATCTAATTCTTCTTGACGAAGGTCAAGATGAGCATCCTCTGCGGCAAATTCGGTATCGGGCTCTCGATCTACCCCACGCACCTCTTTTCGATTTTCCTTGCGAGTTTCTTCTTCTTCATTGAACAAATCAAAAAAGCCCATGGTGAAAAACCTCCTAGGAAATGTGATTGGATCGTCTTACAGGTAATAATGTGTCCTCTGTGAGTAAAATTATTCGTTAGAGAGAAAAAGCGTCTTTGTAAAAGACTGGGGTAAGGAGCAGTCTACAGCATTTTTTTGTTTAAATAGCTTTTTTTAGGGTGGGAATGAATAAGTTAGGTATTTTATAGTCTGGATTAAATAAGAAAAGGGTGTTATATGTAAATAAGAGGTTTAATGAAATTTTACATACTTGCCATTTGTGTATCTTGAAAAAATAGGGGGAATGACGTGAAACAAACAGCAATAATTACAGGAGCATCAAGTGGGTTTGGCTTACTGACAGCAATTGAATTTGCCAAACGTGGATATCATGTGCTTGCAACGATGCGTTTTGTTGAAAAAGCAGCACAATTTAATACGTTGGTCGATGATAAGAACTTGCTAAAGCGAATCGAAGCTTTTCCACTTGATGTAACGGATTCTAGTTCAATTTCGGCATTGAAAAAGAAAGTGGAATCAATAGAGCGAGTCGATGTGTTAGTGAACAATGCTGGGTTTGCCATTGGCGGATTTGCAGAAGAAGTGGACATAGAGGAATATCGCCGGCAATTTGAAACAAATGTATTGGGTGTAATGGCAGTTTCTCAGACGGTTCTACCGATTATGCGTAAACAGAGAACGGGAACGATCCTAAATATGAGTAGTGTAAGTGGGAAAATTGCGTTTCCAGGTTTATCGCCTTATGCCGCGTCCAAGCATGCGTTAGAAGGATATACGGAAAGTCTACGATTAGAAATGAAGCCATTTGGAATCCAAGTGGCACTTGTTGAGCCAGGCTCTTATAAAACGAATATATGGACTTCTGGCATGAAAGTGTCGGAACGCTCACTAGGGGAAAATTCTCCTTATTATGATTATATGAGAACGATTACGGATACATTAGAATCTGGTAAGAATAAGCACGGTGATCCAAAAGAGGTAGCGATGCTCGTTTGTGATCTAGCTTCGGTGAAAAATCTGAAGCAATTACGCTATCCGATTGGAAGAGGGTTGAAAATGACATTGCTTATCAAGAAGTGGCTGCCATGGCAACTTTGGGAAAAGGTTGTGTTGAAGAAACTGAAAATCTAAGCGCTATCAGAATTTCTTACCCATTGTTTGATTAAACGAGAATAAAGTTAGTTTCTGATTTGTTTTTTCATTATAGAGAAGAGGTCAGGTGCTAAATAAAACTGACAAACATTCGTTAAATTATATGACAGTGGGCTTGAAAAATAAAATGTTTCCTTCTAATATGTTCTTTATGTTCTTGAACTAGTTAAGGAAGAGAACAAGTGAAAAACTCATCATCAGTTGTAGGAGTTAAACGTTGAAATACATAGGAATTGCTTCTATTTAGCCAAGGTCTGTGAAAGTTCTTAAATGTAAAATGGATGTAATACATAAATTTATGGCCAAAAATGGTTTAATGTTTCCGTTATGTACAAAGAGGGTATACGTGTTAACTAACAAAATGCACTTTAGCTAAAATAATGAACGTTTACCTTCTACCTGATGATGAATGAAAATTAGAAATCATGAGAGGAGAATGTCAGGTGAGTTTAACGAAAAAAATTATGATCGCTCTGATACTCGGGGTAGGGGTTGGAATCGGTTTTAATATCTTAGCACCAGGTCTCTTTGTACCTGTTGATGCGTATTTTCTAACTCCTTTAGGACAGCTGTTCTTAAAGGTTATTACGATGCTAGTCGTACCGCTTGTGTTCTTTTCCATTGTGCTTGGAACAGCGGGCATGGGTGACACGAAGAAGTTAGGAAGAATTGGGACGAAGACCGTTGGTTTTTATCTCGTATCAACGATGCTGGCACTTTGTATTGCCTTTGCCGTCGCTCTTGTCATTCAGCCTGGACAAGAAGGGTTGATGGGAGAAAGTGGAGAGGAGTTTGTCGCACAAGATCCGCCACCGGTTATGGAGACGTTGCTAAACATCATTCCAACAAACCCAATTCAAGCAATGGCATCAGGGGAGATGCTGCAAATCATTGCCTTTGCGGTATTCGTCGGGATTGGGCTTGCAGCGCTTGGCGACAAAACGAGTGGTGTAACTAGGCTAATGGAGCAAGGAAATGACATTATGATGTACCTTGTCACAATCGCGATGAAGCTTGCGCCATACGGGGCGTTTGCACTGATTGCGTCTGCCTTAGGAGAGCAAGGGCTAGATGCTTTATCATCGATGGGCATGTATATGTTCTGTGTCATCTTAGCACTACTTATACATGCAGCTGTTGTGTACTCAGGCACTGCTTATTTCTTAGGGAAAATGAGTCCGGTGAAATTTTTTAAAGGATTTTTCCCGGCAATGACGGTGGCTTTTAGTACATCGAGTAGTAACGCAACCCTGCCACTTTCGATGAAAACAGCTCAAGAAAACTTAGGAGTCTCCAAACCAATCTCAGGGTTTGTGCAGCCGCTTGGAGCAACGATTAATATGGACGGTACAGCGATTATGCAAGCTGTTGCGACGGTGTTTATTGCTCAAGTGTTTGCGGTGCAGCTATCGATGGGTGACTTAGTAACAGTCGTGTTAACAGCAACGCTTGCTAGTATTGGAACAGCTGGTGTCCCTGGTGTCGGGATGATTATGCTTGCGATGGTGCTGCAATCTGTTGGACTGCCGGTAGAAGGAATTGCCCTTGTCCTTGCCGTTGACCGTCTTCTCGATATGCTTCGCACGTCTGTTAACATTACAGGTGACGCTGCATGTGCAGTGTTCGTTGAGCGCAGTGAAGGCGGAAAAGAGAAGGTCGAAACAGCTTAGGTGCCTGGTACGCCCCGAAGTTTGTCGAATGAAAAAAGGTCTGCTTCCTAGCACCATTTGAGATGTGTTAGGTGGCAGACCTTTTGTTTTGAGTGAGCATATCACAATTCTGTATACATTTCCGTATCAATAAAGTTCTCAATCGCATAAGCAGAAATGCCGAGGGCTGAGGAGTGACTTGCTAAGTCGGAAAAGGTAATTTGTAAGTTTGATTGATTATGTTTAAGCGTGCGGTCTTCTACGACTTGAAGGATCGGGTTAAGCAGCAAATTCTCTGCCAACGCTAAACGGTTGCCGATAATGATTTGTTGAGGGTTAAAGGAATTAATAATATTGTTAATTCCGATTCCGAGTTTTTCACCAACTTGTTTAAAAATTGCTTTTATTTCATCGTTTGCACCTGCTTGTGTAATCAGTTCTTCTAATGTCTGCTCCGGTTGTACAGCTGTGAGGTCCTTTGTTGCTTGTTCTAATAACGCTTTTTCAGATGCGTATAATTCCCAACAACCTCTACTGCCACAGCTACATGGTTCTCCATTTACTTCGATGATCATATGACCCATTTCACCAGCAAACCCTTCAGCTCCTCGGTATAGTTCATTGTTTAACATAAAACCAACACCAATCCCCATTCCGGCACTAATGTAAATAAGATTTTCAAAGTCTTTTCCGGCTCCAAATCGTTTTTCACCATAAGCTCCAGCATTGGCTTCGTTGTCAATTGTGACTGGAAGGGCAAAATCTTTTTCAATATCCTGTTTAAGGGAAATGTTTTTCCATCCTAAGTTCGGAGCATGGAGGATTTTACCATCCTTTGTTACGATCCCTGGAACGCCGATGCCGATCCCAACGACACCGTAAGGGCTTTCTGGTGCTAAATGACGCAAAAACTGAATGACTTCTTTCAGCAAAATAAGTATGTCTTCATACGTCTTTTTTGTAATCGTAATCATTTTTTCCTCGATGATCGTTCCACATAAATCCGTTAACACACCTAAAATGTAATTAACCCCC
This sequence comes from Halalkalibacter lacteus, assembly GCF_036663595.1. Lineage (NCBI taxonomy): Bacteria > Bacillati > Bacillota > Bacilli > Caryophanales > Bacillaceae > Halalkalibacter > Halalkalibacter lacteus. The sequence continues at coordinate 15,564 of NZ_JAWRVL010000030.1, forward strand.
AAATCGATTCCAATTGAGTATCCAGCTCGTTCATTAAACAACAACATGACTGGACGTCTGCCACCACTAGATTCTCCAGGTCCTGTTTCATAGCATAAGTTCGCCTTTAATAGTTCGTTTACGATCGTAGAAACGGTTCCTTTCGTTAGTCCAATGTGCTGAGAGATGTCGGCACGAGATAGAGGGGCACGTTCTATAATGGTTTTTAGAATGGAATGTTTGTTTTTCACCTTTACAACTTTCTGGTTCCATGACATAGACCTTTTATCCCTTCGTTATTACTAGGTTGTAGTTTGCTTCTTTTCTATATTTATAGTTATATCACAAATCTAAAAAAATATAAAACTTAGTTAGTTCGATGGACAAACTAAGTTTACGCTGATATAATGAAGGAGGGGTGAAAGCGATTCCAAATTCATCGTGACACATTGGAGGAATAAAAATGAGCTATTTTAGCAATGTAAACAAAGTGAAATTTGAAGGTCCTAATTCTACTAATCTATTTTCATATAAGTACTACAATCCAGAAGAGAAATTTAACGGTAAGACAATGGAAGAATATTTACGTTTCGCAGTGTCCTACTGGCACACATTTACGGGGGAAGGTGCAGATCCATTTGGCGCAGGTACTACGGTTCGCCCGTACGATCGTCTTACAGGAATGGACTTAGCAAAAGTACGTGTTGAAGCTTCATTCGAATTTTATGAAAAGCTTGGTGTTCCATACTTCGCTTTCCATGATTTTGACATTGCACCTGAGGCAGATTCACTTAGCCAAACGTTCAAAAACATTGATGAAATTGTAGCAATGATGAAAGAATACATGAAAACGAGCAACACAAAGCTTCTATGGAACACAGCAAATATGTTCACGCACCCACGCTGGTTATCAGGGGCAGCAACATCGCCAAATGCAGATATCTTTGCTTATGCAGCTGCGAAAGTAAAGAAAGGCTTAGAAGTTGGGAAAGAGCTTGGTGCTGAAAACTATGTATTCTGGGGCGGACGTGAAGGATATGAAACACTTCTAAATACAGATATGGGTCTTGAGCTAGACAACTTAGCACGTTTCTTCCATATGGCCAAAGACTATGCTAATGTAATTGGATTTGACGCTCAGTTCTTAATCGAACCTAAGCCAAAAGAGCCAACAACTCATCAATATGACTTTGATGTAGCAACATCTCTATCATTTTTACAAAAATATGATCTTCAAGATCACTTCAAGTTCAACATTGAAGCAAACCATGCAACATTAGCTGGTCATACGTTTGAACATGAATTACATTTAGCACGTATTAACGGCATGTTAGGATCAGTTGATGCGAACCAAGGTGACACATTACTTGGCTGGGATACAGATGAATTCCCGACAGATCTTTACTCTACTACACTCGCAATGTATGAAATCTTGAAAAATGGCGGACTTGGAACAGGTGGATTGAACTTTGATGCGAAAGTACGTCGTGGTTCATTTGATACAGATGACCTATTCCACGCTCACATTGCTGGTATGGATGCATTCGCGATCGGTGCAAAAGTCGCTCAACGTCTCCTTGAAGACAAAGTATTAGAAGACTTTGTTGCAGATCGCTACAGCAGCTACACAAAAGGCATCGGTCTTGAGATTGTTGAAGGAAAAACGGACTTCCATAAGTTAGAGAAGTATGCACTTGAGCTTGGCGAAATCAAAAACAAATCTGGTAGACAAGAAAAACTAAAAGCAACGATCAACAAGTATCTATTAGAAGCTTATGCGACTGTAAACGGGTAAGTGGTTTTACAAAGGGCCATTTTCGAGGCCAATGAAAAAGGTTGCTTTTTAACTTTTTCATTGGCCTCCCATTTTCCCTTTTTGTAAAATCCGAAGCGACGGCTCCACTCATTGCTTCAAAAGACTTTTTTAAAGGAGAGACCTAAATGAAATATGTAATTGGTGTGGACCTTGGCACAAGTGCTGTTAAAGTCTTGCTCATGAATAACAAAGGTGAAGTGTGCTTGGAGGTTTCAAAATCCTATCCGCTAATCCAAGAAAAATCTGGCTATAGCGAACAGGATCCAACAGAGTGGGTTGGAAAGACGACTGAAGCGTTAACGGAACTTGTTAGGCAATTTGACGGTGACGCAGAAAGCATTGAAGGGATTAGCTTTTCAGGGCAGATGCATGGTCTTGTCTTATTAGACGCGGAACAAAATGTGTTGCGCAATGCGATTCTTTGGAATGATACGAGAACAACGGAACAATGTGAGCATATTTATGACGTGGTTGGCGAAGAGCGTTTGCTTGAGATTACGAAAAATCCAGCGTTAGAAGGCTTTACCTTGCCGAAATTGCTGTGGGTGAAGCAATATGAGCCAGATGTTTTGGCACGTGCTTCTGTGTTTATGTTACCGAAAGACTATTTACGCTTTAAAATGACCGGCGCGATTCATATGGAATACTCGGATGCGGCTGGTACATTAATGCTAAATGTCGAAGAGAAAAAGTGGAGTGAGGAACTTTGTGAGATTGTCGGAATAGATTCCAAGCTTTGCCCGCCTCTTGTTGGTTCTCATGAGTTTGTCGGACATATTACGGTACAATTTGCAGATGAAACAGGCTTAGCACCGTCTACGAAAGTATTTGCCGGTGGGGCAGACAATGCTTGTGGAGCAATCGGCTCTGGTATTTTATCAGAAGGGAAAACGCTTTGCAGTATTGGAACATCAGGGGTTGTCCTCTCTTATGAGGAACGCAACAATCGTGATTTCCAAGGGAAAGTTCATTACTTTAATCATTGCGAAGAACATGCTTTCTACACGATGGGCGTTACCCTAGCTGCTGGATACAGCTTAAGCTGGTTTAAAGATACGTTTGCAAAAGATGAGCAGTTTGAAACGTTGCTAGAAGGATTGGACAATGTACCAATTGGAGCAAAGGGCCTGTTGTTTACACCTTATTTGGTCGGAGAACGAACACCTCATGCTGATTCTATGATTCGTGCTAGCTTTATCGGGATGGACGCATCGCATAAGCGCATTGACTTTGCACGTGCTGTTATTGAAGGTATTACGTTCTCCCTCCATGAGTCAATTGAGATTTTTCGGGAAAGTGGGAAGACGATTGATACGATCATTTCCATTGGTGGCGGAGCGAAAAATAACACGTGGCTGCAAATCCAAGCTGATGTCTTTAATGCAACTATTGTCAAATTATCAAGTGAGCAAGGACCTGCTGTCGGAGCGGCGATGCTTGCAGCGTACGGAAGCGGTTGGTATGACTCGTTACAACAATGTGCGGATGTGTTTATTCAAGAGGAAAAAACATACACACCAATACGAGAGAATGTCGCGCGTTACAACGAATTATTCCAATTGTATAAAGACGTCTACTCACAAACAAAGAGATTGAATGAAGGATTAAAGAGTTTTCGTACATAGTGCCTGGCAGCCCCGGTTTTTGTCGAAAGTTGAAGAGTGTTGGAGGAGTGAGAGGTTTCTCACTCCTAAAATCGAAAATTCGTTGGTATATTACCAGAATAAATGATAAAATCAGAAATTAGCTGATATATCGACGGAAAATTTGATAAAATTGAAAAGTCGAAATAAACTAACTCGTGTTTTATCTGTAATCTTACATATTCGAAAGGAAGTGTTTTTCTTGTCAACAGAACAACTAACAATCGAGCAATTAGCGGTTAATACGATTCGAACATTATCAATCGATAGTGTTGAGAAAGCAAATTCAGGTCATCCGGGTATGCCAATGGGTGCAGCGCCTATGGCTTTATCTCTTTATGGTCAATATATGAAGCATAATCCTCAGAATCCAGAGTGGTTCAACCGTGATCGTTTTGTCTTATCAGCAGGTCATGGATCGATCTTACTTTATAGCATTCTTCATTTATCAGGTTATGATGTTTCAATGGAAGATTTAAAGAATTTCCGTCAATGGGGAAGCAAAACGCCAGGGCATCCTGAATTTGGTCATACGCCAGGTGTCGATGCGACAACAGGTCCACTAGGTCAAGGATTTGCGATGGCGGTTGGAATGGCGATGACAGAAAGACATTTAGCGGCTACGTTTAACCGTGATGAGTTTAACGTTGTCGACCACTATACGTATGGTATTTGTGGTGACGGTGATTTAATGGAAGGTGTATCGGCTGAAGCGGCTTCCCTTGCGGCTCATTTAAAACTTGGTCGCCTCGTGATGTTATATGATTCAAATGATATTTCGTTAGATGGCGATCTAGATCAATCTTTCTCTGAAAGTGTGGAAGGCCGTTTTAAAGCATATGGATGGCATTATCTTCGCGTTGAGGATGGCAATAATCTTGATGAAATCAATCAAGCGATTGATTTAGCAAAACAAGATGAGCGTCCGACGTTAATCGAAGTAAGAACAACAATCGGCTTTGGTTCACCAAATAAAGGCGGAAAATCAGCTTCTCATGGTGCACCACTCGGTTCAGATGAGATTAAACTTGTCAAAGAAAACTATGGTTGGACTGCAACCGAAGAATTCCATGTTCCAAGTGATGTGAAAAGCTACTTCGAAAAGGTACAAGAAGCAGGTGCACAGCAAGAAGGCGAGTGGAATCAACTTATCGAACGTTATGAACAAGTGTTTCCTGAGCTAGGCGAACAGCTTGCACAAGCAATTAGCGGCGAGCTTCCAGTTGATTTTGATAGCGACGTTGCATCATATGAAGCTGGAGTGGACAAGGTAGCGACTCGTTCTTCTGGGGGAGATGCGCTTAATGCGTTTGCGAAAAAGGTTCCAACTATTTTTGGTGGTTCAGCAGATTTAGCTTCTTCAAATAAAACGATGTTAAAAGGCGAAACAAATTTTAGCAGAGACGATTACAGCGGTCGTAACGTATGGTTTGGTGTTCGTGAATTTGCGATGGCAGCAATGGTGAACGGTATGGCCCTTCACGGTGGAGTGAAACCATTTGGTGCAACATTCTTTGTGTTCTCTGATTACTTACGTCCGGCTGTTCGTTTATCAGCGTTAATGAAGCTTCCTGTGACGTTTGTCTTTACGCATGATAGTGTGGCGGTTGGAGAAGATGGGCCTACGCATGAGCCAGTAGAACAATTAGCGTCATTCCGTGCGATGCCAGGCGTTAATGTGATTCGCCCTGCTGATGGCAACGAAACGGTGGCAGCTTGGAAGGTTGCGTTAGAGTCCAAAGATGAGCCGACAATGCTTGTGTTAAGTCGTCAAGATTTGATGACAACAGCTCCGTCAGTGGATGTAGCGTACGCGGGCGTAAGCAAAGGGGCTTATGTGGTTTCAGAGGCGAAAGGGGAAGTAGCAGGTTTACTTCTTGCAACAGGTTCTGAAGTTCAGCTTGCAGTAGAGGCGCAAACGCAATTAGAAGCTGAAGGAATTTATGTTTCTGTTGTAAGTATGCCTAGCTGGAATAGCTTTGAAAAACAATCGCAAGAATACAAGAATTCTGTTATCCCGCCAAATGTAAAAGCGCGCGTAGGGATTGAAATGGGTTCATCGCTTGGATGGAGCAAATATGTCGGTGATCATGGTGAAGTGATTGCAATTGATCAATTCGGTGCATCGGCTCCAGCAAGTAAAATTTTAAGTGAGTACGGTTTTACAGTAGAGAATGTTGTTGCGAAAATGAAGGCTGTATTGAAGTAGAGGAAAAATCGGGAAGTGCCTGGCACCTCCCGAGAAAAAAGAAGCAGAACCCTTATCGTGAGAGGGGTTCTGCTTCTTTTTATCAGTTTCGACCTAGTCATGACTGTTACAACCGAACTACTTGTCGCTTTTTATCTACATAATAGACCATTTCGCGAAAGCCAATTTCCTTAAGCGTTTTCTGTACATCTACGTAATCTTCGCCGATCCGTTCAGGAACATGGGAATCCGATCCAAACGAGATATCCACTCCGAAATGCAAGGCGCGTTCTAAGATTTCGTTTGAAGGATACCAGCCTCCGCAGTCCTTCGTTTTGCCGGACGTATTGACCTCAATTGCCACGCCTTCACTGCTAATGATCTTTAAGGTTTCATCAATAATCGGGGTTTCAATTTGTGCAAACTCCGGGTAAAAGCCTTTCATCGCATCAATGTGTCCAAGTACTTGAAAGAGCCCACTCTTAGCTGAAGCTTGAATCAGTTTATAATAATCTTCCTTGTTCTTTATCCGATCAGCCTCGTGTAATCCATCCCATCGTCCTCGTTTAAAAATACTTGCGTCGTTTACCCAATGAACCGACCCAATCACAAAGTCAAATGGGTGCTTATTAATGTTTTCTCTATAAATGTTTTCATGTTCTGGGAAATAGTCACTCTCTAGGCTGAGCAGCACGTGTATCTTGTCTTTGTACTTTTCCTTAAGTGTTAACACTTCCTTCACATACGAATCCAACTCACTTTTAGCCATGGCGATACCGGGATGCAATTGATCTTCGTCACTGTAGAAGAAGGGCGAGTGATCGGAAATTGCAATGTAATGAAGCCCTTTTTCAACCGCTGCTTGAATATAATCTTCAATTTTCCCAACCGCATGCCCGCACCGATCGTGGTGGGTATGTAGATCAAATAGTATGTTTGTCAAATGACTCTTCCTCCTCTAGTTTAGTGTCTAACTCTTTTCTATTGTGCTATGAAATGAATAGATGAACAAGGTATATGAAGGGAATTTTGGATTTCTTTAGGGAAAATTACAAAATGCTGACTCAGTGAACTAACTTTGTAAAGTATTCTGACGATTTCTAGTAGAGGTAGACCCGTGATTACCAAGGGAGTAAGCGCATATGAGATTTGGCTTTAGTAGCACGGTTTCTTTCATTATTAGAGTTTTTTTATAGATTATGTACACAAGATGATTTTATTTGATTGGCTAAAACAAACAATTGTGAAAGATGGCCGATTGGTATACGTCGACAGCGAGTCGGATGGTGGAAATGGCGACAAATTACACGAAAGTGAATTATCGTAAAAGCCGCGTTAGGGAAAAATAGTTTCGGACCATGGGAATAATTTAAGTAAATAATGGCAAAAAGATCTTGTGAATTCTAATATATAAGAAAATTCTTGCAGTTTAAAAAATAAGGTGTTACAGTAATAATTACTAACGTTACGAAAGCGTTTTCTTAAAAGGTGATGAAATGAAACCAACAATTAAAGATGTTGCAATACACGCGAATGTCTCTATTTCCACTGTCTCAAGAATCATAAATAACCAACCTGGCTATTCAGAGGCAACAAAAGAAAAAGTAGAAAAAGTGATCAAAGAAATGGGTTTTCATCCGAATGGACTGGCAAGAGGGTTAATTCATAAAAAGACCCATACGATCGGCGTTCTTCTTCCAAATATAATCAGCTCTTTTTCTTCTAAACTGTTAAATGGAATCGAAGAAAGTGCCCATGAAAATCATTTTAGTACGATTGTTTGTAATACAGGGCCATTGGGGAACCGTACACTTGAGTACTTGAAAGTGTTAGGGGAAAAGAAAGTAGATGGTATCATTCTTACGAGTTCTCCTCTAAAAGAAGAATACTATAAAGAAATTAAAGCGTTAGACATACCCCTTATTCTATTATCATCGATGTCCTATCGCTATTCAGTCCCCTATGTAAAAGTCGATGATAAACAAGCAGCCTACCATGCAACAAGGTACCTCATTCAAAATGGACACACGAAAATAGCAATGATAAGTGGATCACAAGATGATGAACTCGCTGGAATGCCAAGGTATGAAGGTTTTATAAAAGCGTTAGGAGACCATGGTTTGTCAGTGAATGAAAACATCATTGTGTATGGAGATTTCGGTTTTCAATCCGGCAGAACAAGCATGGAACAATTATTACCATTCCGCGATGAGTTTACAGCCATCTTTGTTGCTAGTGATGATATGGCGATGGGGGCGATCTCAGTCGCATCTGAACACAGCTTAAAGGTTCCTGACGATTTTTCCGTAATTGGCTATGATAACACCCACATTGCTGAAATGGCGATTCCTCCATTAACAACCGTAGCACAGCCGTTACGAGAGATGGGACAGGTTGCAATTGCAAAGCTAATCGAAATGATTAATAATCAGGAAACAATAGCAAGTGCCATTATGGCTCATGAAATCATTGAAAGAAAAACCGTTAAGAAAATAAAAAGCACCTAACTATTTGATAGGTGTATTCTTTTCTCGTTTTTACGAAAAGCTTTTCGTAAAAATTGGAGAGTATTTATATTGTTAATAGAATTATTCTATTTTAGAAAGCGGTTACTTTAATAATTAGGTAACAATTACACTTCCGCATCATTTGCATTGGTGCTAATCGGTATAAATGATAAAAAAATGAAGTAACAGAACAACCTAAAGCTGCTACTTCGAAGATTACATCATAGAAAAAACAAAAGAAACGAATAAAAAACAGCTTTTTACAGGTAAGATATTATTCTATAAAAGCTACGAAAACCTTTTCGTATAACGACGAATTTCTGCTTCATTTTAACTCTTTGAGTCTTTAAAGGAGGTGAGAGTTTTTCTTGCGGATTGCTTGCTTGTAAACAATCAACTAGACGATAACTGCAGGAAAGTAACATTGGTTCACTTACGAACCTATTTAGGGTGCTTTAAAAACTAATAAGGGAAAGGAAAAAGCGCTAAGCTAACAAAGGGGAACAACCTTTTAACTTTGAAATCTTATTTGACAAAAGGAGTAGATAGTATGAAAAAATCGTTGATTATCATCATGTTATTACTAATGATCTCTTCGTTGGGATATTTTTCGTTTACGGATTCAGGGGCAGCAGAACAAGTAGTAGCGAATCAAGCAGAGTCTGTAGATATCCCTGAAAATATGCTAAGAATCCACTATGAAAGAGAGGATCAGACTTTTACTGACCTTGGTCTTTGGTTATGGGAAGATGTCGCTAGCCCTACTGATCATTGGCCTTCAGGCGCGACACAATTTAAGGATGATCAAGTAACGAGTTATGGTGCCTATCTTGATATTGAATTAAAAGAGAATGCCCGGAAAGTAGGATTTCTTGTAGTAAATACGAGGACTGGAGAGAAAGATGCCGGTGATAAAATTGTTGAGCTTAACGCCTCTGACTTGAATGAAGTATGGATTAAAGAAGGCGATGACGTGGTTTATACTTCTTCAGATGGAGAAGTGCCGATCAGAATATTGTCAGCTAACGTGTTGTCGGACACGAAAGTTCAACTGAATTTTTCTTATACCATGGGTTTAATAGAAGAGGATTTGAAAGAGGACTTAAAGATTACCGATAAAAATGGGAATAAAATTGACTTTGCTGTGACGATTGAAGATGATAAAACGATTGAGGTTCATGGAGATTTCGACGTATCTCAGGCTCCTTTTACCGTAACGTACAAAGAGCAATCGCTTACCGCTATTATTGGGTGGCAGCTAGTAGATGAAATGTACGCTTATGATGGCAATTTGGGTGCAGAGTTACATAGTGATGGTACAGCGACGTTGAAGTTGTGGTCTCCTCTTGCTGATGATGTATCTGTGATCTTGTACGACAAGGACGATCAGGATTTGGTTGTGAAAGAGGATATAGAAATGACAAAAGGAGATCGCGGTGTATGGCACGTAACACTTAATAAAGAAAATACTAGTTTAAAAGATCTACGAGGTTATTACTATCATTATGAAATTGATCACGGCGGAGAAAAAAAGTTAACGCTAGATCCCTATGCTAAATCTATGGCAACGTGGGATAGCTCTGGAGACTATTCAATTGGAAAAGCAGCAATTGTTGATCCTTCAACGATTGGACCTGAACTAAAATTTGGGGAAATAGAAGGATTTGAAAAGAGAGAAGATGCGATCATTTACGAGGTTCATGTAAGAGATTTCACATCTGATCCAAGCATTGAAGATGAGCTTAGTGCACAGTTCGGAACGTTTGCAGCTTTTGCAGAGAAACTAGATTACATTGAAGATTTAGGGGTTACGCACATTCAACTGTTACCCGTTATGAATTACTTCCATGTAAATGAGTCAGAAAGTGCGGAAAGATTGTTAGAGTATGCTTCAACAGGTATGAATTATAATTGGGGCTATGATCCGCATAGTTATTTTTCACCAACGGGGGTGTATTCAGAAAACCCAGATGATCCAGAGCTCAGAATAGAAGAATTAAAGATGTTAATCGATGAAATTCATAGCCGCGGCATGGGGGTTGTGCTTGATGTCGTTTACAATCACACAGCAAGAGTAGAGATCTTTGAAGATCTTGTCCCTAACTATTATCACTTTATGGATGCTGATGGAACACCTAGAACAAGCTTTGGTGGGGGACGTTTAGGAACAACTCATGAAATGGCAAGAAGAATTCTTGTTGATTCGATTACGTACTGGGTTGAGGAGTTTAAGATTGATGGATTCCGCTTTGATATGATGGGCGATCATGATGCAGATAGTATTCAAATTGCCTATGATAAAGCAAAAGAACTAAATCCGAATATCGTGATGATCGGAGAAGGCTGGAGAACGTTTGTAGGGGATGAAAGCGGCGGCAATGTTATGCCAGCAGACCAAGACTGGATGCAGTATACAGAAAGTGTCGGTGTCTTTTCTGATGAATTTAGAAACGAATGGAAGTCTGGCTTTGGCAGTGAGGGAGAACCAAGATTCATTACTGGGGGCCCAAGAAATATCGAGCAAATCTTTGATAACATAAAGGCTCAACCTCATAACTTTGTTGCGAGTGATCCTGGTGATGTTGTTCCATATATAGCAGCCCATGATAATTTAACACTTCATGATGTCATTGCTCAATCGATAAAGAAGGATCCAGAATTCCATCAAGAAGAAATTCACCAACGAATTAGACTTGGAAATGCAATGGTTTTAACAGCTCAAGGAAAGGCTTTTATTCACGCAGGACAGGAATTTGGACGTACGAAGCAGTTCAGAGCGGCAACGTCAGAGCCGCCATATAAATCTACTTATATGGAAGATGAAGATGGTAATCCATTTACGTATCCATACTTTATTCATGATTCGTATGACTCATCTGATGTGATTAATATGTTTACTTGGGATCAGGCTACGAATGCAGAGTTGTACCCTATCAACAATCTGACAAGGGAATATACAACAGGTTTGATTGCTTTAAGAAGATCAACAGATGCTTTTAGACTCGGAACAAAAGAATTGGTAGATTCCAATGTAACGCTACTAGATGCTCCAGAAATAGAGGAACAAGATTTAGTAATTGGCTATCGAAATGAAGCAACAGAGGGTACGGCTTATTATGTGTTTGTCAATGCAGATACTGAAGAAAGAACAGTAACAATAGGGAAAAACCTAATGAAGGGTACCGTTTTAGTAGATAGTGATGAAGCGGGAATCGAAGAAGTATCAGAACGGTCAGGCTTTAAACTGACGGGGCGCAGCATCACGATCGATCCATTGACAACAGTGGTCATCCAGATGGAGAGTGGGAAAGAAAAAGACAATAATGGCAAGAAAAAAATTAACAAAGGCGTGGGGAAATAGGTAGAAGTTTAAACAAAATGATTGAATAGGAGTTGAAGAGCGACTTCTATTCAATCTATAAAACTAGGAGGAATATAGAATAATGGTTAACAAGAAGAAAAGATCCATGTTCGCAGCAATAGCACTTGCAGCAGCACTAGTAGTAAGCGGCTGTTCAGAAAAAGCAAACAACGAAATCACCTTTGGCAAAGACGATTTGAAAACAATCGAGCCGCACGGTGTGTATTATGAAATGTTTGTAAGAGCTTTTTATGACTCTACGGGAGATGGAATAGGAGATTTTCAAGGGGCGATATCGAAACTTGATTACTTAGAGGACTTAGGTGTGGAAGGAATTTGGTTGATGCCGATTAATCCAACGGTTAGTTATCATGGGTATGATGTTACCGATTATATGGATGTGAATCCAGAACACGGTACTTTGGATGACTTTAAAGAATTTGTTGAAGAAGCCAACAAAAGAGGTATTAAGGTGATCAAGGATCTTGTCATCAACCACTCCAGTGAGCAGCATCCATGGTTTCAAGCGGCATTGCAAGATGACGAAACGTACCGAGATTATTATGTGTGGGCGGATGAGCATGCAGACACCAATCAAAATGGAGAATGGGGTCAACAAGTATGGCATGAAACAGAGAACGGTTATTACGAAGGTGTATTCTGGCACGGGATGCCTGATTTGAATATCGATAATCCAAAGGTAAGAGAGGAAATTTATGAAATAGGAAGGTTTTGGCTTGAGGAAGTTGGGGTGGATGGTTTTCGCTTAGACGCCGCCAAACATATTTATAGCTCCTATCATGGGAGTGATTATCAAGAGAAGAATCATCAGTTTTGGAGAGAATTCAGGGCTGAAATGGAACAAGCAAATCCTGACATGGTTCTAGTAGGAGAAGTGTGGGACTCTGCCGACGTTGTAGCTCCTTATCTAGATGGTGGTTTACATTCAGCCTTTAATTTTGATCTATCTTATAAAATTTTAGATTCTGTAAAGTCTGAGGATGATACTAGTTTGATTACAGAACTTGAAAGAACAAGAAATTATTTTAACGAAATGTCTGAAGACTTTATCGATTCAACCTTTATCACTAATCATGATATGAATCGAGTCATGAGTGAGGTAAACGGCAATATCGACCACGCAAAGATGGCAGCTTCCTTATTATTGACCCTGCCAGGGAACCCGTATCTATATTACGGGGAAGAAATTGGAATGGATGGTGCGAAACCCGATGAAGATATCCGTTTGCCAATGAGGTGGTACGAGGACCCAACTGATACAGGACAAACGACATGGAGAACTGATCAATACCATGTAGGTGAGAGTGGGGACTCCATTACCGTAGAAGCTCAGATGCAGATGGAAGACTCCTTATTGCGTCACTACAAAGACTTAATTTATGCGCGCCGGTCGAGTGAAGCTTTAATTGCGGGTGAAATCAGAAGCACAAACATAAGGGAAGGGGGCATTTTGTCGTTTGAGCGAGTAACAGACAGCGAAGAAAAGCTTGTGGTTCACAATTTAACAAGTGAAATGAAAGAGATAGAGGTTGGAGAAAGTTTAAAGGACTATCAAGAATACTTTTTCTATATTGGAGATATCGAGGATCTTGAATTGAAGGATCATGTATTAAAGATACCGGGTTATACGACGGTTATTTTGGAGAAATAAAACTTCGGGAGGTGCCTGGCACCTCCCGAAATTTGTTGTTATTTGTTGGTGTATGTAAATGTCAATAATTAACAGAATAATCTTACTTTATATTTGCAAAGCTTCGTTCTTGTTGTAAATTAAGATTTAAATTCGTACTTTGTTTTCATTACTAGGTTAGGAGTGAAATAAATGCCCAGAAAAAAATAGTTTGGATCCCTGATGCCTTTTACCACATTACAAGTCGCGGAAACAGACGTGATCCGTTGATTCGAGATCAGAGTGATTTTGTTGTTTTTTTGCAAATTCTTGAAAAAGTTTATGAGAAAATTTCGTATCAGTTAGTTTCTTACTGCCTCATGACAAACCACTTCCATCTTCAGTTACGATCAAAGGAAGAAACGATTCCGAAAGTGATGCTCCTCATCTATTAACTTATTTCACCGGACCGAAACAAGAACGAAAAAGCGAGTATGCGAAGTTTTGTCTCGATGTCTCTCGAAAAGTGCCTGGAACCGCCCGAAAAAATGTCGAACCTCCTATAAAATTGTAAAAAAATGCTTGAAATAAACTGGAATAAAATAGATAATATTTCTATATTTTAGAAAAGCAGTTTTAGGTGAGGGGTAGAAAATTGATGAAAAGGAAAATAGCTCTAATCGTTAGTTTATGTGTAGTTGGGATTGTCTTAATAGGAGGCGGAGCGGCGTATTATTTTATGAACAAAAGTCAGCACGTTGGTGCGATGTTGGATGAGCCATGGGTTCAGAAGGTATCTGATATGATGTATTTGGATGATTTTTCTCCTTATGCTTTCTCGGGGAAAATTGAACCTGAGAAACATGAAAAGATTTACGTAGAGCCTGATAAAGGTACCGTGAAGGAAGTGTTTGTAAAAGAAGGCGATATCGTAGAAGAAGGAACTCCGTTATTTGAATATGACCCATTAGAGGATTCCAATATGGAGCTCGAGCAATTAAAGATGCAACTAGAGATGTCTTATTTACAAATTAACCAAGCACAGAAAAGACAGACGAAGATGGAAAAAGCAATAAAAGAAGCAGAGAAAGAAGAGAAAGAGCTACTACAAGAGGATTTGGAGCAAGTGAAATTTGATTTGCGCATGATGAATTTAGAAGCGGGGCAGCAGCAAAAGCAAATTAAAAGCCTTACAGATGAGCAAGTGTCAACAACGGTGTTAAGCAAGAGTGCTGGCATTGTCCAGTCGATCAATCAAGATATCGCAGATGGAGCGCAAATGGATCAGGCACAAGGCGCATTTATTCAAATTGTGTCAACAGGCTCTTACCTAATCAAAAGCCAAGTGAACGAATTTTTGATTGACACACTGGAAGTCGATTCGAAAATGAAAATTACGAAAAAAGCTGGAGGAGACGAAGAGTGGGTAGGAACGATCACAGAGATTGGTAGACTCCCAGTCGGTTCGGATGAAGACAATCAAATGATGGATATGTATTCGGAAGCCAACCCTCAGTCATCGAACTATCCGTTTATTGTTCTTATTGAAGACCATAGTGGATTAGAAATTGGATTTCATGTAAACCTTGAGCCTATTTCAGAAGAGGAGCCAGTGTCCTCTATCGTGAAGGTCATGCAGGATTTTGTTGTTTGGGATGAGGACGAGCCTTATGTATGGGTCGTAGATGAGAATCAAACAGCTAGGAAGCAGTACGTGGAAGTTGGAAAGCAGTTTGATGAGGAATTTGCCATTGAAATTCTGAGTGGTGTGACGCTTGAAGATTATCTTGTGTATCCTGATCCTTCGGTAACGGAAGGGAAAGAGGTTATGATTTATGATTCGTTTGAGTAAAATCTATAAGTCATACAAACTAGGAAAAGAAGAGATTCCGATTTTGAAAAATATTGATTTTACGGTTGAAGCAGGCGAATTTTTAGCGATTATGGGGCCTTCTGGTTCGGGGAAATCGACTCTTATGAACATTCTTGGTTGTTTGGATAAACCGACGTCAGGCTCATACAGTCTTGAGTCAATGGACATGCTTGCTGGAAAAGAAGGTGTACTAGCTGACATACGCAATAAACAAATTGGCTTTGTGTTTCAAACGTTTCACCTCTTGCCACGTTTAACGGCATTGCAGAATGTCGAGCTCCCTTTGATCTATAGCAAAATAAAAAAGAAAGAAAGAAGAAAACGAGCATTTGAATCACTAGAAAAAGTCGGCTTAGCTGATCGGGTTTCGTTTCTTCCGACTAGACTTTCTGGGGGACAAAAGCAAAGGGTGGCGATTGCTCGCGCGCTTGTAAACAATCCGAAATTTATTTTAGCGGATGAGCCAACAGGAGCGCTTGATACGAAATCGGGCGAGCAGATTTTAAAGCTTTTTGCGGACTTAAACAAAGAAGGCGTAACCGTGATTATGATTACCCATGACCGAGAAGTAGCTGAAAGAGCAGATCGCATTGTTTATATTCGAGACGGGGAATTGTTGCTCGAAGAAAGAGGTGAGAGCCTCAATGCTTGAGAACATTCGAATTTCCTTTCAATCAATTTTTTCTCATAAACTCCGTTCCGTTTTAACGATGTTAGGTGTTATCATCGGGATCGCTGCCATTATTGCGATCGTCTCGATCATTGAAGGACAGAGTGAAGCGTTAAAAAGTAATTTAGTCGGGATGGGGAACAATACCATTAACGTTGTCTATGAAGATATGAGCATGATGGGAGAAGGGTATTATAATACGACTTCCTATCTCTCAGCTCCTCCAGTGAAAGAGGAAACCGTCGAGATGATTCGCAGCCAGTCTAATGTGGCAGGAGTCTCTCTTTATCACGAATCTTGGAATGTGATGGCTTTTCATCAGACAAACTCAGCTTACCCGCAAATATACGGGATAGACGAAGGCTATTTTGATCTTTTTCCGATGACTCTTGTAGAGGGACGGCAGTTATCGTCAAATGAGTTAACGGGTACGAGTCAAGTCGTGTTGATTAATGAAGATGCAAGGAATGAGTTGTTCCCAGAAGGAGAGGCGGTTGGGCAACTAATTGATATGTCAGGTATTCCTTTTCGTGTCGTCGGTGTGTTTACCGATAAAGTAGAAGAGGATGTCTTTTATTATGGCGATTGGACTCAACCGAAAATGTATCTTCCAAGAGGAGTGTGGCCGCTATTAGAAGGATTCGAAGCACCGACGCAAATTGCTGTTCAAGCGATCTCTTCCGAACATATTCAAGAGGCGGGCATGATGGCTGCTGATATACTAAATGCCGATCTTTCTCCTGTTGATATGCAAACAGCGATGTATTCTGTGATGGATATGCAGCAGATTGCTGAAGAAATGGCCGCTTATAACCGGACGTTTGCGCTACTCTTAGGTGGAATTGCTAGTATTTCCTTATTAGTTGGTGGAATTGGTGTTATGAATATTATGCTCGTATCGGTGACAGAACGTACACGTGAGATCGGTATTAAAAAAGCGTTAGGAGCGAAGCGCTACATCATTCTGTTTCAATTTTTAACAGAGGCAATTGTATTAACAAGTTTAGGTGGGGCTCTTGGAATTGGAGGAGGAATTGGGATTGCCAAGTTTATTTCGATGATAACGGGCATGCCGTTTCTCATCTCAGTCCCAGCGATCATCGGTTCACTTATATTCTCTATGTTTGTTGGAATCGTGTTCGGACTGCTTCCTTCGTTGAAAGCATCGAAGCTACAACCGGTAGATGCGTTGAGGTATGAATAGGGTGGCACCTCCCGAATTTTGTCGAAGAAGTAACACTCATTCTCTCGTTTTTTAGAATGAGTAGTTGCTTCTTTTTTTTGCTGCAATTTATAGACTCATATTGGATAGCTGCGAGTAATGAGATCTTAGAGCAGGTATATGGTGTATGATGGATATCCTGGCAAGTCAGCTCTTCTTTTAAGCTAATAGGTCGTTTGACGAGGTTCTTTTGGGGTTGTTAAGCTTATTCTTAGGCTGGATTTTAGTTTGCTGATAAAATACTAGTCTCATAAATAGGTAAGAGACTTCAAAATCGAACGAGATGGAGGGTATCTAACATATGCCGAAGTACGTGACAAGTGTTGAGAAGATTGAGCAAATACCTGAACACAAAAGAGAACAATTGAAAAAGATTACAGATAAATATGTGTTCCGAGTTAATGATTACTATTTAAATTTGATTAATTGGGATGATCCAGAAAACGATCCAATCCATAAGCTCGTCATTCCAAATGAAGGCGAACTAAAAGAATACGGACGCTGGGATGCATCGGATGAGGATACAAATTATGTCGTACCGGGGTGTCAACATAAATATAAAACGACGGCGCTTCTTATTTGCTCAGAAGTATGTGGGGCGTACTGTCGTTACTGCTTCCGTAAACGACTGTTTCGAAATGATGTAAAGGAAGCAATGTCTGATGTCGATCCTGGTATTGAATACATAGCGAATACACCAGAAATCAATAATGTCCTGTTAACAGGGGGAGATCCTCTTATTCTAGCAACGAAGAAGCTTCGGATGATTATTGAGCGCTTACGTGCGATTGATCATGTGAAGATTATTCGCATTGGATCAAAGCTGCCTGTTTTTAATCCAATGCGTATTTACGAGGATGAGAAGTTGCTGGAGTTGATTCGAGAATATTCGACGCCAGAGCATCGAATTTACATTATGGCTCATATTAATCACCCAGTTGAAATTACAGAAGAAGCTAAACGTGCGTTTCAAGCTTTGCATGATGCTGGAGCGATTGTCGTCAATCAAACACCTGTCTTAAAAGGAATTAATGATGATCCAGAAGTGCTTGCCAAACTGCTTGATCAGCTATCATGGGCTGGGGTGACACCGTACTATTTCTTTATCAATCGACCAGTAGCAGGGAATAATGATTTTGTTCTTTCATTAGAAGAGGCCTATCAAATCGTCGAAAAGGCGAAAGCGAAAACGTCTGGACTTGGAAAGCGTGTCAGACTTTCGATGAGTCATACATCAGGGAAGATTGAAATTCTAGCAATAGAAGACGGCAAAGCCTATTTGAAATATCACCAGTCCAGAGACGATGAGTACGGTAAATTTATGGTGCTCGATTGTCCTAAAGATGCTGCTTGGTTTGATGATTTACCAGGGAATGAGCAGCATTGGGATGCTCCAACGAAAAAGACAGAGGAAGTTGTTTCTGTCAATGCAATGCCGGATATGCCCGAGAAGAGAGTGAAGCAACGTGTCTAGGTATCTGGCACCGCCCGAAGTTTGTCGAAAGAATAAGGTACTAAGAAAACAGAAAAGATGCCTCAAAAGCCCCATTACCAAAAAGGTATGGGGCTCTTTTCCTGTTTATTAATCGGCAAAAAGATGCCTTCCAATTGTAAACTTCGGTGTTCTCGTAAAGATCCATTCCGATGTTGCGATTGTTGGATTGTAATAGTATGTAGCTCCTTGAGAAGGATCCCACCCACTCCATGCATCTCTTACTGCTTTATATGATGCTCGGGTTGGAGTTAAGTCATATTGACCATCATGAACAGCAGTAAAGGCATTGCGTTGATAAATGACTCCTTCAACGGATGAAGGGAATTCTGATGAATGGAGACGGTTTTTGATTACGGCAGCAACGGCTACTTGGCCTTCATACGGTTCACCGCGTGCTTCCCCATGTACGATTTTAGCGATTTTTTCAATTTCCTGAAGGCGATTAAGTGTTTGTGGACCTGCAACCCCGTCACTTAATAGTTGGAAATCTTGCTGAAGATTCCGTACGGCTGCCTCTGTCAACGGTCCATAGTAGCCCGTCGCATTTGTATGTAAGTATTCTAAGGCAATTAACTTCTTTTGTAACTCTACGACATGTGCGCCGCGGTCTTCCTTTTGTAAAAAATTCTGCTCAGCATGTGATTTACTAGATAACATCACCAAGAATAATAAACAAAGAGGAAGTAAAATGATAGCTTTGTTTTTCATGGAAAAAACCTCCTTTAAACTAATTTAAACATAAATTAGCAAAATTCCAAGGTTTTTTCTAGTAATTGAGTAGAAATGACTAGGTGCCTGGCACCGCTCGAAATTTGTCGAAGAAAAAGTCTCCATCTATTTTTAAAATAGCAGGAAGCTGTTCATTTATTGATCTACTAGCAATAGCACGAAGCCTGAATTTACAAAAGAAAATCCCCGAACCTCGCACATTGTGAAGGGTAGGGGATAAGCTTCCTATTCTTGTAATAAGTAAGTCGCCATATAGTCTGCCCAAATAAGATGTCCTTCTTTTGTAGGCAATTGATTCTCTACATATAGACTAAGTTCTTCATCCTCTTCTGGCCATGCTCTCCAATGGTTTGCATAAACATACCCTTCATTTCGGATCAATTTTCTTAGCTGATTGCTTTGATCATCATAATCAGCGGCATGAGGAATCGGGTTTGTCGGGAACGTCACGATTTTTGTGTTAGGTAGAGCTTCTTTTGTTTGCTCGAGGATTGCTTCAAGGTTTTTAAACATGTCCTCAAATGAGATATTTTCATAATCGTTTCCCATCAGCAGTTCAGTTAGCAAGAGGTCCGGTTGACTATCGATGACCGAATCGATGTAGTCATTTTCGAGCACTTCAGCTGATGTGGCTTGATCAATTTCGATAACGGTTAGCGTTAATTTATGATTAGGCAAAGAAGGTTGGATCTCAGAAATTAGTAAGTGGGGAAATGAATCTGCTTCATCAACACTCGTCAAAGAGGCTGAACCAAATACGGTGACACGAATTTCACCCCCATCTGCTATGTCTTCAGCAAGATTTTTTATCGTCCCACCAAGTTCTCGTTCGACATCTTTCACTTCTTTCTCACTTACCGTTTCTTTTGAAGGGGCGGCTAATGCGGACGCTTGCTCGTTAGACTCAGCAGCGATCGACTCTAATTTGTTCTGATAATGCAAATAACCAAATAGAAATAAAAAGACACTGACAGCTATGGTTGCGTAATAGAAGAACATTTTCACGTGAGCAAAACCACCTTTTCTATAATAGTAAGAGAGGTGCAATGAAGTCGCATCGTGTAAATTCTAGATTTTTCTAAATATACTCTATAATCTCTCACCAAACTATATCAAGTTTTAAGAGGGAAGTCAGACGAAATGTGTCTTGTGTACTAGAGTTTTCTACGACAAATTTAGCAAAGATCTTGACAAGAGTGAAACGAATCTACGCGACATACGTACAAGTAATATCCTCGGTTTGGGTTTGTTTCAGCAAAAACATTTGCAATAAAACCACCTTTTCAGTACCGGTTGAGGTATTCATGACTCTTGAGCTCGAAAATAATAAGCACGTCAAAAAACGAGTGCGAAATCAATCACACTCGTTTCCAAATATTATTTTATACGGTATCCTTTTTTATCAAAACAATCTAGTTTGAGTTGTTTGCTAAGGCATCTTACACTTTTTCTACGACAATTCGCTCGGCAGTTTGGAGATTACGCTGGACGGCATTAAGAATATTTTGTTCATCTTGATAGGCACCAACTTGAGTACCATCGACAATGACTCGATAAAGGTCGCTTGGAGTAGTAGGTTGTTTTCTAGTAAGGTTGAAAGCTCGTGCTAAGCCGTTAACATGACCTTGAGCGACTGCTTGACGCCAGCTTGAACTTCTTAATTTTTCCGCATCACCAGCATGATCGATAAACCCATTTTCCGTTAACAGAGCTGGCATAGCTGTTTCGCGTAATACATGAAAATTTGCTTTCTTTTTTCCGCGGTTTGTTAGGTTATTTACTTTCATAATTTCTTCGTGCATGATATTTCGGTATTGGGCTGTTTGAGAGGAATCTGATAAGCTATTGTGGATAAAATCTTCATACCCTTGTGCTGAGCCATTAAATGCATTCACATGAATCGATAAAAAATAATCAGCTCCCCATGAATTGGCATCATTGGTACGCGCACTTAAACTTCTAGATGTATCGGTTGTTCGACTCATTCGAACAGTTACATCTTCGTAATCTCTCGCAAGCAGATCACGAATGCGGAGTGCGATATCTAATGTAATGTTCTTTTCTTGTAATCCATTCCCAACTGCGCCTGAATCAGACCCACCATGACCTGGATCTAAATATAGTTTGAACATACTACTCACCTCCTTCTAATAAAGAGTATTCTTGTAATCTCTTATTGGTATAGACAGGTGCGTGCCTGGCACCGCCCGAATTATGTCGACAGATGAAAAATGGTTATTGGTAGTAAGGAAATTCTTTAAAACATAGACGGGGATTTGTGTAAATCCAATGGAAAACATAAAAAACCCCCATATGGCAGGGATTGAGTAAAGCATTATTCTTTTGTGAGAGGTTGAATCTAGAACTTATATGAAAAGAAGGAGGGAGTCGTCATTAAAAGACTCTCTCCTTCCCTATTCACGAAGAACGTACGTGAAGCTTAGTTGTTTGCGTCATGTAGATGCGATATAAAAGAAAAGCGATGGCCGATAGGATGATTCCTGAAAGATAGGGCAGTCCAATCGAAATCGAAAACAGCCAACCTCCTAGAGGAGGACCTATGATTCTTCCAAGTGAGTCGAATGATGATAAGAGCCCTGTCGTACTACCGTGTCCAGTTGTCGATGTTTTGGTGACGAGGGAAGAAACACTTGGACGGATCAATCCGTTTCCTATGCCAAAAACTGTTAGGAAAATAGCTGCCGTAAGAAAACTATCAACGAATAAAATAAGTCCGAAGCCAATCGCTGAGACAACAATTCCCAGTTGGATGACAAAGCCTTCCCCGAACTTCTTCGTCATTCTTCCGACCAATCCACCTTGTACAAGGGCACCCGCAAACCCCATAATCATAAAAATATAGCCAAGCTGTAACGAGCCTAGTCCGGCTTTCTCAGCAGCAAAGTAAGCAAACGTTGCTTCCAACCCGGATAAGGATAACGAGATAAATAGCTGGAGACTAAATAAAACTGAATTAGGTCCTTTTAATGTTTGGCGAACTGAACTTTTTTTCTTGGATTGCTTTTTCCGATTTTCTACTGTTAATGATTCCTGTAGGCTAATCAACACTAAGAAAAAGGTAAGCAAAGAGGTAACTGCTGCAATATAAAACGGCATGTTAATGCTTGATTGTGAAAAAATACCACCAATGGCAGGACCGAAAATAAAGCCTAGACCGATCGCAGCACCGACGATCCCCATTCCTTTTCCGCGATCTTCCTCTGTTGTAATATCAGCTACATACGCCATAACAGTGGGCATGTTTGCAGAAGAGAGAAAACCGCCAATGATTCTAGCAGCAAAAAGCATCCATAGCTGCGTGGAGATGGCCATTAAGAAAAAAGAGAGAGCTAGTCCGAGAATTCCGATCATCATCACTGGTTTTCGGCCGATTCGATCGGATATCCGCCCCCACATCGGAGCGAAAAGAAGCTGCATGAATGAATAAACAGCCATCAAAAAGCCTAGTTGAGTTGGAGAGGCCCCCATTTCCTCAGCATAGAAGGGGATAACAGGAATAATAATTCCAAACCCTACCATAACGAGAAACATAACTAAAAATAAAATAGGTAATGCTTTTTTTGTTTTCAAAAGTATGTTCACTCCAATAATTAAGCTATTTCACTCTTAATTATAGCCTAGGAGCGAAGCGCGTGCCAGACACCTCCCGAAGTTTGTTTCAATCGGGACGTGCCTGGCAATCCCCCATTGAATTGGTTAACGTATTCTGATTTCAGATTCTGGGTCAAAGAAGTGGGCTTTGTTCATATTGACGGCAAGTTCTAATGAAGTTCCAGCTGTTAAGTCCGTTCGGGAATCAACACGTGCAATGAAATCTTGATCGCCGACTTTTGAATACAGATATGACTCTGCGTCCATTAGCTCAGAAACTTCAATTTTTGCTTGGAGCTTGGAATAGCCATCGGCATGAAAGAGTGCAGGGTCATCATGGATATCCTCTGGAAGTTGTTTATAAAGCTATTGTCAGCTTGCATAGAAAAAGAGAGTGAATTTTGTAAATATGTTCTGAGAGATTATGTGTCAGGGGCTGGTACCTCCGAAGTTACTCGATGATGTTGCAGAAAGAGAGGGAACTTTGCCACACGGTATATTGTTGAAACGTTTTAAAAAGGTAACCGTTTTTATGGTGCTATCAAGGGGAGTTACAAATTACGAACTGCTAGTAGATTTAGTAGAGCTAGGTAACGTTTTTTGTTTTCAGCGCTACTCGAACTAGAATGATTTATGTGACGCTTGGAATTTATTTTCTATAAACTCTACCTTGGCATTTGAATCTTATACTTATCCGCCCGATAAGACGTTCGGCTATATTCAAATGGCTCACCGTTTTGTAAGTGACTCGTCGAACTAATAGAACAGGATCTTCTTTAGAAATCTTATGCCCTTATGATACATTAACAAAAGAGACGATGCCTAGGAGTGAGTCGATTGAAAAATGAAACACTACTTATAAAAAATATACGATTGTATACAGAGACTGGAGTTATTGAAAAAGGGTATTTATTACTAAAAGGTTCAAAGATCGAAGAAATGGGGGCAATAAACGAACTAGAATGGAATAATCAAAATGGAAAAATCATTGATGGGGAAGGGTTAAATGCCATACCAGGATTTATTGATGGCCATATCCACGGGGCAAGCGGAGCTGATGTGATGGATACCACTCCAGAAGCATTGGAGAAGCTTGCACAAGTTTTGCCAGAAGAAGGAACGACTAGTTTTTTAGCGACAACGATTACGCAGTCGCAGGAAAGTATTGAGGCTGCACTAGAAAATATAGCTGTTTATAAAAATAAGCCGCAAACCTCAGAGTTACTAGGTGTTCATCTAGAAGGACCTTTTATTGAAAAAACGAAGGCTGGTGCTCAACCAGAAGAGTATGTGGTTCCCCCTTCGATTGAGTTGTTTTCAAAATGGCAAACGAAAGCTGGAAACAAGATCAAAACAATTACCTTCGCACCTGAGAGGGATGAAGCTCACACACTTCTTACCTATTTAGCTGGTCAAGGGATAAATGTATCAGTCGGGCATACCGGAGCAGGAATAGACATAATGAAGGAAGTCGTTAAGCTAGGAGTACGACAAGTGACTCATCTGTGCAATGCGATGTCTGGGCTTCATCACCGAGATGTGGGAGTGGTAGGGGCAGCTTTTTTATTAGAGGAGTTGCGAAGTGAAATCATTGCTGATGGAATTCATGTTTCGTCTGATATGGTGAAGTTAATTTATAAAAATATCGGACCAAGCCGACTGATTTTAATTACGGATTCGATGCGGGCCAAAGGCTTAGCTCCAGGTAATTATGACTTAGGCGGACAAATGGTGACAGTAGATGAAAAGCAGGCTACCTTACAAGACGGCACGTTGGCAGGAAGTATGTTAAAAATGATTGATGCAGTTAAAAATATGCGTCGATTTACGAATGCATCAGTTAGTGAGCTCATTGAAATGGCTTCTAGCAATCCAGCGAAGCAGTTACAACTGTATGATCGGAAAGGCAGTTTAGCAGTTAGAAAGGATGCAGATTTGTTATTGGTCGATGATGAGTTAACGATAAAATACACAATTTGTCGGGGGAAAATAGCTTATAAGGAGGAAGGGAAATGAACCTTGTCAAAGTGAAGAATCATGAAGAAATGAGTGAGCAAGCATGTCGTATTGTCTTGGACAAGGTGAGTTCCTTGCCATCTCCTGTTCTTGGACTCGCGACTGGATCAACGCCAGAGCGTTTATATGAATTGTTAATTGACCAATACAATCGTAAAGCGGTCTCTTTTGCTCATACGACAACGTTTAATTTAGATGAATATGTTGGGTTAGACAAAACGCATTCAAATAGTTATCGCTATTATATGGAGAATCAATTTTTTAAAAAGATTGATATTCAAAAGAGTCATACCTATGTCCCAAATGGTACGGGAGACGATTTGGAACAGGAATGTCTACATTATGAAAAGCTGATTACCGATGCTGGTGGAATTGATTTGCAAATATTAGGGCTTGGCCTAAATGGACATATTGGGTTTAATGAACCAGGGACATCCTTTTCAACGAAAACTCATGTCGTCGACCTTGAATTCACAACACGAAAAGCGAATGCTCGCTTCTTTCGTAGTGCAAAAGAAGTTCCACATCAAGCTATTACGATGGGAATTGAAACGATTTTACAAAGCAAGCAAATCTTGTTACTAGTGTCAGGAAAGCAGAAAGCAGAAGCACTGCAACGATTGTTTTATGGTGATGCCACCGAAGAATTTCCAGCATCCGTGTTAAAAAATCATAGTAATGTGACGATCATTGCTGATGAGGCCGCGGGGGTGCCTGGCACCGCCCGAAGTTTGTCGAATAGGAAATAAAAAGAATAGCAAAAGCGAGCTACTTGAGAGTAGCTCGCTTTTGCTCAGGCTGTTGAGAAAGTGTTCTCAACAGCCTGTTTTTTTTGTTTTTAAATCCGATTATTCAAATGGATATAGTA
>NZ_JAWRVL010000031.1:0-38313 GCF_036663595.1 Halalkalibacter lacteus
TTTTCTTTGCGCAAAATAAAATTATTGAACATTTGGAGTATTTATAATAGTGAAATTAAATTAATGCAACACTAGTGCCTTTAGCTATACAATGTAAATTAAGAAAGAACACAAATTTCGCTTCACGAAATATAACTTGTGAAAGTTGTATAGTATTATAATCGATAAAACCAACTAAAAATAAGTTTTGTAGATTAGGTAATTTAGTTGTTCGTAAGGAGAGGCAAACTAGAAGGGAAATGTTATTATTGAAATAGCTCTTGACCTTGTGTTGATTTAATATTATTAACAATGTGCTTTTTTAATTCACATTGATAATTATAACATACATTTATATGACAAATGCATAAAGGTGTTTCTTATCTCTTATTATAGTGCTGATCGATTGCATCGAACCACAATGCACGTTACTATATAATTGGATACATAATTGACATAGAAAGAAGGCACTCTTATGATTAATCGAACAGTACTCCTTAAATTTTCAGAAACGACAACTCAGGAACAACTTCAAGAAGTTATTGAACAATTTAAAGCATTAAAAAATCACTTAACAGGTATTGTTGATCTCCAAGCAGGTCTGAATTTTGCTGAAAAAAGCAAAGAATATCAAGTTGTATTAACAGTTCGTTTTGAAGATAGAGCTGCTTTAGATGCGTACGCAAACGATGAAAAACACCAAGATGTAGCTGCGTTCATCAGAGAAGTAGGACGCGTAGATAGCATTGGGGTAGACTTTGAATTATAAGTGAGTACAAAAGAGCTTAGCGAAGTAGAGCTAAGCTTTTTTTGTATTCAACTGCCTCTCATTTGTCTTTATTTTTCTTATGTATATGCAATTGGATGAATAGGAAAGGGGGGCTAGTTGTTGAGGAAGTATATACTCATCTTTATATTAGTAATCGTTTTCATGCTTTCATTATTTTATTATCATTCGCAAAATAAAGACTCGTATATTTTGCATAATCACGATAGTGTCTTTTTAGAGCAAGAAAAAATGATAGCGGTTTCAACTTATAATATTCAATTTGGTAAAGGTCAAGATAAACTTGTGAATTTAAAGCGAACGATTGAAACGTTGCAATCTTTAGATGCTGATATTATTAGTTTACAAGAAGTCGAACGAAATAGCCTACGATCGTATTTCAATGATCAAGTTTACACTATTGCAAGAGAACTCAATATGAATGCGTATTTTTCTCCTTCAATCGCCTATCCTGGTCTTTATTATGGCAATGCGATACTGACCCGTTTCCCTATTATTAATACGAAAACTATGCATTTCCACCATAGATTAGAAAATAGAGCAGCATTAGTTGTAGAAGTTCAAGTCACAGACCACTCAAACACTAAATGTAATTAATGCCCATTTAGGTTTAGACAGAGCTGAACGTTCAGGTGCAATTGATAAGATTAATCAAAAACTAACAAATCTAGACGGTCCTATTATTTTAACTGGAGATTTGAATGCAGTTCCAAGCGAGCCAGTGTATCGTCAGTGGAACGATAAATTAACAAAAAACAACAAAGGAATTCCGATTCAAACCTATAAAAATCAAAACTGGCAGATTGATTACATTTTTCATAGCTCGGATTTCATTGTAAATGAAGTGAATGTGATTGAAAGTGATGCTTCAGATCATTTTGCTGTTAGTGCTTTATTGTATTTAGAAAGCTCTCCAGTGTATACAGATGCAAAAGCTCAATCAAAAGAACTCAAATAGTTATATTTGTTAATTAATGATTATGGCGTAGCATATGTTACGCTATTTTTGTGTCAATTAGTAATTAATGAAACTTTCTCTTAGTCTGTACGTAAGTCTATTATCAAGTAACATGGTGTTCTTCGTATGAAAAGAATGGTAATGTTTACTATGAAAGGGTGTGGAAAGATGGGATTAGTGTTACGAAATGTAACGAAACGATTCGGCAGTTTTACTGCAGTAGATAATCTGACGCTCGAGGTTCCTGTTAAAGAAATGTTTGGATTCCTCGGTGCGAATGGTGCAGGGAAAACAACTACATTTCGCATGGTTTTAGGGTTATTGGATCAAACAGAAGGGAGTATTTCATGGAATGGGAAAGCAGTAAACTATGAAACAACTCCGGAGATTGGGTACTTGCCAGAAGAGAGAGGCCTGTACCCAAAAATGAAGGTGAGTGATCAAATCGTTTACCTTGCTCGTTTACGAGGCATGAAAAAGCAAGACATTTTACATGAGTTAGATATATGGCTAGATCGGTTGAATGTTCCTGAAAATAAACATAAAAAAATTGAAGAACTTTCAAAGGGAAACCAACAAAAAATTCAATTTATAGCTGCAGTCATACATAAACCTAAACTACTTATTTTAGATGAACCATTTAGCGGGCTGGATCCAGTCAATGTAGAACTATTAAAAGATGCTGTGAAAGAAATTAAAGAAAGTGGGACAACGATTGTATTTTCAAGCCACCGGATGGAGCATGTTGAAGAATTGTGCGAGAATCTATGTATCATGCATAAAGGTACGCCTGTGGTATTAGGTGAATTAAAATTAATAAAACGATCCTTCGGAAAGAAAAATGTTTCAATTCATGCTGATTTTGATTTGACAGATCTGAAGTCGTTACCTGGTGTATTAAAATGGAGGAAAACGACAGAAGGAGTTCAATTACAGGTTGAATCTGAAGGAGCTGCAGAAGAGGTTTTTCATCAAGTTGTCTCAAGAGGGTTTGTTAGGAAGTTTGAATTGGAAGAGCCTTCCTTGCATGATATTTTTATAGAAAAGGTAGGAACTTCTTATGAGTAATTTCTGGATCATGCTTTCACATGCCTATTTTTCTAAATTGAAAGCCAAATCATTTATTATTACAACGATCATCTTAGCCGCTGCGATTCTGTTAATGTCTAATATTGGCCTCATCATTCATGCGTTCCAAGGGGAAGATAAAAGCGATCAAGTAGCCGTTGTTGATCAGACAGATGAGATGTTTCCAATCCTCGAAGAAGAGTTAAATTTATTAAATGAAAATATAGCGCTCGTTTTAGCAACAGAAACAGAGGAAGTGCTTGAGGCGCAGGTCGAAGAAGGAATGTATGAAGGTCTTCTTATTTTAGCTTATGGAACTGAGAATCTGCCAAAAGCGGTGTATAAATCAACGTCCTTATCAGGAAATGCCATTACATCTAATATTCAAGCTGCACTTCAACAAATCCAATTAACTAAAGCTGCGGTCCAACTAGATTTATCAATAGATGAGTTAGCTCTATTACACTCACCTGTTATATTTATACAAGAAGCTATTGTGGAAGGTGCTAAATCAGAAGAAGAACTAAATCAAGCAAGAGGGATTGTATATATCCTGCTATTTTTCATTTATTTCTCAGTCATCATGTATGCGAATATGATTGCAACGGAAGTCGCTACAGAAAAGTCATCTCGCGTGATGGAAATCTTAATCTCAAGTGTTTCACCTATAAAGCAAATGTTCGCTAAGATCATTGGTATTGGATTAGTAGGACTAACCCAGCTAACGGTATTACTCATAGTTGGATACGTGTCATTAATACAAAATCAGGGAGAATTAGTTGGTGGATTTTTTGATGTTTTTGGATTTGGGGACCTTTCAGCATCAATCATTTTATACGCAATTGTGTTCTTTTTATTAGGGTACTTTTTATATGCAACAATTGCAGCGTTACTAGGTTCACTTGTTAGTCGGATAGAAGATGTACAGCAAATGATTTTACCGATGACATTCCTTGTTATGATCGGATTTTTTATTGCAATGTTTGGTTTAGGGGCTCCTGATTCATCAGTGATAACGATAGCTTCCTATATCCCATTTTTTACACCTATGGTTATGTTTCTTCGAGTGGGTATGTTAAACATTCCTATGATTGAACCGATACTTGGGATTGTCGTCTTAGTAATCGCTATCTTCATTCTTGCAATCTTTGGTGGGAAAGTTTATCGTGGTGGCGTCTTAATGTATGGAAAGTCAAATTCCTATAAAGACATTAAGAAAGCAATTGACTTATCGAAAAAATAAAAGTGATAAATGGATGTATTTTTATAAACCCTTATATATCATCTATTAATAAGGGTGAAGTTTAATGGCAGGACGATTACCTGAAAAAGTTCTTGATATTATTAAACATATACCTGTTGGAAAAGTGATGATGTATGGACAAATAGCTAAACTTGCAGGTAGTCTTAGAGTAGCAAGACAATTTGTTCGAATTCTTCACTCGATGAGCCGGAAATACAACTTACCTTGGCATAGAGTTGTAAACACAAAAGGTGAGATTGTTATAAAAGATGAAAATAAGGTTCTCGTCCAAACAATTTCATTAGAGAATGAAGGGGTTAAGGTGATAAATCATAAAGTCGATTTACGTTTATATCAACAGCACCCTTTAAACTAGAAAAAGGTCAATTTATTTGACCTTTTTCTAGTTGTATTTTTTATAAACTGCGCTGAAACTTTTCAATAAAATGATTTGGATACTCAGAAGGCAAGGCGCTTATCTTATCGAGTTCGGTAAAGTGTTCATGGGATAATTTCCATCCCACAGCGCCAATATTTTCACGGTATTGTTCAAGTGTACGAGCTCCAAAAATAGGTGATGTAACTCCTTCTTTCATCAATAACCAGTTTAACGCAACTTGCGCTGGTGTCTTTTCAATTTGAGAAGCAATTTCTTTTACTTTATTTACAATCTTGAAATTGCGTACTAGCCCTTTATTTTCCCAGCTTGATTCCCCTTGCAATCCTTGAGATAAACGACCGAAAGACGGAGTTTCTAACCCTTCATATTTTCTGGTTAAAAAGCCACTTCCAAGAGGTCCCCATGGAAGCACTCCCATGCCTTCTTCTAAACATAAAGACATTACTTCCCGATCCATTTCGCGATTAATCAAACTGTATTGTGGTTGAATGGAAATGAACTTGGCAAAGCCTTTTTGTTCACTGACCGAGAGAGACTTCATTACTTGCCAAGCTAAAAAATTAGCGCAACCAATGTAGCGAACTTTACTAGAAGAAATTAAGTCATCCAATGTACGTAACGTTTCTTCAATAGGAGTCAAGTGATCCCAAACGTGAAGCTGATATAAATCGACATAATCTGTCTGCAAACGTCTTAAGCTTGCTTCAATACCATCGACAACACGTTTAGGTGAGTACCCAACATCATTAGGACGATCTCCGACTTTCATTCGAACTTTTGTCGCAAGAATTACGTCTTGACGCTTATCTTTAATAGCTTTTCCGACAATTTCTTCAGACGTACCAACAACATATACATCAGCAGTATCAATGAAATTACCTATTTTTTTCTAGTAGGATGTTTGGACAAAAATAGGTTATACATATTTTTAAAGAACCTCTTCTTTCAATTTGATATAATAGATAAATTAAGAAACAACGATAAGTGAGGTATAAGTCATGTCAATTTCGTTTTCAAAAAAAATGAATCGATTTCAAACGAGTATTTTCAACGAATTAGCTACATACAAAAAACAAAAAGTTGAAGACGGTCAACATATAATTGATTTAAGTATTGGTAGTCCGGATCTTCCACCTCCTGTTTTTGTAATGGAAGAATTAGCAAAGCAAGTGAAGGATCCATCTTTATATAGGTATTCGTTAGAAGGTACTCCTGAATTTCTTCAAGCGGTCTCAAACTATTACTCTAGTCAATATCATGTTACAATCTCACCAGAAAAAGAAGCGTTAATGGTTATGGGGTCACAAGATGGACTCGTTCATTTACCATCCGTTCTAACCGACCCTGGTGACATCATACTTGTCCCAAACCCAGGTTATACAGCCTACGCTGCTGGAATTTCTTTAGCTGAGGCTAAACCGTACTACATGCCTCTTCACGAAGAAAATCAGTTTTTACCAGATTTGGAACAAATCCCTGAAGATATTCGATTCAAAGCAAAGTTAATGATTCTTAATTTTCCAGGTAACCCAGTTCCAGCTATGGCAACCAAAGAGTTCTTTGAAAGTGTTGTTAGTTTTGCTAGAAAATATAATATTATGGTTTTACATGATTTTGCTTATTCAGAATTGTATTATCATGAAAAGCCGATTAGCTTTTTAGCCATTCCTGGTGCGAAAGAAGTCGGAATTGAATTTAATTCTCTATCAAAAAGTTTTAATATGGCAGGGTGTCGGATTGGTTATGTCGTTGGCAATGAGAGAGTGATCGAAGGATTACATCGCTTGAAGTCTAATTTAGATTTTGGTGTTTTTCTGCCGATTCAACAAGCAGCCGTTTGCGCACTTTCTAATACAACTACTTTTAGTGCCGAGCTTAGAGAGATTTACAAAAAACGTAGAGATATACTAGTAGAGGGACTACATTCAGTTGGATGGAATGTCAATTCTCCTCAAGCATCTATGTTCATATGGGCAAACGTACCTAAACCATATACTTCAACCGAATTTACATATAAATTGATCGATGAAGTCGGGATCGTAACCGTCCCCGGAATAGCGTTCGGCTCAGAAGGAGAAGGGTATTTGCGAATATCACTTGTCCATAGCGAAGAAGTATTAAAAACAGCTGTAAAAAGGATAAAAGAGAGAAATATTTTCTAAAAGTATCTATTATATATCTTTCAAAAACGGAAGGAAACCTACAAGGTGGGCTTCCGTTTTTGTTTCCCTATCTATTTCCCTCTTGTTATTTGAATGTAAGAATAACAGTTACTAACAAGTGCGATAAATCAACGAGTTAAAGTTTATCCGACTTCCAACTACTATAACAACTTCGATTCAAATTTAGCTTGAATGATCTTACTTGGATTTGGAGGTTTGATCGAACCTGAAATTGAACGTGAGGTTTAGGTGCTAAAAATTGCTTGGAATATATAGAAAAATTCATATTGTCTGAGATGAAATATTGAAATCTAACCTATAGGGACTGAAGAAAATGGTATGGTTAATTTATAACGAGTAAGCACAAGGTCGTTTGCATGTTAAAAGATTTGGTTTTAGGAGGTTTGCCATGCGGATTTCGATGCACTTATTACTATTAGCGGTCGTTTTATATGCAGGTGGATGCCAAAACAATGAAAATACGATAAATAAAGCGATCGTACAGGTTAATTATCCGATATTGATTCCAAATTATATCCCTGTCGAGTTTGAACTAGTAAAAAGTGAACTCGAGAATGAATTCTTTTATCTAAAGTATCAAAATGAAGAGGGGTCAATGCGTGTTGAACTCACACAAGACTCCTATTCTAACTTAAATTGGGACAAATTATTAGAATTCGTCGAGACAGAAGAAAATCCATATGATTTAAGCCCATTTTTTTCGTATGAAATTATAGGTCAATTTGTCGGAGAATATAGCGTAACTCCTTCAGTAAATGCTTTGCATTTTACCTTTATTCCGATCACGAGAAGAGGAGAGGCTGACTCGTTTCCATATTATAACATTTCAGCTGTAGGTCTTAATGAAGAAGAATTTCAACAAATAGTACAATCGTTAAAAAAGTACAATTAGCAAATGAACTAAATGGATAAAGTTGAGTTCTTTTTATAGTGAATTTTTTTTGTTATAATAGTTATGGAGGTGCTAATATGTCTAAAATTTATTTCTCATTAGTAGAAGCCAATGCACTTTTGCCAACACTCAGAAAAGAGCTAGTAGACTTACAGCAACTAAAAAATAAATTTCAATATCAATTAAAGCAATTAAATAAAATCAAAGAAACCAATCACCAACTTCAAACTGATACAGAAGAAATCTTTATGAATGAGAGTGAACTC
Organism: Halalkalibacter lacteus; assembly: GCF_036663595.1. NCBI lineage: Bacteria > Bacillati > Bacillota > Bacilli > Caryophanales > Bacillaceae > Halalkalibacter > Halalkalibacter lacteus. Next base: position 7,777 of record NZ_JAWRVL010000031.1, read on the forward strand.
GAGTTTTTAGAAATGCAAGCGCAAGTTCATGTATATAATATTGAATCCTCAGGTGCCCAATTGAAGGATATTGACTTAGGACTTCTTGATTTTCCATCTATTAAAGACGGAAATGACATTCTTCTTTGCTGGAAGCAAGGAGAGTCTGAAATTACACATTATCATGGAGAACATGAAGGTTTTAGCGGAAGAAAGCCATTATACGACGAATAATTGCAAAAGCCTGCATATCAAATGCAGGCTTTTGAATTAATAGTTATGTGTGAATTATATTCCAATACAATACAAAATCTATACGGCCGTATCTCGTTGATTTTCTTGAGCCAATATATACATTGCACTTGACCAGCCAAGTGGTGTATTGGGGTTAGGGTCATTCGATTGAGCGAAATACGCTTCTGGTAAAACTGCATCTTCTAGCATAACTTGTTTCGTTCGTTCTAAATAGTGAATAGCACGCTCTTCGTCATTTAAAGAGAGCCAACAAAGGGAGAGCCATGGAAGTCCAAACGTCCACTCAGCTTCTGTTCCGAAATAAAACGTCGGTTCATGACAGCGCCCATGGGACTGTTCGAATTTTGAAAAGTAGCTGTCGCCTTGATAACGTATTACTCCATTTGAGCGTAGCAATGACCGTTCCACTCGGTTTATGATTTGCTTCGCTTTGTCACCGTCATACAGTTTATAAGGATAAATCAGACTAAGTTGTGCAAGATCTACATCTTTTGTGTAGCTTTCTCTAGGGAACAATGTATCTAATGTCTCTAGCCCTTTATCTATTGCTTCTTGGGGAACGAAAATAATTGATTGTACTGCTTTTAATCCTGCTACACACGCACCAACACTGCTTGCGTGCAGTTCTTTCGTTTCTTCCCATATGCCATTATCTTCATCTTCCCAGTAGTTACAACAAATTAAGTAAAACACAAGCTTTTGCACTATTTGGTGATCTCGATCGTCTCGAAATATAGGTTTTTTATGTTCTATTATACCGGAGCCTACTGCGAATAAAAATGCCCCAATCATATCATGCTGCGCGTGTCCCCATTCTTGGTCATGAATTTCATAGCCGTCAGGACAATACCTGGCATGGAGGTATTCATATACTGCTTGCGGACGTTGATTGGTATGAATGTTGATTTTCCATTCATACCGACGAAACACATCAAGTATGGCTTGCATGGTCTTTTTGAACGTGTCACATTCTTTCGTCATGTAAGGAAGGGACATGTAAACAGCATCTCTTATCCAAAAATAGTGATATTCTTTCGACTGACTAGCAAGATACAAATGGTTGGGCTGCCTTAATTGGTTTAGCAACTGATAACTTTCTTGTAAACGGTCCATAATATCGCCTCCTAGGTTTGTCCAAATCTTAGCTATAGTGCTCCATGTCCTCGTTTTAACCGAATTTGGAGGTGCTTATACATAAAATATTGACACTGGAAATATAAATTAAAGTATTTGGACAAGACCTACATTCATAAAATCTAATAATAATAACTTTTTAGTAGAGATTGTGTTTTGTAGTTATCATTAAATGAGAACGCTTTTTTGTTTAGCTAAAATAAAACAAAAAAAGAGGTGAATATATGAGTTTTTTCGCTCGATTTACAAATATTAATATGGAAATGGACAAAGTATTGGTGACGTCGTTTTTAGAGCAGATTGAGGAATTGTATCATTATGAATGGATAGCAGACAAAGATTTAAAAACACTTATCATTCACGGTGAAGAAATGTATGAACTTCCATTTATCGAAAAAGAAAATTCATTTACGTTATCGATACAGGAGTTAACCACTACGGAAAAGACATTTTCATTGCCTTTTAATCAATTACTGTTTGAAGCTAGGAAGAAAAAGCTTGGAATCATAAATATTAACGAACGAAAGAAGCTAAGAGCAGAAAAAAAGCTGCAAGATATTATAGATATTCGAACAAGGAAAAAGGAACAAGAAAAAAAGGAATCCATGGCAATCTCCAAACAAACGCAAGAATATGTGACGAAATTTGAAATCAATTATCTATTAATGGATTTACACGAAGCAATCGAAATAAAAGATGAAGAGAAAATTACGTTTTGTAAACAACGGTTGCAAGAATTAGTAAGGAAAAAGGGAAGTTAAAAGGTTCGAATTCCTTTTTGCGATTTACGGCTAGAGTATTCATATTCAAAAAGATAGATTCAGTCATTACAATGGCTGAATCTATCTTTTTTATTTAAGGAATCGTATATTTAATCAAGCAGTATCTTATTACAATAGATTCATTGACAGTGAGGTGAGGAGTTACAGTTTATGGGAAATCAACCTTTGCTTTATTCTAAGGAGAAAGGACTCGCGCTACATAATGTCGTATTATAAGTGTTCCTTTAGCACAAGGACTTCAATGAAGATGTCATTGATAATCTAACAAACCTTTATATGAACGGATTGTATGATGACTCCAGTTGTTCTTAATTAAACTCCTATTGCTTCCTTTACAACGTTCAGGATTTCTTTTTTCCTCGATTGCTAATTCAAGAAAAGAATGAACCTGTTTGGAGATTAATTTACGGAAGTATGGAATAGTATATAAATAGTAAAGACGATTATGAAGAATAGCTTTATAAGAAATTTAAAAATGAACGCGGAGTGGTAGCCTAATGCAATCAAAAGATCAGAAAAAGGCACGATGGATTGATGTTTCTCAGCCGTTATATGAAGGGTTAGCTCATTGGCCAGAAGATACACCTTTTTCGTATAAAGTGACGTATTCAAAGGAGGAAACCGGTTCGGTTAATATCGGTCAAATAACAACAAGTGTCCATTCGGGAACACATGTCGATGCGCCGTTTCATTTTAAAAATGATGGGGAAACAATCTTGGATTTAGATGTAAATTTATATATTGGAGAAGCAAGGATCATTGATATTTCAGCTTATGAAAAAATAGATCAATCGACTTTAAGTCAATTTGATTTAAAAGGGGTAACTCGCCTTTTAGTAAAAACCTCTGTTCCAAATCAACCTGAGATCTTCCCTGAGAGCATACCCTATGTAACGGCCGATGGAGCTCGTTATTTGTCTGAAAAAGGTGTGCGACTAATTGGTGTCGATGTTCCCTCTGTAGACCCGCTTGACAGTAAAGACTTAGAAGGCCATCACGCTTTATTCAAATACAATGTTGCCATTTTAGAAAACTTGATGTTAGACCATGTCTCTGAAGGCGATTATGAATTAATCGCTCTGCCTCTCCCATTAAAAGCTGCAGATGGGAGTCCAGTACGAGCAGTAATAAGACCTATGAAAGAGTAGGTTAGTGATAATTAATTGTATACCTCAAGGAGGAGCATATGACGACTTATATTAATGCTGACTTAGATTCCCTTGTTGAGCTAGAGTAAGAAGACATTGAAATAAAAAAATAATCGACGGCTATGATTTTAACGTTAGATACGGAGTTTGAATGGGATTATGGCAACATGAGGTTGTATTTTAGGGTTTGTTCATTATATATTTATGTTAAAGCTTAAAAAGTAATGAGACGAAAATTATCTAATGAATCGGAAAAACTACGAAGAAACTTGGATAAATTAGCATTTGAAGGGGAGATATGAATTGGGAAAAGCATTAAACCGAATCAAATCACAACTAGCACAGTTAGATAAAGAGAACAAATGGGAAGATATGCAACGAGATGAGGTCATTGATCTATTGATTTACGAAGAAATTAAAGCAGCTTCACATGAGCTTGACTTTGAGCAGGTTGGAAGAATGGTTAATTATTTGATTGAACAAGGAGAAACATTGAAATAATTCAACTGTGTCGATATAGGAGTTCGCTTATTAGCGATATAGCAATTAAAAGTTCTTGGAACAAGAGGGTTAGCTCGGTCTACTTAGCTGGTCCAAATAACTTTCATAACTAGAGCGTGTCCCAAAAGTGTGTTCAGTGGTAGCTACTTCGCTCATTGCTTAGAGGTTGTTCAAAAAGGGAAGAAACGTCCCCTTTTTGAACAACCTCTACCACCGATGAAAAACATAGAAAACAAGCATATAACAGTACCGTTAAGAATAACATGAAAAAGTTTACGATCCCGCACCAGCTAGTTACTGTGGGTTTTTTGACGTTTAATTATAAATCACCTTAGTTCAATTAGGAGTAATGAAACTCACATGGCTAATCGAAGTAGAAGGCAATTTCCATAAATGGAATAAGTAAAATAATTGAAATATGTGCGGTAAAATATTGTCGTTTCCCTTATAATGGGTAGGTAAAGAAAAAGGGTAGTAAAGGATGAGAAAAGCTTGGATGAAAATAATCTAGATCCGGCAAGTTATTTATACATATACTCATATCGCGAGGATGAACGGTTCTTGTGTCAATTGGAAATGCGCGCGTTATTTGGGTTTGATACCCAATTATCCATTTTGGAAAGTGGATTACAAATTGAGCCAAGCCGAAGTCCGTTTATTAAAGAAAGAATTGATGTGATATACAAAGGTAAATGTTTGGAGGATATAGTACAAAAGGTAAAAGATTTACATATAGTGCACTCAACATTTAAAGTCATTTTTGTTAAAAATGATTTTGAAAAAGTTGGGTTTGAAAAAAGACGTGAGATTGAGCGTGAGATTGGTTTACACATTCGCGGCGAAGTTGATCTGCTCGAACCAGAGTTGTTGTTTGGAATCTTGAAAGTGAATGGAGGGTGGGTGTTTGGGAAATATGTTAAGAGTGAAGCGATTTGGTTAAAGCACCAAAGGAAACCGCATAGTTATTCGACAGCATTAAGTACACGAGTAGCAAGAGCTGTTGTCAATATTGCTGCACCTCACCCAGACGGGATAAAAGCGATTGATCCTTGCTGTGGAATCGGGACAGTACTAGTAGAGGGACTTTCGATGGGAATTGATATTGTTGGTAGCGATCTAAACCGACTTATCATTCCTGGAGCACGAGAAAACATTGCACATTTTGGGTTTTCAGGAGACGTTTCTGTGAGAGACATACGAAATGTAACAGGCTGTTATGATGTGGCCATTATTGATATGCCATACAATCTATGTTCGGTGTTAGCTCCTGAGGATCAACTTGAGATGCTCGAAAGCACCCGTAAATTCGCTAAAAAATTGGTAGTCATTACAATTGAAACAATTGATTCTATAATTGAAAGGTCAGGATTTGTAATAGTGGATCGTTGCCTTGCAAAAAAGGGGGCTTTTTCTAGACAAATAATTGTATGTGAATAAACAAGTATGGTCGCGGATTTCTAATGTGATTTTTTCAAAAGTAGTAAAATTATAAGGAGTCTCCAACCTTTGAGATCTCTATTCTATGTTGACTATTGAGTTTTACTATGATTTTAAAGCCCTTCTCAGGTCCTGCGGAATTTTATAAAGTTTAAACTTTATAAAATGTTCCTCGTTTTAACTAATCTAGTAGGTTAGTTTTCATTTGACCGACCTACGAGTTCCATCTCATAGGTTGGTCCTTATTATGATACCAGTAGTGCATTTCTTCTAAAAACCTTTTGCTGATTTTTCCTAAGATGAACGTTGTATTTGTGACAGTAGATTATGATAGGTTTCAACTTCTTCGTGTTTTCCAATTTTTCGATATGTTTTTGCAAGCCACTTGATAGGCTCTATTTGATTTGGGTGTAGTTCCATTTCCCAACTAAAACATTCAATTGCTTTTTCATATTGGTTTAAGTCAAAATAATGAAACCCTAGTTCTAACTGATTGTCAGGATCATCCATTAGTTTGAACATGTTATTAATTTTTTTCATAACAGGAAGTTCGGTGTGGAATTGGATCTGTTGTAGCCATTTATGGATATCAGGCAAACTATGGTGCTTTAGAAGTTGAGGGAGTGCTGAACGCAGAATCTTATCCAACTTAATAGGTTGTTTACTAAGTAAAGGAATCAATCGTTCAGAAATAACTGTTAGAGACAGATCCAAATGAGAAAGAGAGTTATGTTCAAGTATGTCTGAAAATTCGTTCGTCTCGGTGTTGGATAGGGAAAATGAATGAGTAAAAAGCAAATTCAATGCATTTTTGTAGTCTTGCTTTCTAATTAGACGTTGGTATACGTCTTGGTGAAGACCAGATTTAGGTGACACATATGTAAGGAAAGAGCGTAGAAATAGTAAGACTTCATCTTCTTCAAAGTGTTTTGTTATCTCTTGAACGAATTTAGGATACGATAATGCAGTAGGTTGGTTAAGCCATTTAGTTGTATGGATGATAATGGAGTCATTCATACGATTTTGTTGATCGTAAAGTGTAACTAAAAGGTTGTAATTAGTACGTAAGTCAAAGAAGCTTAGTTGTTCTACATAGATTGGATCCGATGAAAGAAGGGTAGACAAAGGTGCCTCGAAATGTATAGCAGCATTAGCGTAGTCAAGATGTTCTGTGGTGGCAATAATCCAACTTTGATTGTATCCTCTAGCGAGTAGGATTTTGGCAAGGCGATAGGCAGCCATTAATTTTCCGTTACGACGATATGTGAAAAAGAATTCTTTCAGAGATGTTTCAAGTTTTTCAGCTGACATATAGGAGTCGAAATAGGAGAAGATAAGGGCGGTTTCTTCAAGAGAGTAGTCTTTTTTTATAGTAGCTAAAAGGTGATTAATCGTTCTGATTTTGACTGTAGACAATGGAGGTAATAACCGTGAAAACAGCGGATTAGGTGCATGGATGTCATACCCATGTTTTTCTATGTGGCCTAAAAAAGAGGTCGGTTTAAACTCTATTAAAGGTTGTACAGTTAAAAAATGATCTTTGTAGAAAAAAAGTAAATACTGAAGGTCATTTGAGCCAGTACATTCAACAACTTTACACTGCTGAAAAAGAGTAAGCTTTTGTGCTTGTAAGGTAATATGTTCTTTGTTTTTAATTAACGTCCATTCGGTCGGATGCATAGAAACCCCTCCTTTTTTAATACTATACCATAGTTTATTTGCGGATGCAGTAGCAAGAAGTGTCGAATGAATCGTAACTGATTTTCAATAAATATATCATAAAAACAAATAACAATGAATCTAAATGGTCAAGACCGTGGCTAGAATTTTTTTACAGTGAATAAAGCACATTCTGATTATAGTCTTGCCCTCATAAAAAGTGATGGCGCTTACAAGGGTATAAGCGCCTGTTTATTTCTAAATTAAAATTGAGAGCCACCCATTTGTTGTTCAGCCATTTGAACTAATCTTTTTGTAATTTCTCCACCAACGGAGCCATTAGCACGGGAAGTCGTGTCAGCTCCTAATTGAACGCCAAATTCTGATGCAATCTCATACTTCATTTGATCCAATGCTTGCTGTACACCTGGAACTAATAATTGATTTGAATTATTGTTGCTACTTGCCATGTTAAAACACCTCTTTCTTGGTTTTGAGATTAGTATTTAAGAATTTGTTTACTTTTATGTACGAAGGTTCATATCAAATAAAGTGTAAATGTTTCCAGGTCTAATTGACATGTAGCTTTGCTTCAATATAAGGAGTAAGTCTACCTTCGAGATCATATTATAGATTGTGCATTCAGAAATCCGGTTGCTTTTAAATGGGACGGTTACTATGCTTATTACCTATTGATTAAGTGGGGGGATAAATATGAATGATATTTCAAAGAAATCAACAGAATGTCCTATCTGTGGTGAGAATAACAACTGTGGTACTCAATCATGTTGGTGCAATAACGAGCTATTTCCAAGTAGAATCTTTAACTTATTACCTGTTGATAAGTTGAGAAAATCCTGTATTTGCAAAGAATGTCTAGTTACATTTAAGAAAAAAAGTAAGTGAAAAGAACAAGAGCAGTATACTCCGCTGTTCGTTGAAATTTAAAATGATGTTATTATAAATAAAGTCAGTACGATCGAACGATGTATAAAACGCATTCAGGAAAAATACGCCCGAAAATTATACAAAATTTTGATAATTAAGTTTGATTCCGTACCGTCGAATAGGTACGGTTTTTTTAATGCAAACTAGCGGAATCCCTTAACGAATTTGATAATGTATTAAGGATATAGCCGTTAAGTAGGAGAAGATATGAGATTTGAAAGAAAAACAGGTGGCGTCAACTAGAAAAAAACATATTTCCTGGACTTATCATAAGAATTCCTAATGATAAATATAACTAAAACAAATTTGACTAATCGTAATAATAGACATACGATAAAATTAATTAATTTTCACTGATTGTGATTGGCAAAGTTTGTTGAAAATAGTCATAATTAATAAAATGATGTACTAAAGTTTATATTCTTTTTTGTGAGGTGGATATAGTTGCAACTTCAGGTAATGAACAGTCCGTTTAATCAGGAGCAGGCAGAGCTCCTTAATCGTCTTCTGCCGACTTTGACAGAATCACAGAAAGTCTGGCTAAGTGGTTATATAGCTGCAACGCAGTCTGCTTCTGCTATAAGTACACAAGAAGCACCTGTGGCATCACTTCCTGCCGAAAGCGCTGTGCAGACAATTTCTAAAGAAGTGACCATTCTTTATGGATCACAGACAGGGAATGCACAGCGACTTGCGGATAATGCAGGTAAATCTCTTGAGGGACAGGGATTTGAAGTGACTGTCGCATCAATGAGTGATTTTAAGCCGAATAATTTGAAGAAACTCCATAATTTACTCATTATTGTGAGCACGCACGGCGAAGGAGATCCTCCTGATAACGCGCTGTCCTTCCATGAGTTTCTACATGGCAGACGAGCTCCAAAACTCGATGATCTACGTTTTTCTGTTTTGTCCCTTGGAGACAGCTCATATGAATTTTTCTGTCAAACAGGGAAAGAATTTGATCAACGTTTAGAGGAACTCGGAGGCAAGCGCCTAAACGAGAGAGTTGACTGTGATCTTGATTTTGATGAACCAGCAACAGAATGGCTTGAAGGAGTGATTAGCGGTTTGAAAGAAGCGCAGGGTGGAAGTGCTACTGTTTCTTCAAAAACTCCGCAAGCAGCTGTTGAATCAGAATATTCTAGAACAAATCCATTTAAAGCAGAAGTTCTTGAAAATTTAAATTTAAACGGCCGTGGTTCAAATAAAGAAACTCGCCATTTAGAGTTATCTCTTGAAGGGTCTGGACTTACGTATGAACCAGGTGATAGTCTTGGTATTTATCCAGAGAATGATCCCGCTCTTGTTGAAATGCTTTTACAGGAACTAAAATGGGATCCAGATGAGATTGTTAAGGTCAATAAACAAGGCGATGTTCGATCGTTGAAAGAAGCCTTAACTTCTCAGTTTGAAATTACGGTATTAACAAAACCATTGCTTCAACAGGCGGCCGAGCTTACGGCAAACACTAAATTAAAAGCACTGTTATCAGCAGGAAATGAAGATAAAGTAAAAGAGTATGTAAATGGACGTGATCTGCTTGATCTGGTTCGCGACTATGGCCCATGGAGCGTTTCAGCGCAAGAGTTTGTCGGCATTTTACGTAAAATGCCAGCACGTCTTTATTCAATTGCAAGCAGTTTAGCAGCTAATCCTGATGAAGTCCATTTGACAATCGGTGCAGTACGTTACAACACACACGGGCGTGATCGGGATGGAGTTTGCTCGATTTTATGTTCAGAACGTTTGCAAGCAGGTGACACACTGCCTATTTACATTCAGCATAATCAAAACTTTAAGCTTCCACAAAATCCAGATACACCGATTATTATGGTAGGACCTGGAACCGGTATCGCTCCATTCCGTTCGTTTATGCAAGAACGTGAAGAAATGGGAGTAGAAGGAAAATCATGGATGTTTTTTGGTGATCAACATTTCGTGACGGATTTCCTTTACCAGACTGAATGGCAAAAGTGGTTAAAAGACGGTGTGCTGACGAAGATGGATGTCGCGTTCTCGCGTGATACAGACGAAAAAGTGTATGTACAGACCCGTATGCAAGAACATAGCAAAGAATTGTTCGAGTGGCTAGAAGAAGGAGCCGTAATATACATTTGCGGAGATGAAAAACATATGGCACATGACGTGCATAACACACTTATTGAGATTATCGAACAAGAAGGTAGCATGAGCCGTGAAAAAGCGGAAAGCTATATTGCTACTATGCAACAGGAAAAACGATACCAACGTGATGTATACTGATTGTTGGATTGAAAGGAGTATTTTTGATGGTGAATAAAACGTTAAATGCACCAGAAGGCCTGCCAAGTGATGTTGAGCGTATAAAAGAAGAAAGTAACTATTTGCGTGGCACACTAAAAGAAACAATGCTAGATAGGATTAGCTCAGGGATTTCTGATGATGATAATCGATTAATGAAGTTCCACGGTAGCTATTTGCAAGACGACCGTGATTTACGTAATGAACGTCAGAAGCAAAAGCTTGAACCAGCATATCAATTTATGCTACGTGTTCGGACGCCAGGTGGCGTATCAACTTCGGAGCAATGGCTAGTTATGGACGAACTTGCTCAAAAATATGGAAATGGTACGTTAAAGCTAACAACTCGTCAGGCGTTTCAGATGCACGGGATTTTAAAATGGAATATGAAAAAGACGATCCAAGAGATTCATGCATCTCTTTTGGATACAATTGCGGCATGTGGTGATGTAAATAGAAATGTTATGTGTAATCCGAATCCAGATCAATCTGATATCCATTCTGAAGTATTTAAATGGTCGAAACAATTAAGTGATGACTTGCTGCCTCGCACTAGAGCGTATCATGAACTTTGGCTAGATGAAGAAAAAGTAGCTGGCACTCCAGAAATAGATGAAAGTGAACCAATGTACGGTCCGCTTTATTTGCCGCGGAAGTTCAAAATTGGTGTCGCGGTTCCACCGTCTAATGATGTCGATATCTATTCACAGGACCTTGGATTTATTGCGATTGTGGAAGATGAGAAGCTGGTTGGGTTTAACGTAGCAATTGGTGGTGGTATGGGTATGTCGCATGGTGACAAAGAAACCTACCCACAACTTGCCAAAGTTATCGGGTTCTGTAAGCCAGAGCAAGTTTATGATGTGGCAGAAAAAATCATTACGATTCAGCGCGATTACGGAAACCGCTCCGAACGTAAAAATGCTCGCTTCAAGTATACGGTTGATCGACTTGGGTTAGAAACGGTCATGGCTGAACTAGAAAAGCGCCTCGGGTGGAATTTAGATGAAGCAAAATCGTATCATTTTGACCATAATGGTGACCGCTACGGTTGGGTGAAAGGCATTAAAGGAAAATGGCATTTTACATTATTTGTCCAAGGTGGCCGTATTACAGATTTAAATGATTACAAACTTATGACAGGCTTGCGTGAAATTGCGAAAATTCATACGGGCGATTTTCGTTTAACAGCAAATCAAAATTTGGTTATTGCCAATGTGACAAGTCAGAAAAAGAAAAAAATTAACGAATTGATCGAACAATACGGATTAACTGATGGCAAACATTATTCAGCAATCCGCCGTAGCTCACTGGCTTGTGTTTCTCTTCCGACATGTGGACTGGCAATGGCAGAAGCAGAACGTTATTTGCCGGTTTTAATCGATAAAATCGATGAAATAATTGACGAAAACGGATTACGTGACGAAGAAATCACGATCCGTATGACTGGCTGTCCAAACAGCTGTGCTCGTCCAATACTTGGAGAAATTGGCTTTATTGGCAAAGCTCCTGGTAAATACAACATGTATCTTGGCGCAGCTTTTGATGGCAGTCGTCTAAGTAAAATGTATCGTGAAAACATTGGTGAAGCAGAAATTTTAAGCGAATTGCGAGTTCTTCTTTCCAACTTTGCGAAAGAAAGAAAAGAAGGCGAGCATTTCGGTGACTTTGTTATCCGTACTGAGGTTATTAAAGCAGTGACAGATGGTACAAATTTTCATGATTGATTTAGGGTGATAAAGAGACAGGAATACACTCCTGTCTCTTTATTGATGTCTAGGAAGGATGGATTAGTTTTACTAAGGCGGTGATTTGAGTATCTTTAGTTTATTTTTAATTTGAAGTAGCTTTTCATTTTGATTTGTATTAAACTCAACGTATTAAAAAACACCAAGTTTCAAACAATAATTTAACAAAGGGGGAGACGTTATGACAAAAGAAACAGAAAAAATGGAGCATGACATAAATATTGGTGATGAAATACAAGTAATAGAAGGTGAGTATAAGGAAGAAGAAGGGAAAGTTATTAATGTTTATAATAATACGGTAGCGATCGAATTTAATAACATTCTCACTAAAGACAAAAGTAAATACCGTACAGTTGTTAAACATGACAATTATAAGCGGTTAAAGTAAATATGATACTAGATCCCATATGACTTAAAATAGGCTACATACCATTTAGTAACTCGTTTTGTGTAAATGTTCAAAGAAGAGAGACCTCAAGACCAAATGAGGTCTCTTTTATTCTTTATTTGGATTCTAATAGATTAAATAGTCAGTCCATCTTCTACGTACCCTCTCTCGAGCAATAAATGATCTAGCTTTTGATCTGAATCGATAAACAGCGAAGAGAGTTTTTGGAAAATATATAATTGACTGGGTAGTGATTGGTGCTTTTATCCTGGTTGTTTACTTATTTGAGAATCAAAAGGGTTGTTTTATAGTAGTGATTTTGGGGATACATGGGGAAATTTGAATTTTTTATTAGAAATGACCTTATTATATGTATATCAGTGGATCATCCAACTGATCAGCAAAAACTAATAATTGGCTCAGCGCAAGAAAGTATATTTGAAACAGAAGACTTCGGTGAATCTTGGAATGTTCTTGCAGAAGGGGGACAGCCTAAGCGTTAAAGTCCTAAAAATTGATTAGTTACAAATAAATTTAATTTGAGAAGAGTTTGGAGGCGTATGGGAGTTTGACTCTTTAAATACTTTTATTAATAAAGGCAAAAAATAACCCTATGTCCAATTCATCTTCATATGCTTGTTCGATAAACTCTCGATGTAATTCATCTATAGCAAAATTAATTACTTTAAGTGGTGTGATTATCTATTCGTAATTTTATAAACAATAATGGTATACTTAAAGAATACATATTATCAATAATCTTTCATGTGATAGTAATATTATTAAAAATCCCTAAAAAGGAGGAATAGATTTGCTTACGAATCATTTGGATTTTAGGCTTGAACCGAAGTTTAAGGAACTTTATGACGAACACAAGAAAAGAGCAGAAAAAATAGATTGGGGCTACCACGACTATTTACCTTGGGATAAGGCTCAGGATTTCCGAAGGATTCCATGGGATCCTAGCCAAGTGACACTTCCGCAAGGAATGATCACCGCTGTAGAGACCGCTTTACTAACAGAAGTCAATTTGCCATGGTTTACATCTCACCTAGACCAAACCTTTAAAGGATCACTCTCTGTTATTAAGGATTTTGTCTATACATGGACTTCAGAAGAAGACCAACACTCAAACCTTTTAGAGACCTACCTGTTGATAACAAGAAACGTGAACCCAAAACGCCTTCACGAACTGCACAAGCAAACTGTAGAAGGAGGCTGGAAGCCAGACTTTCATACTCCGTTTGAAACGATGGTATATACGACCCTACAAGAATTAGCAACAATGGTTTTTTATAATAATGTAGCAAAAGTTGCCAGAGAACATGATAAAGATCTTTCGACTCTTCTTAGAAGACTAGCAAAAGATGAAACGCTCCACTATGCCTTCTATCGAGATGTTATAAAATTCCATTTGCAATTGGAACCGAATTATTGTTACTATCTTGGTCATGTTATAAAGAACTTCCAAATGCCAGGTACCGTTATGCCAGATTTTGAAGATCGAATGTCTATTATAGCCAAAGAAGCCAATTATGGTCCTTTGGAATATTTTGACCAAGTATTAGATGTAATTGTTGACTATTGGGAATTGGAGAAGTTAAGGCCCATTGCTCCAGAGGCAGAGAAAGCTCGACAGGATATCCTCAAGTACCATGCAAGACTTAAACGTGTGAGGGATCGTTTTTATAGTTCTACGAAGCGCAAATAATAACAAAGAGAATGCATACGTAAATTAATTATCCTGGAGGTAGAGAATCTTTCTTTGGTTTTGCAGAGATGATGATTCTAAAGGTGTTTTAGTTTTTAGTACACTTCATTCTTGGGAAATTGGAATAAATTAATTTAACCGAAAGCTTGGCGCTATTCATGCACCAAGCTTTCGGTTTTTATATGACACCTATTTATTAAAGGTAAAGGTAAAACAATCGGATGAAGAGGAAGAGATGTTCTTTTTTCTTTGATTCATACTGTCTGATTGTTTAAACCTTTTTGTTCCCATGTTAAATACGTATGCCTGATGTAGCTAATAATTTTTTAAATTCACTGACCGGCTAGTTTGTTGAAAAAGTGACAATTATTATCGAGTTCCCTTCCTCAAGATTTATCATAAATCCTAGATTCTGTCTGCGTTTTTCAGACAATCGATATCGATATACATATAATTATCTTCATCTCTAAACTTGATCTTCTTAAGTTTCATATCCACTTTATCTACTACGCCAGAATGCTACTATTATTTGCTCACAGTACCAAAGGTTCAAATGCTTTGAATTAGTTAGAATGCCGTATGAGGTAAAAGTTTCACGTACCGTATGATGAGGAAAGTTAAACAGCGGATACTGAAAGCGCTAGGATCACATTAATTTATAAAATAAGGAGAAAATAAGAAGATATTTTAGAGTTTGAAAAAAATATATATAGACAATTAATTTTCTGCCATGAGGTGATCCAATGAAGTTCGTAAAAATTAACAGTAAAAAAGGGGAAAAACCTATACCTGTAACAATTAAGAGTGGGAAAACGAAAGAAGGGGACCTTCAAATAAGATATTCTATAATTGAAACGGAGGAGCAAGCCACCTATATTCAGTATCCAGATAAAAAGTGAAGGTAAAAAAAGGATAAAATCCGTTTTTCACCTTTTTATAGTTTTTTTTTGAATATAGTTGTTAAAATTTGAATTAGACAAGGGAGAGATTACATAAATGGATACAAATAAATATTTCAACTTGACAAACTAAGGTGGCCCTTACTGCTGAAGGACGATCGTTTGTTGCGGATTGCCTCCAAAAAATAATTATTTATAAAATACAAGGTCATAAAAGGATAATACCAATCTCTTAAGGAAAATGATTTCAATTTTTTCTGGAAGAATGGGTACATTAATCCTATACCATCAGGAATAGGAGAGTACCTATGTTATTAGCAGCAATGTGGGGAGGAATAGCTGGATCTTCCCTCGTATTAGGTGCATTACTTGGAGTCTATAAGGACATTCCAAATAAAGTTTCTGCATTCGTTATGGCATTTGGAACAGGAGTCCTGATCGGAGCAGCGACCTTTGAGTTATTATCAGATGCTACTCGAGACGGTGGGATCCTTTATCCATCAATCGGTTTTTTGATTGGAGCTACTTTGTTTATATTGGCCGAGCTTTTTATTAGTAAAAAAGGTGGACAAGAACGAAAGCGCTCAAAAGAAAACCCATCAACCCACTCTGGGATGGCCATATTTATCGGAACGATCATAGATGCTATCCCGGAATCGGTCATTATAGGGGTAAGCCTACTTGAGAACAAAACTGTTAGCTGGGTTATTGTCATTGCTATTTTTATAAGTAATTTTCCTGAAGGATTATCTAGTAGCATAGGATTTAAAAAGGATGGGTATAGCAAAGGGAAAATATTAATCCTTTGGGTAGTGGTGATGATACTCTCCTCTGTTAGTTCTCTATTAGGGTTTGTTTTCATTGATCCTTCTTCGACTTTAGTCATAACAATCATTGGAGCTTTTGCGGCGGGTGGAATATTTGCAATGGTTTCTTCAACGATGTTACCGGAAGCATTTGAAGAAGGAGGCCCCATTGTAGGTTTTTTATCTGCATTAGGATTATTAACAGCTTTAATTCTTACATATTTTGAGTGAAATTTTAGTAATTCTATACGTGGAGATAACTTGAAAATAAAGTATTGCCATTTTTCAGTTTTATAGTTGAATGGGGTCTGTGAATGGTAACGAAACTAGGCGACAGCTATAAAGCATAGTCGCCTTTGAGAATCAAAAACCACATTTATCAACCCAAAATCGCTTAAATCTTTTTCAAGAAGAACTAATAGACATTCAGAATCGGTGTTTGTCAATATAGTTGTCGTATTTGTTACTTTAGTGATTTCCCAAAATATCATCATTCCCCGAATTCAGTCAAGGCTACCGCACTACGCTTGCTGCCTAGTCATTTGAATCGAAAGGAAACCCACATTTTCGATTCAAGGTATTAAGGTTCTGAACATTAATGATTTGGCAAATGCAATGAAACCTATTGTCCTACCCGGTGAAAAACTTATGGTACAAATCATAAAGCATGGAAAAGAATATCATCAAGGTATTGCCTATCTTAATGATGGGACAATGATCGTAGTTGATGATGGCCAAGAACATATAGGGCAGAATGTAATTGTTGTTGTTACGAAGGCATTACAAACAAGTTCAGGGCGAATGATTTTTGCAAAGCCTATTTGCATTTAATTCTCATAGTCTTTTAGATTGTGAAATGTTACACTTAAAATAAATGAGCCGGATAGTGGTGCGTGTTTCTACCATAAATGGAGAATGATCGCATTACTCTGAGATAACAAAAGCTTATATACAAGCATAAAAATAAACATAGAAAAAGCTTAATATCTGAATGAATATAAATGTAAAAGGACATAAAAATCTGTACAAGATATAAGTATGAAATGCTAATAATCGAAAAATGTACATACGTCTTTGTCTCTAAATTAAGACAAGAACGTATGTACATTGTAATTCTAAGAAAATTTTGTACTTTGTAGACAGTTTATGGAGGGAGAAGGATCCGTTTTGATTGATAATTGCGATTAAAGATTTTGTACATAAATTCGTGTCTTTACTGTACGTAGTTTTTGTCTTTGAACAGATAACAGCAAATCTAAATTCTTTATGTAGATATCACGTTCACATTATTACGTAAAATATAAATTTGACGTAATAATGTGAAAAGATTATTATGATGTTATAAGCTATACATTACGGAGGTGGTTATCTTGGAAAATCAAGGTCAGAAGCAGCATTACAAAAAACTTCAGAATATACTTCAGTATTTACCGTGGTATGTTGAAGAATATATCAATCACAAAAGAAGAAAATTATCTTCTGCTTCCTTACTAAACTATGCACATGATTATAAAATCTTTTTTAATTGGCTACGATCAGAAAACTTACATTCTGGTGACATAAAAGACATTCCTCTTGAACTATTAGAATCCCTTACCATTCAGCAAGCAGAAGGATTTTTAAGTTTTTTAGAATACCAATTGAACAACAAAGGAATTACAGTAAACCGTAAATTATCTGCTTTAAAGTCGCTCTTTAATTATCTTCAAAATATAGCAGAAACTCGAGATTTAACACCGTATTTAAGCCGTAATGTAATGGCAAAAATAGAATTTAATGAACTAAAAGATAGTATGGAGACGATTGCTAATAAAATGGAAGGGAAAATTCTACTCGGGGATGAATATGAAAAGTTCCGGCATTTCATTGCCAATGATTATGGCCAGTTTAATAAAAAGAATAAGAAATTATACAATTTTCATTTGTTAAATCGTGAACGTGATACCGCGATTGTATCACTAATTCTAGGCTCTGGCCTTCGCCTGTCTGAGGTCGTAAATTTAAATTTAGATGATATTGATCATAGCAAATATACAGCACGTGTAGTTCGAAAAGGAAACAAAGAACAATTTGTTTATTTTAGTAAGTTAGCTATGGATGATTTAAAAGAATATTTATCTATACGTGAAACTCGCTATAAAATTAAAAAAACGAATAAAGCTCTATTTGTAGCAGCTGCTATGGGACCAAAAGGAACTCCAAGAAGATTAACAGCTAGATCTATAGAAAAATTAATTGAAAAATATGCGACTGCTTTTGGTAAGCCAGCATTATCTGTTCATAAGCTAAGACATTCATTTGCTACAAGGTACCATATTGAAATAAATGATGTCCCTAAATTAAGAAGGCAGCTTGGGCATTCTTCAATTCAAACAACTATGATTTACACGCATATTGGAAATGATGATCTTAAACATGCTGTAGATAAGATGGATATACCAAAAGGTGATGACTAAGTCTTGGTTATTTCTATTTTTATAACTAACTGTTTCTAGTTTACATAACATATATTATCGGAATCACTAAAATAAATTTAAATTCTGTCTCAAATATTAAGTATACTTTTAATTTTGAGACAGAATAAAAAATGGATTCTAAATTTTTTTATTGATATTCCACATCTGAACTATCTAATCCCCATATTAATTTGATGAAAATCTGCAGATCCTTTTATATAAATAACTGAACTACTGAATCCATTAATATTATCAGTAAAATAAGAACTTCCTTTTATTACTATGAGCGATTCAGTAATCCCCTTATTCATATTATTAAAAGTTGCATTTCCACCAACATATATGTTGGTGTTACGTATCCCGTTAAGTGGTTGATCAAATGTCGCGTTCTCCGTTATATATAAATTTGAATCATTAATTCCGTTGTTTATATTCTTAAACTCTCCGGAACCACCTACATAAATTTCAGTATTCTCAATTTCGTGTATCGTACTTTTAAATTGAACCTCCCCCGCAACATATAGCCTAGAGTTAACAATACCGTCATACACTATTGGTTTTTATTCAGATTATTCAGTTATTGGCATCCTGATTTCCTGGGCAAGCGCATAAACCAACAAAAAAGTCAATATATCGAGCTAGGTTTTCGACAAAAACTCGAGTAATTAATAAAATAACACCTTAATCAAACGTTTGTTTAATTTTGAAAACAAAATAGTAGCAGAGTAATAACTCAAACTGCTAATAAAATTAACATTATGTTTCCTTATTTGCTAAGATTTGTATTCCGGATAAATACGTATCAATTAATAAATTCAAGCTTTCATTTTGGTCTAATGAAAGGTCAAATCTCCCATGTTGCTCAAGAGAAGCAAATCCGTGTAAAAATACTACGCAACCCCCTTACGACATAAATTGCTTCGTTGTCATTAAAATTATAGGGGCCGAATGAGGTTAAAGCTACACTCATAGTTATTAGGTTTATAAATTGAAATGTAATTTCATTTTTAAACAATAATGATTGTTTAAATTTTATCTTTAATGTAAAAGTTATAAGTGATAACAAAGGGAGTGAAATTATGGTTTATCTCTTATTACTTGTTGGATTTGTCTTACTAATTAAAGGGGCGGATTACTTTATAGATGGTTCATCCAATATTGCAAGTTTATTCAAAGTCCCTCCGCTTATTGTAGGTCTTACGATTGTAGCCTTCGGAACAGGTGCCCCTGAAGCAACCGTGAGTATTATAGCGGCATTAGAAGGTAGTGCAGATGTAACAATCGGAAACATTGTCGGAAGTAATATATTAAATATTTCCTTAGTCGTTGGAATAACTGCATTTATTTTTCCTTTATCTGTTGAGAGGCCAACGATAAAAAAAGAAATTCCATTTGCTTTTTTAGCAACAATTGTTCTATTCGTATTAATAAGTGATCAATCGCTTGAAATGACAAATGAAAATTTAATCACTAGAAGTGACGGGATTATTTTCTTATTGTTTTTTTCTATCTTTTTATATTATGTGATTGAAGCTGCTAGAAACAGTCGTGAAAAAGCGTCTGATGAAACTGTAAATGTTGAGGAAACAGGTAGTTGGGGTAAGAATATACTGCTAACAGTAGGTGGCTTAGCTGCCATTATTTTTGGTGGTTATTTAGTCGTAGAAAATAGTACAGAAATCGCTTACCGGTTTGGTATGAGTGAAACATTAGTCGGATTAACTATCGTTGCTATTGGTTCTTCCTTACCTGAACTGATTACATCGATTACAGCGGCAATGAAGAAGGAAAGTGAAATCGCCTTAGGAAACATTGTCGGGAGTTCAATCTTTAATATTCTTTTTGTTCTAGGGATAGCTTCAATCATCTCTCCTCTTCCTGTAAATGGTAAATTATTTTTGGATATTATTATCTTGCTAATCTTAACTGTTTTCTTATTTATCTTTTCAAGAACTCATTATAAAGTGGGTAAATATGAAGGTATGGCCTTAACCATTTTTTATTTGGCTTACCTCATCTACATCATTATGAGGAACTAGTTTTCAGGTGACTTTTAGACTTTATTGACAATCCCAATCCCCTCTTTGTGAGAGATTAGGATCATTGGTTGAGAAAATTCACAGTTTTATTTTGACCTCAGAACATGATGAGGGAATACGAAAGAAAGCTATCAAGAAGCTTATATAATTGTAAAAAGAAATCGGCAATGAATACGGTTTATAGATATTAAATTAGAATTCGCCTATAAAAAAGCGATTGCTTTATTCAGGCAATCGCTGTTTTATCCTTCTATTTGTTTATTCTTTTTTATCAATCTGTTCTTATATCGATCACCAAGGATCTGTTGCACCAATCCAAAGCGCAGACTTAATAATAAATAAGTAATACCTCCAACTGAAACACCCACAATTAACACTATTACTGTATTCATCCATGTTTCTAGAGGAAACAATTGTTGAAAATAACTAGAGGCAACAACAACATAAAGACCCATAATTCCAACAAAAAGCAGAATCAACCTTGTTTGATTTATCAATTGACTATATTGATAATTTGCAAATTTACCTATCGCCGATAATGTTATGACAACAGCAACACCAAACCCAACATAAGTCGCTAATATTCCGCCTAGAGATCCAAAATGATACAACAAGATATAATTCAATGAAACTTTGACTAGAAGCCCGCAGATAAGCGCCAAAACAGAATATTTCTGCTTGTTTAATCCCTGTAAAATTGCACATGATATAGAGAACAATGCGAAAAACAATGCAATCGGTGCATAATACCGTAAAACCATTCCCCCCATATCAATATCATCTAATTTAAATAATGTCCCGAAAGCTGGATATGATAGCGCAGAAAGACCAACAACAGCTGGGATAGTAAAAAACAGTATAATTTTAAAAGTTTTTGTAATTTGTTCTTGAAGTGCTGATTGATCACCTGTTACAAACGATTTTGTTATCGTTGGTATTAACGTGATGGAAAAAGCAGTCGCTAAGGTCATCGGGATCAAAATAACTTTATGAGCTGTTTGTGTGAAAATAGCAAAAAATGTATCGGCTTCATCTTGTGACATGAACCCACTTTGTGTCAATGCATTGCTGACAGTAAACATATCGATCAGTTGAAAAAATGGAATAGCTAAACCGACGAAAGAGATTGGCAACGCATATCCGATGACTTCTTTGTACATATCTGTTAACGAAATCGAATGAGTAACTGTACTTTCCCTTACTTCTTTCATAATGAACGAACGACGTTTTAACCAATAAAAAAGTAAAACAGCCATACCACCTAATGCGCCAACAAAAGCACCTAAAGTAGCGATACCAACAGCAGTTCCTAGCTCACCGCCCATAATATTAAAGATTACAACTGTAGAAAATAAGATAAAAGCAATTCTAAAAATTTGCTCGATCACTTGCGAAACAGCGGTTGGACCCATTGATTGATGGCCTTGAAAATAACCTCGGATAATGGCCATAACTGGTACAATTAATAATGCGATACTGACCATCCGAATCGTAAATACAATATCATCTATAGTATATCCTTCAAGTTCACTTGGTTCATTTATCACCCAGTTGGAAATAATGGGAGCTGAAATATATAAAATTAAAAAGGCAATAAAACCATTCACAAACATAAATAACATGCCCGATTTCAATAAACGATATCCTGTTTTATAGTCTCCAGCTGCCCTATATTTTGATACAAACTTTGAAACAGCCATTGGAATACCTAGTGTTGCCAAGCTTAGCATGACACTATATGGAATAAAGCCATATCCATAGATAGCATTCCCTGCTTGACCAACAATTGCAGTAAATGGAATAACATAAAGTAATCCTAACAATCTTGAAAGAAATGTGGCACCGGTTAACAACGCAGTTCCTCGTAAAAGCTTAGAATCTGACATCTTTTTTCCCCTCGTTTTTCACTAATAAATTTCAATTGCCTGACACGTTCCATATTATAGCATAACGTTTTGCATAGCATTGATGAGAAATTAACCCTTTTCAATTTGTGCAAAAGGAAAAAACCAAACCTAAACGAAGTTGTTTACGTTTGGTTTTTTAATTATCAATTCTAACCATAGCTATTACTTTATTACCGATTCAGTATACTAAAGCGTATTATTTCGCTAAAAAGATGATCGCGATTTGTTTCAATCATACAAACATAATCATAAATAGATGATATTCAAATGCTGTATGATGGGGTTAAAATCTCCCTTTTTAATAGTTAGACGATAAAGCAGGAGATGGATCGTTTTATTTTTTTATACAAGGTTTTTTCTTGAAACGTTTTTCATGCCTAAAATAGATTACGGAAAATACGAATAATCAACTTCGGAAAAAATGCCATTACATTCCAAATAATTGAAATAGCAATAGAATCTCGAACTTCAAGCAATATTTGTTTTGAAAAATGTGAAATTTTATATTTTTGTTCTTTTTTCATCTTAATCTCCTTTATATTTTCAATCCTTGCCATTGATAATTTCACTTATTTATTATAAAAACATGTAATACTATAAATCGATTGAAGCTGCTGTATAATAGCTATTTTAGATCGTTTTTAATCCGGAAAAGCCGCGATATTCATAATTGAATTATATTGCAATACAAAATAATACAACGTATACTTAAGTTATATAAGCATAGGATAAATAAACCGACGGTGCTGGTAACACCATCGGTTATTGCAAAAGAACTGCCCTTCAAGGGGGCGGCAGATCACACAATTTCTTCGATCCACCCAGCTTCTCTAGAGCAAGGGTGGATTATTTTTTATCCTTTGACGTAAGGATCACAACCACTAATGTTGCAAAAGCAATCATTAGCATTAATGATTCAAATACTGTCATTGGCCTCACCCCCTTTCAACTGGGGATGCCTTATTCTAGAAAACAGATGTTGCTTTTGCTCGGCCACTTTGACCTATTGTTGCGATCATTCATGATGGACGATATAGTTTTAAAAAACCGACTCTAATCAACAGAATCGGTTTTTTATTTCGATTATTTGATTCCTCCAGCAGGGTGATAGGCTGGAGGAATTTTTAACCAGCCTCGCTTTTTCTTTACCTTTCTTAATGTCGCACTAAACACAAGTAATTCAGCTTGAAATTCAGCCCACATCATTCCAACATCATTTCGGATAGCCTGAGCTTGTCCTGTGGCACATTCTACAAGCGAAGCTGCTACTTTTATTGCGAGGCCGTTTGCTAGTTCATCATCAGTCATTTTCACACCTAGAGGAACATCAATAGGTGAAGAATCCGGCTTGGGTGGTGATGTCTGAGGAAGTGATACCCCTTCTTTAATTAGAAATTTTTCTAAACGATCACTTTGTTCTTTACACATTTTTTGTGCATCTTTTAACAGATCAACCACTTCTGAATCAGTTGTTGTGTTTAAACCGTCTCTTCAAACCTTAACATATCTTTCATTGCTGTAAAATAAGTCCAACACGTCATAACTTCACCAATATGCAACGGTGATTCTTGACCACTAGAAGATTTTAAAATATTCCAAAATGCCTCAAATGGATTTGACATTTTTTCACCTCCGTCCCTTTCATTTTCTCCTAAGATAAAAAAAGTTATGTGATTCCATCCGTTCGTACAATAAAATATAAAAGTGACATGCGATATAACTCGCATGTCACTTTTAATGGGTTTATCTATTATTCTCCGAAATCCACATTATGGTACACTTGCTGAACATCTTCTAAATCTTCTAATGCCTCGATTAATTTCTCAAATTGTGTTTGATCTTCTTCTGAAAGTGCTACATCATTTTGCGCTAGCATTGTAAATTCGGCCACTGTAAACTCAGTGATATTCACTTTTTTAAAGGCTTCTTGTACTTCATGAAACTGATCAGGCTCAGCATAAACGATAATTGAATCATCTTCTTCTATGATGTCGCGAACATCCACGTCTGCTTCTAGCAAGATTTCTAATACTTCATCTGCCGTTTTTCCTTCAAGACCAATCACAGCCGTTGCATCAAACATAAATGCTACTGATCCACTTACTCCCATATTGCCGCCATTTTTTTTGAAGGCAGAGCGTACTTCAGCTGCAGTACGATTCACGTTATTTGTTAATGCATCAACAATAATCATTGATCCGTTTGGTCCAAAGCCTTCATAACGAAGTTCGTCATAGCTTTCTTCTGAACCACCTTTTGCTTTTTCAATTGCGCGGTCAATAATTGCTTTCGGGACACTGTATGTTTTTGCTCGCTCAAGGACAACCTTTAAAGCCCGATTTGATTCTGGATCAGGTTCACCTTGTTTTGCAGCTACATAAATTTCTCGTCCAAACTTTGCATATATACGACTCGTATTTGCATCTTTTGACGCTTTTTTTTCTTTAATATTATTCCATTTACGGCCCATCATGAACACTCGCTTTCAAGTTTATATGTATATAAAAATGATAATATGAATAAGCTCATTCTTCAACATCAAATGAACAAAACAATAGGAAGTTCGTTAAAAAGAAATTCGAATTGAAGAGATGGCATTTTTCACTTGTTTTATTATACAGTAAGATTCATAGTTAGGTGATTTTTACTTGTTTTGTTTTTAATTTTAAAAAAAATACAGTATGTGAAATTAAACATAGGTTGACTAACTTATATAGATCAGACGTCTAATAGGCCTAATCACATTGTTTATCACTTGTTAAACAAAAGGCAAACATATATTGAGTTGGGTGTAGATTACTTTGATCGACGAAAGAAAGAAATTGTAATAAAGCAATCTATTAAACGATTAGAGACTTTTGGCTGTAAAGTAACGGTTGAGGATGTCGCGTAATTTATATGTGAAAACTATAAAATCATTAAGTAGCCTAGATTCTAAAAAAAATAGATTTTCTAGGTCTAGTTTCGTATTGCCAAAAAGGCTCTTTTCCCGGTGTTTTTTTCAGGATAGTTTAAGTACAAATCTTTACAATTTAATTCAACTTTATGCCTACTTTTTGAACTATTATTGAAAATTTCAAAATCAATTTTATTGCTAAAAATCCAATAATGCTCCCTGTGCTGTTTAATATTACATCGTCTATATCAAATTGCCCTATAGCCTAACAAGAAACCAATCAATTTTTGTTCTTCATCGTATATACCAATACCTAAAAATTTTCGATTATTAAAAATATCAGTTAATCGTTCTTTTGCATCGCTCTCTTCCCAACCATCATTCCAAGGTTCACCGTTAAAAACATTAGTATAAAGTTTAGTACACTCTTCAATATTTTCTTCTAAAAGCATATTTATCTTATAATTCACTCTCTATATCCCCTCTCGCTTCTTCAACATAACTGCCAGTTTAAGTGAAAGTCTGCACAATCTCAATTATTATTCTAATGAAATACGTGAAAACGTTCCTCACGAATCTGGCTCAATTCATTAAGAAGGGCGCATTTCTTGCTCCAGAAATGCGCCCTATAATGAAACAACTATAAACTCTCTGGTAAATGATGTTTATACATCTCTAATACATCTGTATGTTCATTTAACACAGCTATTGTTTTTGGATGTGGTTTTGCATAAATAACAGGGTAATCTTTTTCGTCAAATTCCTCTTGAGCAGCAAAAGCTAATTGTTCTTCATCAATTGAAAATTGGGCATCAATCCCCTTTTTATTTCCACGTGCATCTAATCTTACCCATTTATTCAGCGATTGAAAGAAAACAGCATTTAAAGCATGGATACAATAACCTTTTTCTGGCGTATCAAACAACATCAATCTTTGATAACAGAAACCTGTTGGTATTCCTTGAGACCTTAATAAAGAAGCTAATAGATTTGATTTTGCATAGCAAATTTCTTCTTTATAAGCTAATACATCTGATGCATTACAAGTAACACGTTTCCCCTGAATATCCCAAGAGTGAGATATTGCATCACGCACAAATTCAAAAGCTACTTTTGCTTTTTCAATTTCTGTTTGATTCGGATTAAAAAATTCCTCAACTTTTCCTTCTATCATCGGATTAGAATAATTAACTTCATTTAATTCAAGCAAATAATCTTCTAAATTATCAGTGTCACATATTAGATGCACTAGCTCCACTCCTCAATCAATTATTGTGATGCTTGCCCTAATTGAGTCTCTTCATCATAGAAACAACTTTTATATTTATACCGTTTGGTTTATGTACAACTTCCTCATCATAGATTCCATACCCAATAGAACGATATAACTTTATATTTTTAGGCACAGTCATTCGAACTTTGCAAAATATCGTAGTTACTTCTTTTTTTATTGCGAAATCTTCTAAAGACCTTACTATTTTTTTCGCAATACCAAGACCTTGTTTTTCTGGAATTACTGATAGTCTATAAAAATATAAACCCTCTTCTTTTAATTGAAAACGAACCATTCCAACTGGTTGATTATCAACATAACTAATTAAACCTTGCTCTCTGTCTTTTAAGGCAATTAAAACAGATTGTACAGTTTCCTCCAAAGCGCTTGAAGGTGGTACTTCGTCTTTATATTTCAAAAATGCCTTGATCATTAAGTCGTGTATTATTGGTGCATCTGATACCTCAGCAAATTTTACCTCCAATTTATATCCCTTCCTTTTTAGTTATAAACATACAATTAATTGTATGTTTAATCAATAGAGAGATATAGCTTTACTATCTAAAAATTCACTCTTTTAATCAAGAATATGGCCCTTTACCTGAAGAAAGACACTTTCCTTGATACAGAAAAGCGCCCGTTTCTAGAATAAACAAGAAGCTCATATTAATTTTATTAAACAGCAATCCAGTTTTCACCTTACCTTGCTTCTCTTTATAAATTATAATGAAAGTATTAAATCTTCATAGGCAGGTATAAAATGAATAAACAATCAATCGTGTTTACTGGAGGCGGATCTGCAGGGCATGTTACTCCTAATATCGCCATCATAAATGAACTTTCAAAAGAAAAATGGACCATTCATTATATAGGATCGAAAAAAGGAATTGAAAAAGAACTAATTTCTGCAATGCATATCCCATATTACGGAATTAGCAGTGGGAAGCTCCGGCGGTACATGGATGCAGAAAATGTGAAGGATCTGTTTCGTGTATTAAAAGGTATTGTGGAAGCAAGAAAGTTACTGAAAAAGATAAAACCTAAACTAGTTTTTTCAAAAGGAGGCTTTGTCTCTGTTCCAGTTATCATTGCTGCCAGTTCACTAAAAATACCAATATATATACATGAAAGCGATTTGACTCCAGGTTTGGCCAATAAAATTTCTCAGCGTTTTGCTGCAAAGGTCCTTACTTCTTTTGAAGAAGCAGCGATGCATTTTCCAGCACATAAAACGGTTGCCATCGGTTCTCCAATAAGGAGGGAGATTTTTTTAGGTGATAAGGAAAGAGGAAGAAAGTTTCTTGGTTTTAAAAAAGAAAAGCCCATTTTAACTGTAATGGGAGGCAGCTTGGGAGCTAAAAAAATTAATGAAACAATTAGAGATTCCCTAAAGGAGCTTACTTCCCAATACCAAATCGTCCATCTATGCGGAAAAGGGCAAAAAGATGAGAGTTTAAATAACATTACAGGTTACCAGCAATTCGAATACGTAAACAAAGAACTCCCTGATATCCTTGCTGCAACAGACACTATCGTTTCAAGGGGAGGATCGAACGCCATTTTTGAATTTCTAGCTTTAAAAATCCCCATGCTAATTATCCCTCTGACCAAAAAACAAAGCAGAGGCGACCAAATTTTAAACGCAGAATCCTTTACTAAAAAAGGATACGCACTGACATTGGAAGAAGAAAAATTAACAAAAAACAGCCTCATCCAATCATTGAAAAACCTCGAAGAAAGCAGAGGGAAAATTATAATTTCCATGGAATCTTCACCTATGGGTGACGCGCTTTCAGTTTTGATAAAAGACATTCAAAAATAATCATTAATATAGTTTTAAAACCCGGCTGCTTTTAGGGGGAGTGACAGAATAGCTTAGCTGTCACTCCCCTTTAAAAAAGCATCTCTGCTTATTACATAAAAGCGCCCTTTCGTACAAGAAATCATTTTTTGGTTATACTGATTGCTTTAACTCCGTCATTGTTAATAAAGAATGTAATAGTAATAGTAAACCTTCATTAGATAAGTTTTCACTTCCCGATTGTTGTCTATCAATTACACATAGCACATCTTTTACTTTAGCCCCGTATTCTTTTAAATCTTCAGCACTTAACTTAATTTGTCCACCTGTTGTAACAACGTCTTCAACAATACAAACCACTTTATCTTTAATGTCAATTCCTTCAGCAAGTTTACACGTTCCATATTCCTTTGCTTTTTTTCTCACAAACACTACTGGAATACCTGTTTTTAATGACAATGCAGTTGCAATCGGGATACCACCCTTTTCTAATCCTGCTAAAACTTCTGTACCAATAGGAATTAATTTAGATAGATGTTCTGCTATTTCTTGGAGTAATTTCGGATTAGATTCAAACAAATATTTATCGAAATATTCATTTGAAGTTTTTCCTGAGCGTAATTTAAATTCTCCAGTTAAATGTGATGCAATGTAGATTTCTTTTGCTAATTGACTCTTTTCCATTTTTTCACCCAGTCCACCTTATGTATAAAATATCTCTTTAATTTTATCACCTTTTTTGACTGTTTCTTCAATTATTGCGTCCATTCTTGAATAACAGACAAGCTTCTATTAGCTGGTTTTGCTAAAAAGGTGGTCACTAATTGACCACCTTTTACTCATACATTAACTTTATAATTAAGTGCTAACTCATCCCCTGGTAATCCCCTTATTCCCCAGTTATGTTTCGGTGTTTCAAAAATTGTTATCTCAACATCTTGAGGGGATATACTCAATTCACTATTTATACGTTCGAATAGTAGGTTAATTAAATGTTTTTTAGCTTCTACCGTTCGACCTTCAAACATACTAATCTCAATTACGGTATATGATTCAGTTCTTCCACTTGCAAAATAAAAATCTTCTTTGTCCATCGGGAAAAAGCGATGAAATTTCTTATCCGAAGGAAATTCAAGAGCTTCCACCATACACGAATGAATAACATTCGATAGCGTTTCCTTAATTGGATTTAACCTATCCTTAACCCCGAAAATTTTAATTTGTCCCATTCTCATCTCACCTTTCTCTCTCATCTAAACTCAACTCAACTCAACTCAGCTAACAATAGACACTTTTCTATAGAGAAGCAACAAATTCCTTCTTCAAGTATTGCCACCCGTTAGCTTAATAGCAATAGGTAAGACTTTGATGTAATCTCCATCTTTTCCCCTGCTCCACACCCAACGTGCGACTTTCACCGCATTAGGCGTTCCATCTTATTCTTTTAGACTAAATCAACTAAATTACAAACTTTACGAAATTGGTTTAGCTTCATCAATTGATTTCCATCTAATTGAAGAACGTTCCTATATCGTTTAATCGTCTTTCCACTTGTAGCATGGATTAATCTATGGACATCTTTGTGTACAATTACAAGATTGCTAAATTCATCTGTACCTCCCATATGTCGGGGCAATTTATGGTGACAGTGTACCTGTTCGGATGTTAAAAATCCCCCTGTTACTGCACATTTGCCTAATTGCATTGAGTACCTTGAAATTCTGTTATCTGCAACTTCTAGGTTGTTTTTGCTGTAAGGCTTTTGCAACATTTTGTTTATTTCTATGGCTATGTGAGTTCCGAGATTTTGATGAAGTTTGAGCCTTCCTTCTTTTGTATAGTTACATATATCTTGACTGAAGTTCATGGCATTGCTTGTTTGAATATCTCCTAAGGGAAATAAATATACACCAGCAATTTTATATGTTCTGAAGTTATTCTTATGAAGTCTCTTGTATGTTTCTGATGGTTTAATAGGTTTTCCATATTTGCCGATTGGTTTTAGACGATTATACATGGTTTTCATTAGACGATAGGCTATTTTTCCAAAGTCTATATTAATATGAGTTGCAACCTTGAAGTAATTTTTTATACCGAGAATATAAGCATTATAATCCATGACAGTTTTAGGTATTGGATTATTTTGGATTTCGCGAATTAAATATCTAAGTTTTTCTAGTATATCCTTCATCTTTTTGTCCATAACGTGTGTGTTGGCTACGTATTTTTTACGCTTGGTTACTGCTTTAAGAGAAAAACCTAGAAAATCGGATTTCCTTTTCCTAAGATTAGTAATCGCTGATTTCTCAGTAGATATATCAAGGTTTAATTGTTCCTTTAAGTATCCTTTGGTAGCATGGTATATTCTAATAGCTGATTTATGAGAGTTTGTGAAAATCTTGAAGTCATCTGTATTTGATAATCTAAAATTGAGCCACTTTTAAGGAATTCGATCACATAAAAAATGAGCCACATGATTTCCAATTA
>NZ_JAWRVL010000032.1:0-36948 GCF_036663595.1 Halalkalibacter lacteus
ATTTATTGGATTTTAGAAAGAAAGATAAAGGCATAAGAGAAACCCCACTTGAAAAAGTGGGGTTTCTCAACAATCTGTCACGTTATGTATAAATAACGTGATTTTTCTATTTAATAATCTACTCTTCTACCAATTGTTCAATTAGACCTTTAGACCATGAACTCCTTCAACACACTCATTAAAAGATGTCCATTCCTTCAGGTTATGACTAATACCATCTTTACTACTTACAAATAACATGGCATTTGGAATATGCTTCGCACAACCATTGCATCATGGCCCACTCCACTGTTTTATTTAAAGAAGGTTTAAATAATACGTGTTGTAACGATACCCTCGATTTGATTGATTTTTTCCTCCACACTAGGAATGATCTCGCCATTTACATCATTTTCAATATCAATCATCGTATACGCGTATTCGCCTCGGCTTCTGTTAACCATATCAGCGATGTTCAAATCAAAACTTGAAACAGCTGATGTGATCTGTCCAACCATGTTCGGAACGTTTTTGTGGAAAGCTGCCACACGTCGTTTTCCTGTATAAGGAAGAGAAGCATTTGGAAAATTCACTGAGTTTCGGATGTTTCCTGTTTCGAGAAATTCCTTCACCTGGCGAGCCGCCATAATGGCACAGTTTTCCTCTGATTCTTGCGTAGAAGCACCAAGATGTGGGATCGGAACTACATTTTTCATTTTCAATACATTTTCATTTGGGAAGTCTGTAATATACTTACCAACTCTCCCGCTTTCAAGTGCTTCTGCCATATCCTTTTCATTCACAAGCTCACCACGTGAAAAGTTCAAAATATGAACGCCCGTCTTCATAATGCTAAACGTTTTTTCGTTAAACATTCCTCCTGTTTCACTCGTGAACGGAACGTGTACAGTAATATAATCAGAGTTAGCAAACAACTCTTCAATCGTCATAGCGCGCTGTACATTGCGTGACAAGTTCCAAGCTGTATCAACAGAGATGAACGGGTCAAACGCGATAACATCCATATCCAAATCAAGTGCATCATTCGCTACAAGCGCACCGATCGCGCCTAAGCCGATTATACCTAGAGTTTTTCCCTTAATTTCTTTTCCAACAAATTGTTTCTTTCCTGCTTCTACAAGCTTTGAAATTTGTTCCCCTTCACCTTCTAATGTCTTTGCCCAAGCCACACCTGCAAATAAGTTACGAGACGAAGCCATTAATGTTGTTAGAACAAGTTCTTTTACAGCGTTCGCATTGGCACCAGGGGTATTAAAAACGGTAATTCCTTGCTCTGTACACTTGTCGACTGGAATATTATTGACACCCGCTCCAGCCCGTGCAATTGCTTTTAAATTATTACCGAATTCTATTGTATGCATGTTAAAACTGCGAACAAGAATAGCATCAGGATTTTCACTGTCATTGTCAAGAATATAATTATCCTTGAATACATTTAGCCCGCTTTCTGCTATATTATTTAACGTTTTAATTGTTTTTACTTTTTCTAAAGTTTTTGTTTTCATTTCGTTTTCTCCTCTTTCTATTTATGATTGTTTTCAAATTCCTAAATTAACTAAAAAGGTTTTATGCAAAGGAACTGCCCATCAGTCAAATTCTTATGAAAGTTTGCATTTAGAATAATGACATTTAAAAGTAGTATTCGCTATCCCCTCCAAAATAAACAGAAAGAGGTAAGGGATACTTCCCCTTACCTCTGCCCAGGCGAACGGCTACGACACTATGTGCTCCCTCGCGGTTATCCGCGTTCGCCAGTTACACATAGCCTTTTTATTAATTTCATTTTATCAAATTCTCAACCAATCTTCAACCTTGAATATGTGTCAATTTAAAGATTATTCCATTTCATTTCTTTGCTGAATTATCTTGTGAAACCCAGCTATAATATATCATTTCAAAGATTTATCACTTTTTGTTATTCCACATTCTAACACTAATAAGAAAAAAAGCATTTCTGTTACTAAAATGCTGCTTTTTATGGAAAATCACTAGAACGTTTCTGCATCAAAACTTTGAAATACATATTTCTCATAGATCGGAAATACTTCTTTTCCAATTAAATGATTGATAATTACCTTATTTCGATGAACTGCAAGCCCTAAGTTTGTTGACCCTACCCCATGAGAATGTGATATCCCACTATGAACATAAATTTGATTTGGAATATTTAGACGTAAACGATAATCAGCCTCCACCTCATATCTACCTTTGTCATCCCAATAAATATAAGAACCTACCTTGTTAATAAAGTCCGGTATAAAAGGACGGTAGCCGGTACCTACAATCACAACTTCACTTTCACGGGTGAAATTTTTATTTTGTTGCCACTGATTACAAAGAATTTCATATTTATCCGCTTTTTCCTGAATCCCTTTAACTTCTGTTAAAACCTGTATTCCCACATTCATTTCTTCACAAGAGACTGAATGTTCATAAAGTAAATTATAAATATCAGTAATTGTATGCGAACTAATACCTTTATACAGTAAATTTTGAGATGCAAAAATTTCATCTTTTTGCTTCTGAGGAAATTGATAAAAATAATTAACATAATCTGGAGAAAATTGTTCTACACTCAATTTAGATTCTTCCATGGATAAAAAGCTTCTCGATCGTGTAATCCAACTCAATTCATAATGATGCTCCATCCGTTCTTTTAACAATTCACGAAACACTTCTGCAGCACTTTGACCTGAACCAATCACAGTAATTGATTTAGCTTTTCTACAGCGTTCTTGACGATCTAGAAATTCAGAAGTATGAAACACATTTTCTGGAGAAAGACCTTGAAAAGATTTCGGCATCACAGGAACACTGCCCGTGCCTAATGCAAAGTTTTTACAACTATATGTTGTTGTCTCTTTAGTCTGTATGTCTTGAACTGTAAGTAAGAAATATTCTTCATATTGATTGTATTCTAAATCAATGACCCTTTTTCCAAAACGACAATTTTTCAATTCATTTGCAACCCACTGACAATAATCGTTATATTCTCTTCTTGGAATATCCAGTCGTTCTAAAAAATAAAAAGGATATAAGCGATTTTTTTGAGACAAATAATTCAAAAAACTATATCGATTTGTTGGGTCAGCTAATGTTACTAAGTCCGCCATAAATGGAACTTGAAGCCTCGTACCCACTATTAACATTCCTGGATGCCAATCAAAATGTGGCTTTTGATCGAAAAAGACTGATTTCACTTCCGGAAGGTCATCTAGTAAAGCTGCAAGACTCAAATTGAAAGGTCCTATCCCAACTCCTACTAAATCATATATATAATCATCCATTTATCTTTCCTCCTCAAAGTCTTTTTCTTTCTATTATTAGGAGAAAAGTAAAAAGAATTCTTATAACAAAGAGAAATGTTATTGCCTAACGTAAAAACAACTTCACAATAGGAGATGCCAGACATACAACACCTGTTTCTAGGTCGTTTGGACATCCACATCGAAATCATGTAAAACCCGTAGGTGTCTTAACGTAGTTCTAAATGAATATAACTAATTGAATGGATTGTTTCGTTTCAATAAACAGTATCATGAAAAACGATAAAAAAGTGGACTACCCGCCTTTTACAAAAGAAAACCACTTTTGTTGAAGTGGGGCTTATCGACTTATCGTTGCTTTTGTTAGCCAACGAAAACTGACCGAGCTGACTCCCTTGTTCCAAAAGTTTTTGCATTTATGCTAACGATAAAGAATCAACTTCTTTTAGAAGCGAAAATTCCTCTTTGTACTTAGCAGGAATCAAATTTTTTTTTAAATCTTCCCTCCCTCATACGTTATCCGAATTCTTCTCAAAAAACTGGATTCCTAAAAAAGGAACCCAGTATAACAGCTGAATTTTTTTAATATCCCTTCGGCGCAAGTCTAAGGAGGTATAAAAGGCTAAATAAATTTAGATTTAATTGACGAGTTAATCTCACTATATTTGGAAACAGTGATTTAAGCACGAACGTTAATAGCTTTATCATTTTATCGCCTCCTGGTTCTTAGTTTGATCTAAGAAGGATGAAATATCATTATATTATTTAATTTTTTA
This sequence comes from Halalkalibacter lacteus, assembly GCF_036663595.1. Taxonomy (NCBI): domain Bacteria; kingdom Bacillati; phylum Bacillota; class Bacilli; order Caryophanales; family Bacillaceae; genus Halalkalibacter; species Halalkalibacter lacteus. Next base: position 4,043 of record NZ_JAWRVL010000032.1, read on the forward strand.
TTGGGAATATCAAAATCACTCTGAAGATAACGCATCTCGATCAACAGTTTCTGGGGGCTGTTCCAACCATCCTTGTTCAATCATAATTTCTGCTCCATCTTCAAGAAACATTCCAATATTCATTAGGAATCGGATATACATTGTGCCAATATCATGTCTTGCGGTAACAGATAAAGCATTTCCGTAGTGCCTTATCTTCATCGAAAACATATCAATTTTATGTTGCAACATCAATTTATCTGAAAAAGGAGCGAAGGTTGAAGTTGTCACCAAATGGTCTAGAATTGTCGGGGACGGCAAGTTCTCTTTCTGAAGTTGCTTCGAGCAACTTTGAATATGTTTGTTGGTCATGTTTTTGCCCCTAACAAAGTATTCCCTAACTTTCTCCATTCTCGCTACTTGACTAAACCCAATTAATAAGGACTTACTTGCTACATTACTTTGTACGATATCGTAAAGATGGGTAATCTCGATTGCGGAAAGGGGTCTAACATTTCCCAAGAAACCATTTAAATAATTTTGCTTTTTTACAAAGTCAATTGTTTTTGGTATGGGGATATATGGTGATTTCTCTAGAAAACCTTTTTTTATTAATACGTCGTTGACTTGATTTGTTAACCTCACAGTAGAATCAAGACATTTCGTAAAAAAATCTCTAACATCTAATCTAACCATTAAAGGTACAGCAACGCCGTATAGGTTAAGTCCTGCTTTTCCAGCATATTTTAAGTAATGAAGATAAAACTCATCCAAGAATAGCCTAGGAGCAGCTAGATTAACATCTTCCTCCGTGAAGCCTTTTGGAATAGGAATGTTCTCTTTTCTAAATATTTCTTCAATCGTTTGGACAAATTCATCACTTAAATTCAATGCATATTCGACAACACTTTTGATTTCTTGATCATCAACATGTTGAACAAAGTACCCGAGAACGCATTGTGACATAGTATTCCCCATATATGTTATCCAAAGTTTTGCGATTTCCGCTGATGTTAATTTTTCAGAAGAATTATACATTAATTTTTTACTCCTTATTTATACCTTAAGTGTTTGTAATTATATTACCCTTGATATAGCTTGTTTATGTTACTGCAAACAGCTAAACACAAGAGCAACGAGATCAACATAATGCTAATTAATTTCAAGCGACATGTTTCGTTATTGAACAAGGAAGCGATGCTTTTGTTCTTGTATTAATAAAATAGGCGCTACTCGTTTAATAAAGTAGCGCATTCGTTAATTGAATAATAATGTTAATTTATTACAGCACGTTATCAAAAAAATGTATTTCCTTTTGTTTTTTTGTCGAATATGTTTTATTAAACGATGATTCTTTTTTATAATTACTTTTATTGGTTAAAAATAGTCGTAAAAAATGCAGGGGTTGTTGGCAGAATGAATAAGAACAAGTTAATAGAAAGTATTACAGTAAAGAAAGATGAAATGGGTAATATCGCATTAAAATATGGATTAGGAAGTGAGAGAACTTTAAAATGCAGTCAAGAATTAGATAACCTTCTTAATGCATATCAACAATCTTTTTATTGAAAGAGTAAATAAAAAAAGAGCGGTTCGCCCTTTTCTATTTACATTTTTGTGCTTTTTTATTACTATTTTATACTTCTTGCCATACTCCTATCACTTCTTCCTTTTGTCGTTTACTTATATGGTAACTAATATTTCTTCGTCCAAAGTATTTCTCGTAAGAATTAATGTTTTATTCCTACAATCACTACCCAATAGTTTAAATAAGAACCTATCCCCCGGCTTGTACTAGACTATAAGTCCTCGTTATCCATAGACAAGAAGGTGTCTTAAGTCCTGCTAAAAGCTTGCACTGTGGAAATCCCCACGTTCCTATCCTTGAGAATGCATGTATAACAAACAGAAAGCGACCTCATTCATCTTAGTGAGGTCGCTTACACTATTTTCTCATTCATTATACTAACCCTTTCGTTTTATCTAGGTTGGTGTTTCAAAAAAAACTTACCATTAATTTTCCCCTTAGAAAAAATAGGATGTTTCTCATAACTAGCACTTTATAGCACTTTCAGTGGCGTCTCCTCCTTCTAACGTACATAACAGGCATTAACACCATTAAGATCTGACTTAATCCCTGAAATCCCATACATATTTGAATGTTGATGTCCATTCTAAGGGAAAGTCATTTCCACATTTTTCACAAAAAACAGATTTCATCTCAGAGATACAGACAACACTTTCCCCTTGTTCAAAGTATCGAAAACAGTCATGGCAATACCAGGAATTAGTTTCCATTTCCATTTCCATTTCTATTTCCATTTCATTTCACTCCCTGAGAGAGGATATTTTGAATACATTTTATTGAGTCAAATACTTATATTCAATATTCTAAACTTTAACCCCCCCCTTTTACGTTGAAAAAACCAAAAGGGATAAATTAGAGATTGCTAAATAAGTTTACAACTTCATTAAGCGACCTTATTCATCCTAATTAGAATTATAAAGTCGCTTAACCATTTTCAGATACATTAATCTGTGATAACCCCCTTCAGTTTCATTTAATTGGTGTTCAACTATCGCCTTGTAAAGAAATATTTCCCTTAGAAAAGATTTACATTTTTAATCCCCAGCGTATTAGACATACGCCTTCGCCTAACTAATTTCATTGGAATCACCTTCTCATTCAATTTGCTTTTAAGCTTGTCCCATGTACAATTCTGTACATATTACATTTGACTGATTTACTGGTAACTCCCTTTTTCTTCATGGTTTCAATTACGTCTCCTTAAATGTCTCCATTCATTACCTCCTTCCTTGTATCTTGTAATCATTATAAATGATAACTAGACTATTGTGAATATTCTAAATAGTTAGAAATAAGGTGCTTTTATATGTTTTTCTACATATTTCTTTCTTTTCCTATCAGTTTCTCACGTTTTTGATTTTTCTGGATAATTAATCAATTTATCAATATAGGTTTTTGAAAAGATTAGACGTACAGAATCTTCTTTAGGCGGAACTAGCAGAAAATCGTCTAATTGATAAATGATAAGACAACATGAAAGAGAATAAAGAGAATATTTGCTAGTGTTAATCCCTCGCAATATGATGGGTTAATTATTCCAGGAGGACGAGCACCCGAATATATTCGCTTTGAGGAAGCGTTGCCGAAAATTATCCGCCACTTCTTTGAAGAGAATAAGCCATAGGTAGCATCATTCTCTTCAGAATGGCTTCTTTCATTCGTTTTGCCTTCATACCAAACGATGCTGTTGCATCTGAAATTAAGTATGTATTGAAACCTAAATTACCACTCATTCTTGTAGTTGTAGATACACAATGTGGCGTAGTCAGACCAGTTATTACAACTGTTGTAATTTTATTGGTTTTTAATAACGCTTCTAACCTGTACCTATAAAGCTACTATTAACTTTCTTTGTTATAATTACCTCCTCTTGCTAATTCTCCAAACTGTGCACGATTAACCCCTTCTGCGAAGTGTTCCGTTGATTTTTCTGATTTTCTTTGTTTTTTATTTTATCTTGTTGTTCTTCACTCACATAATCCCCCCTTATTCCGTTCTATATTACTTTTACTTAAAAAGGATAGCGATTAGGTTTGTCTTTCTCAAGAAATTACAATAACTTTCTAAACTATGTAGAATTTGTAGAAAAAGAGAGAAAGAAAGAGAAAAACACTGAAAACGAATATAAATCTAAGTTTTTTTAATATTTACAATAAAAAGTTTTTTTCGTATTATAAGGACAAGTAATCCACGATACACAGAAAGTAGATAACAGACTAGACTAATAAGAAAGAAGGTGAATGTGTATTTATGCATACGCAGGGTATGAGTTTGGCTTTAAACTCTAGTATGAGTTCATTATTAAGCCCCCTTAAAATAAGTTTTTTAGTAATGAAAGGATAAGTAAAAAATAATGAGTGAGGAAATAGTGTAAGCGACCTTGTTATTCTAATTAGGATGAACAAGGTCTTTTATTATTTACTCGTTTTTGCACCAGAACCGAAAAAAGTGTCATTTTTCTTGCAGAACGACACTTTTAAGTGTTATATATCAGGTATAATACCTTTTAATGAATAAACAATTCATATAGGAGTAACTGTCATGCACAATAAAAATTTCGTCTCTCTTGATGAACATCAGATTTTTCTACAAGGACCAGTAGTGGTATTTAAGTGGAAAAATGCCAAGGATTGGCCGGTTGAATATGTCTCATCAAATATAGAAGAAAACTTAGGATATAAAAAAGAAGACTTTTTGTTAAGTCGTATAAAGTATGCGGATATCATTTTTGAAGACGATTTGCTCCGGGTTTCAAATGAGGTTTCAAACTACAGTTTAAGTGAGTGCAATATGTTCGAGCAAGAGTACGGAATTGTAAAAAGTAATGGAGAAATCATCTGGGTCTATGATTATACAACAATAGTAAGAGATGAAAATGAAGCAATTACTCATTTCTATGGTTATATATTAGATATTACTAAACATAAAAGAAACGAAGAAGCTCTTAGGAGAACAGAGAGATTAAATACAGTAGGGGAATTTGCTGCAGGAATTGCACATGAAATTAGGAATCCATTAACGTCATTAAAGGGATTGCTTCAGCTAATTAAAAATGGGAAAATAAAAGAAGAGTACAAGGATATCATGGAGTCAGAGTTGGATAGGATAGAGTCCATTCTCAATGAGTTCCTGATACTATCCAAGCCACATTTAACACAATATAATAAAAAAGATATTCATGTTCTATTTAAGCAAATTCTTCCTCTTTTTGAAACACAAGTAACCTATAACAATATACAATTGGTTACTGAATTTGATTTAGAAGAATTACTGATTAACTGCAATGAAAATCAATTAAAACAAGTATTTATAAACTTTATAAAAAATGCCATGGAAGCCATGTCTAATGGCGGAATTATTAAAATTGAATGCAAGAAAGAACATAATGAACTCTGTATTCGTTTTATTGACGAAGGTTCTGGTATTTCTAAAGAAAACTTAAAACGTCTTGGTGAACCTTTCTTTACTACAAAGGAGAACGGTACAGGTTTAGGTTTAATGATTAGTTACAAAATTATAGAAGAACATGGCGGAACTATTCAAGTTGAAAGCCAATTAGGCATAGGAAGTACATTTAAAATTAAATTGCCTTTTTGTTAAAAGAAGACAAAAGGTCAAAGTTGATTTTCTGGTTCTAGTGTAAAAACTTCAAAAATTGTAATTAATCTCTAAATCTTTTCCATACTGATACTATTATTCAAAAAAAGGAGTAGTGACAAGGAACCTCATTTACCACAAACATGAGTCGCTCTTCTACTAAAGCATCCGTTAGCCTTCTATGAAGCTCTGCTTCACCACAGAAAATGTAAGAAAACATCGTTCTTTCACGGTAGCTTAATAAGAAATTTTTACTAGATAAACTTATTCTGCGTTATTATTACTGGTTCCCGAACTGCTACCAGCACTAAAATTTCAATGGTTTTTCACTTCCTATTTCAAATAAAACCCTTGATTTATCAAGGGTTTATATATCTTTTCCTCTATTTGAATAATTCCTACTTTACAATGGCATAATCAATTATTATATTCTTAAATCAATAACTAAGACATTGTTTTTTGAAATCTTATAATTTTTTCAACTAACCATTTTACTGCCAGTCCAATGATAATATAGATTGGAAAAGAGTATGTGTTTTTCCATTTTAGTTCTTTATAAATATTCATCCATTCACTTAAGGGTTCTAAAATAAAAGAAAAAACAGCAGACATTAAAAAAGCAGCTACTACAAACGACTTCCATTTAGAGAAATATTGAAAAAGCAACATAAATAAAATTGGAAGTAATGTATAATCTATTGGAAATAATGGTGTACATAAGGCAAGTAATGTATTAGGATAAAACCACCTTGAGTTATTCCATCCAACCACATCTAGAAATGTTGCAATTATTATTACAAAAAAGCCAAATAGTAATATTTCTGTAATTCTTTTTTTATCAACAATTCTCCACCATAAAAACCACGGTACTATTGATAAAATCAGTAAAATCCACCATTCTCCTGAGAAAACAAAATTTTGCCACTCTTCATTCATCATTTGATTTAACTCTTTAATGTGTTGTTCCATTTCAAAATGTTTTGGGATTTCTTTCAAAGAATCACCTTCAATCAGTTACTATCTCTGTCATTTTGACCAATATGTATTTCGTCTATACTTGTCGAGTTTCGCAATTTATATTAAAAATCACATTAAATAATAATAGATAGTTAGAAATCCAATCCTTTCTTCAACAATACTGCCACTTTAGTTTAAGCGAAAACATTCACAAATCTTTGCTTCTATATATCATCACAAATATCCATCGTCATAAAAAATGTCCTAAACAATATGGACCTTTAATGAATTAACGTAAGTGGCGTTTTTATACAATATAATAAAAAGAATGGAAATTGAATCTTCATGAGCTTCATCAAAAGGATAAGAAACGTAAACATCGCTGTAGCCCACTCGTAGTGCCCCAATTGTCGGGTGAACAACCCACCACGCATGCTACTATACGCCAAGTCTGTATGTATAATCATAAGTTGGTCGAAGAACCTGACCACCTGGGATATCCTTAAAAGAGGACGAACTACGACGAATCACTCGCATTTCCCTAGGTTCAACGGTCAATAAATAATGATTTCGCGGCAAGGTTGATCGGTAACGTGGCTTCAGCAGGGTCACCTTCTGACTGCTTAAGAGCAAGTGCAGCATACTCGGGTGCATAAAGCCCACCTTCTCCCATCACACGATCGATTAATAAACCATTTGCTGTTTAATGTTAACGACAACCGTAATTCCCATTGAAGTAGAGATGTTTTTTAGTTGATCCGTAAGAACTTTGAACTGTTTGGATCTAATGAGGCAATTGGTTCATCGCATAATAGCATTTTAGGGCTGTGAATTAAGGCTCTCGCAATACCGACACGTTGCTTTTGACCACCACTTAATTGATCACAACGATTATATGTTTGATCGGCTAACCCAAAAACATCTAAAATTTCTAATGCTTGTTTCTTTTCTTGCTCACTGTATATCCCTAAAACACCAGTTATGAGAGATTTAAATCCAAGTCTTCCACGAAGTACGTTCTCAATGACATGTTTGATGGTGTTAATGTGCGAGAACTACGAAAAACAAGAACAAAGATCGGTATGATTTTTCAGCATTACAATATAGATTTACAAAAAATACTTATTAAACGCACTCCTCATAACCTTTGTTAGATCAACTCCACCAAAACGAGATTCACTCTAAAAAACATGTTATGATCATACAAATGAACAATTAGGAGGATCACCGTGAAAAAAGCCATAAAGGTCGTAGCAGCCATCATTGAAAATGACGAAAATGAAATCTTATGTGCTCTTAGGTCTCCTGAGATGTCTCAAGCAAACATGTCGGAATTTCCAGGGGGAAAAGTGGAAAAAGACGAAGACATCTACACAGCTCTCAAAAGAGAAATTAATGAAGAGGTACATTGCCATATTGAAACGATTGATTTATTCCATGATCATATACACGAATATAAAAATTTTACGATCAACCTAATTGCCATTACAGCTATAATTGTTAAAGGTACACCCACTCCAACAGAACATTCAAAACTAATCTGGCTGAAAAGAGAAAACCTTAGTTCTCTCATATGGGCTCCAGCTGACGTTCCAGCAGTTGAACAATTAATTAATCAAAAAGAGGATGAGGCTAACTCAAAAGGCAGCTCTTCTAGTACATTTTCCTCTATCAACTAATAGCCTCATATATGTTAAAATATTCGTATCTATTCAACATCAAGGAGAGGGCATTATGTTTAGTTTTGATAACTATTTGTTTGCATTGTTAGTAGTGTTAGTTCCTTTTTTTGTCCATTATTCTTTCTTTTATAAAAAGGATTTTTCAAGAAAGAACTCTCTCTTTTTCGGATTACTTTGTTGCGTATCCATTATTTTTTCAATGACGTATCCCCTTGAACTTGCCAGTGGACATATTTATGATCTACGAACAATACCGTGGCTCCTTGCCTTTCTTTATGGCGGTCTGAATATGGGGATAGTAGCAACCGCACTTATTTTTGTTTATAGACTAGTTATAGGGGTTGATATTGGTTTTCTAATCACTTTATTTGCGTACCTTACATCTGGTATTAGTGTTTTATTCTTTTTGAAGAAATACAAAAACGTAGATTTAAAACAGAAATTAAAAATAAGCTTCTTATTAACTCTTTTCAATACCGTATTAGTATTAATGGGACTAATATACTCTCCTGTTAATCTGAACATAACCGTATTACCTGCCTTTTTTTCCTATTTTATTGTATCTCATCTAGTTACGGTCCTTATCGTCGTTTACATAATTGAAACGTTACAAGAGAAAGAACAAAATAAAAGTAAACTTCAGCAAGCGGAGAAGATTAAAATAATAGGTGAAATTGCAGCTTCTGTAGCACATGAAGTACGTAATCCATTAACCGTTGTAAAAGGATTTATCCATATTTTCAAAAACGAAAAAAACATAACAAGAAACCAAATCAGTTCGTTAGAATTAATGGACTCTGAATTACAAAGAGCTGAAAAAATCATACATGATTATTTATCTCTAGCAAAAACAAAATCAACGGATCTAGAGAAATTAGATATTATCGAAATCGTGAAAAATGTAGTAGGTGTCATGGAGTCCTACGCTCTATTAAATGGAGTGAATATCGTTAATAATCTGCAAGATTCTTACTACATAACAGCAAATCGAAGTGAACTTAGTCAAGTTTTTTTAAATATTATAAAAAATGGGATTGAGTCCATTGAAGAGAAAGGGACCCTAACATTAAGTGCTCAAAAAACAGGCAACCACGTGGAGGTCCATATTACGGATAACGGAAAAGGGATGAGCGAGGAGGAAATAAAGCGCTTGGGTTCCCCGTTTTATACAACAAAGGACCATGGAACAGGCTTAGGTACAATGGTATGTTATAAGATCATTGATAACTTAAAAGGGGAAATAAACGTAAAAAGTCGAATAAATGAGGGGACAACGTTTTCCGTAGTTCTTCCATTACTACAAAAGTAACCTTGAAGGCAATAAGATACCTGGATTATTTTGCATTCAGAAATTAGAATGTCATTTACAACATACTTAGATAATCTCGTTAGTAAAATCACACTTAAATGAATTGTAGTTACACAAAAATTAGGTATTCTACGTATAATGTGTTATGCTTCATCTAACCATTTTACCACTTGTATCATGTTTGCCCCGAGGCTGACTAAAGTAAAAGTGCCAGATCCATCGATTCGAACATATAGACGTTACCATACAGTTCTATCTATTCGGATTTGTGAAAGGATCAGGCATTCATTAGTCAGCCTTTTTTATGTTGTTTTTTGCATAAAAAAAGGACTCTACTAGAGAGTCCTTTCATTATTATGCTTTGTTTACGTTGATAGCTTGAAGTCCACGTTGACCTTGTTCAGTGTCAAACGTAACTTTTTGGCCTTCATCTAAAGATTTAAAGCCTTCGCCTTGGATAGCTGAGAAATGTACGAATACGTCATCTCCACCTTCAATTTCGATGAAACCGAATCCTTTTTCTGCGTTAAACCATTTTACTGTACCTTCTTGCATGTGTGTTTCCTCCTGCGGTGGATTATGTCCACCTTTTATTACTATCGTTGCTCAAGTTCATTATCAAAGGCGAAAAGTTTAAATACTTATTCTTTCCTTACAGACCGAACAAAAATAATTCTTCCTTAGAATAACAGATAAGGTATAGAAAAGCAAATAGGATTTCATTAGGAATTAGGTAATCGATAGTCACAAACTTCCTTCGTGGACTCAAACTCCTTCTCATGAGTCGAACCCGCGAACACCGAATCAAAAAAGTATTGAAATCCATATATGAAAAATACTTTATAAAAGAAAAAATAGGATAAATTAAAATTCATTTAAGCTATCCATTTTTTGCGAGATTAATGGGTGTCTATTTCACAAAAAAATTCCACAACTATAGTGCGGAATTCTCTTCAATCAATTATTGATTTGTTCCCATTTCAAGCTCACTGAAAACCGCCTCATAATCTTCTTTCTTGTCAGCTTTAAATGAGGTGTTTAAGTAGGTAATGATCCCATCTTTATTCACCACAAAGACAGAGCGAACCGCGGTTTCGCCTTTTTCGTTAAATACATTGTAACGTTTCACTGTTTGTTTATGCCAATCTGACAATAATGGATAGGGCAATGTCCCCATACTCGCTGCAAAGACGTTATGCGAGTGGATATGATCGACACTAATCGCCAGTACTTCGACATCTAACTGTTCAAATCTTTTGTAATCCTCTTTCCAAGAGGCAATTTCCTTAATTCATCCAGGTGTAAAATCCATGCCATAAAAAGCCACTACAATACTCTTTTTCCCACGATAATCAGACAATGCAATCTTATCTTTTTTCGTCGCAGGTAATGAAAATTCAGGGGCACTATCACCGACCTTCAAAGTCGTTTCCAAGATGACTCCTCCTTTAGACCAAAGTAAGAAAATACTTTTCCTAAATATTATCTCCATTTTTAGCTTAGATTAGACTGTTGTGAAATATGATTTCTAAATTTTAGGATGTCAGTGTCTCTCCCCGCAACTAATCGTGCTCGGACTCCCCTTTTGTCTTCTATACGGATGGTCTTGTTGTTTATTCATAGGAGCAATTCCATGAGGTTTACGAAGACAAGAGGTTCGTCTCACCGGGGGAAGCCCCCAACTACCATTGGCGCAAAAGAGCTTAACGACTGTGTTCGGCATGGGAAAAGGTAGACCTCTTCGCTATCGCCATCAGGCAAGCAACATTCTTTGAAACATTCGTAATAAATTTAGAAGCATTATTTAGAGGTTCCGGCAAATCAACTATACCCGGAACAATAGAAAATATGAAATCGATCCCAACCACCTTTAGGTTTATTCGAATAACACACTTACAGACTCATTTTTATGAATTCTAATAATAGCTTGAGCTATAAGTGGAGCTACAGATAAGATCGTTAATTTCTCCATCCTCTTCTCATCAGACAAATCAATTGAATTAGTTGTAACCAATTCTTTAATTTCCGAATTCTTTAGCCTTTCGACTGCAGGTCCTGAGAGAACCGGATGGGTACAACAGGCGTAAACCTCTAACGCATCTTTTTCCATTAACGAATTGGCGGCCAATGATATTGTCCCTGCTGTGTCAATCATGTCATCAATAATTATAGCCCTCTTCCCTTTAATTTCCCCTACAACATTCATAACTTCTACTACATTAGGCATTGGACGTCTTTTATCAATAAAAGCAATAGGAGCATGTAATAAACTAGCAAACTTTCTTGCTCTAACTACCCCACCATTATCTGGAGCTACTACAACAATGTCATCAAGTTCTTTCTCATTGAAATACTTTGCTAATAGAGGAACTCCTACAAGTTGATCAACTGGAATATCAAAAAAACCTTGAATTTGGGGAGAGTGTAAGTCTAAAGATAAAATTCTTGTCGCCCCAGCTACTTCTAGTAGGTTTGCAATTAATTTCGATGTAATCGGCTCTCTTGAACGCGCTTTACGATCTTGTCTCGCATATCCATAATATGGAATGACAACATTTATCGATTCTGCTGAGGCTCTTTTCATTGCATCAATCATCGTTAATAATTCCATGATATATTGATTACCCGGCTGAGATGTGGATTGGATAAGGTAAACTTCACACCCCCGTACACTCTCTTCAATATTAATCTGAATCTCTCCATCACTAAATTTTGTGACTGAACTTTCCCCTAAATCCACTCCCAAAAATTCAACAATTTCCTTTGCTAGAGGTACATTAGAATTTAATGAAAATACTTTTACGTTGCTATCAAGTCTAGAATTGCCCATAACTTCTCCCCCATATTGATTCAACTAGTTTACTTTTGTAATTGCATCTTTCCCTGTCAAGATTCGAATTAAATTTCCCGCTGCTAGATCCGCCATTTTTAATCTAGTTTGTTTGCTAGCACTACCAATATGCGGTAGTGCCACAACATTTTGAAGTGTTAGTAACGGATGATTTGTTGATACGGGTTCCTCTTCAAATACATCTAATCCTGCAGCCCAAATAGAACCTTCCTTTAAAGAATCATATAGAGCAGATTCATCTACAATTCCGCCTCTAGCTGTATTAATCAATACTGACGTTTCCTTCATTAGCCCTAACTCTCGCTGTCCAATTAAGTGATGAACTTGAGGGCTATACGGAATAAGGATACAGACAAAATCTGATTCTTGTAATAAACAATCCAATTCCCTATATTGAATACCTAACTCTCTCTCTTTTTCTGGCTTCCTAGTTCGATTACTATAGAGGATATTCATATCAAACCCTTTTGCTCTTTTTACCAACGCTTCACCGATTCTTCCTAAGCCAATGATCCCGAGAGTGGCACCGTATATATCTTGACCAGTAAGTTGCATTGGAGACCATGTTTTCCATTTGTCCTCTCTTAAATAGGCAGAGGCTTCCACAACTCTACGAGCAGTCGCCATTAAAAGAGCAAATGTTAAATCTGCAGTTGTTTCCGTTAGCACACCCGGAGTATTCGTTACAATCATTTCTCTTTCTGTTGCTAAGTTAATATCAATATTGTTAAATCCAACTGCCATATTACTTATTACTTTTAGATTAGGAGCAGCATTTAAAAGTGATTCATCAACTGATTCAGTTAATAGACAAAACAATCCATCAATGTCTTTTACTTCATCTAATAATATATCTCTTGGTACTGGTATATCCTCCTCAGGCCACATTCTCACTTCACAAATAGCTTCTATCTTACGAACAATGATCTCTGGTAATTTTCTCGTTATATAAACTTTAGGTTTCATGGTTTCACCACTTTTTCTCTAGAGTCACTTTTAATTGAGCTTGCTTTTTGGAAAACATTTTTTATAGAAGGATATAACTCACAATCTGAAGCGATACTAGAGGAATTTCTAATAGCCTGGATAAAACTAATATCTTAGTCAAGCTTCAAAAAACCTCTCTTTGATTTAAAGAGAGGTTAGTATTATGAAATACATTCCTCTCATCTTTCAAAGGTTAACACCTTTGCAGGAATTAGCACCGTTCAAGTCAATATTTTGACTTGATGGTTGCCGGGTTTCATAGGGCCTGTCCCTCTACCACTCTAGATAAGAAGTTTATCGCTAGACCGTTATTAAAGCAATGCACCTTTTAGTTTACAAGAATTTATGTTTTAGTAATAGGCTTTTAGGAATTCTATAATCTCTTTGTTTATTTTTATCAAATGTTCTCCTGATGGGAAATGTCCTATATCATAGGCTTTAAATGCAGTTAAATTCGGGATGATTTCTTTTGCAACTTTATTCAATCTACTTTCAGGAAAAAAGATATCTTTTTTCCCTGCTATAATTAATGTAGGTGCGTTATAATTTCTTAATTCCTTCTTCTCCGTTAATTTAGGCATTTCTTGTTCAAGTCTTACGTATTTAAATACATCACCGATAATATTTTTATCAATTTCTTTCATACTATAATCCGACATAATACCAGTGATTTTATTAAGATGTTTTTCTGATGAAGTAACATTAAATAATACTAAAGGAAGTAAAATATCTTTAATCATTCTCATCTTTGAACCTAACCTTATTCCTGCTGGTGATACTAATATGGAACAATCAATTTTATCTGGCATAAATGTAGCTAATCTTAATATGATCCCAGCACCGTAGGATGGACCAATAAAGGCACTACTATCAATATCAAAATAATTCATCAGTTCTACTATCCATTGAGCAAAGCTATTATCCTTCGCTGAAATTCTACTTTCATCACTATATCCTGGATGACCAACTGTATCTGGTGCATAAACTCTATACTTATCTATTAATGGTGAAAACCAAGATAACGTCATTGGATTTATACAATTGCCACCCTGAAATATAAAAACGGGTTTTCCTTCTGGTGGACCTGCTACAAGAACATGAGTTTTACCATAACTTGTATCAACATAAATGCGATCGAAATCAAACTTTAATGATTTTATATATCTTTCATATTGTTCGGTAATAAACCTTTTTCCTTCTTCACTTTTATAGATGGTTACTTTTCCCATGATGGCACCCCATTCTTAATTAAGCCCTTTCAAAAAGAAAGCAAAAGAAATTAGAAATATTACATTTATAAGATGAATTATACCAATTTATCCTAACGGACAAAAGTTGTAGTTTTAATTTTAAAGGAGAGGATAGATAAGTAAGTCAGTTGTAACCAATAAAGAATTAGTTAGTCGTTTCTATGAAGCGATTCAACATTAGTACTATGAGGTCATCATTTTCAAATGAATAGTTGTTACATATTAGGTATTCTTAAGGAAAGACATTCATTAGTCAGCCTGTTTTATGTTTATTTTTCCGCAAAAAAAAGGACTCTACTAGAGAGTCCTTTCATAATTATGCTTTGTTTACGTTAGTAGCTTGTAGTCCACGTTGACCTTGTTCAGTGTCAAACGTAACTTTTTGGCCTTCATCTAAAGATTTAAAGCCTTCGCCTTGGATAGCTGAGAAATGTACGAATACATCTTCTCCTCCTTCAATTTCGATGAAACCAAATCCTTTTTCTGCGTTAAACCATTTTACTGTACCTTCTTGCATGTGTGTTTCCTCCTGTGGTGGATTACGCCCACCTTTTATTACTATCATTGTTCAAGTGCGTTATCAAAGGCGAAAAGTTTAAATACTTATTCTTTCCTTACAGACCGAACAAAAATAATTCTTCCTTATAATAACATATAAGGTATAGAAAAGCAAATAGGGTTTCATTGGGAATTAGGTACACGTTACTCACTTCTCCATCAAAACTGTAGATCATCAAGCTTCACATGGTTAAACTCAAGCGTAATCATTCGGTCCAATACCTTCTTGCTAAAAGGATGAGTCGTTCCATCCATATTCACCTTTCCGATGATAATAGGACGTCATCTATTGCAAATCAGAAACAAGCTCCTCTTCAGAAGGCATCTCATTCATTGTATACATAATGTATACAGTTGTTGAATAAGCATAATCCCATGCTCTTTTCGATGGGCCAAGATTGATTTGCTCATCCTTTTTCACTTTCAGATCTTCTCAATTTCAGAGCGAATTTCCTCATTGATCGCAGCCATTTCTTCGCGAATTGACGCGGTTTGATGTCCACAATTTGACGGAGATACTGACAAAAAGAGGTAAGATGTATGTAACCAGCTTCCCTTTTACTTTAAGCTCAATTTTTGAAGTTGAAAATGACCGACTTGAATTTCTCTCTTTTTTCCGGAAAGAGTCTTACTACACTAAAAACAGGTTGCTACAAAATAATTGAGTAAATGTTTTTCAAAGGATCGTAATGACGTTCGTCTTGCGATACTTTCTACTTTACCAAAAAACTAATTAATACTTGGTACTTCTTTTAAAGCGCTTCGATGACTGCTATAAAAGGATTACTAAAAGGAATTCAAAAAGTTAATAAACATCTTCGTAATCATTATTATCCTCCTTTTTCGATGACTCAGTCGTTAGTTCTTCTGAAAACTCTGCCAAAGCGGCTTTATTTGGTCTTCCTATGGTATTTATTTGAGCGTTTCTAAGGAAATTCGTAATAGGTTGATTCATTTGTTGCATTCCATTTTCACGCCCCCTTATAAGACTGTAAGCCGTAGCCCCAATTCCTAACCCTAATCCAAATACTGAAAATAGCATTCCGCCACGGTTGTTGCGTCTAGCTCCAAATAATTGCTGTGTTCGTCTACCCGAATTGAATACAGCTGTTATCCAGCCAATATGATTGATCATTGAATTCATCATTTAGTTAGCGCTCCCTTTAGTTTGTCATCTTCCTTCAACTTTATTATTTATATTAATTACACAATTATGAGGACGAACTTTTTCCAATCATGGAGCGGAAATCATTAATAACATTACGAATAAGGGGCTTTCTTCTTTGCGGTAAAGGGAGTTTTAGGAGTGCTATGATTTTAAAAATAAAGACTGAATCCAATTGAAATTTATTGGAATTCAGTCTTGTCCATTTTATCGATATTCAAATTCGGTTACTTTATCAATTCTTATGGCAATAATACGGCGTCAATGACATGGATGACACCATTTGAAGCCTCTATGTCTGGTTTTACGACATTTGCTTTATTCACTTGAATAGGGTCAAGCGAAATGGTTACTTCTTTCTCAGCTAACGTTTTCACCTTCATCCCGTCTTTCAGATCACCAGACATCACTTTACCAGGTACGACATGGTAAAGCAGAATATCTGCTAAGTCTTTTCTAGCTAATAATTCTTCTGCTGTTATACCTAATTCTTTTAGTAGTTTTTCAAACGCCTCATCTGTCGGAGCGAATACAGTAAACGGCCCTTCGCCTTTCAGCGTCTCGATCAAACCAGCTTTCTCTAGAGCAGTGGCCAACGTATTGAAGTCACCTGCTTCTACCGCTGTATCGACAATGTCCTTGTTACTTCCTGGATTCTCTGCTGCAAATCCTACGGTTGAGAATGACATGACCATCATGAAAATCAACAAAACCATTGCGTACCATTTCTTATCCATTAATAAAGCCTCCTTTTTTTACCGGTAATCATCCAATTTTTAAAGAAATAACACTCGCTCCAACACTCTCTTAAGCGCCACACCCCCGATATGTAAACTCCAAAGGTAGTATTCGTTTATTTGACACTTTTATCCTTAAGTAAACAATAAAAAGACTTATAATGATCTTTAGTAAAAAACCAAAGATACAATCATCCCCCTTTTGTGAAGAGTGGATGATCCATATAGAGCCTTCCTACAGTAAACTTAATTTGCAAAACAAGAAATTGAAGACATACGGCCCACCATAAAAAAGGTCCAGCAAACAAGCTGAACCTTTCATCACCTTATTTTATTTATACCGTAGTGCAAAACGATAAAAAAATTAATTCATCCCGTTCCATTTCCCTTGGTTTTTGGATGATTTTAGCTTTTTAGCTTTTTCTTTGTGCTGCCTGTTAGCTGCTGCACTTCCAAGTTCTTTAGAGAACTCTGAATCAGTTTTACTTGAATCAAATCCTTGTTTGTTCTTTTGGTCTGCGTTCGTTTTGCCATTTCGTTTCGCCATAGTATCACTCCTTCTCTCTTTATTTTGAGAATTAAAAAGAGAATTATACGTGCAACGTCCTGGCTCGTCATTTCTCTTCTACGAGGAAGGATGTCTTTCCGCTATTAACTGGAGATTTTTCAAAAGGTCATTAAGATTAGCAACTTCAAAACCCATCCAAAATAAAATTGGATGGGTCATACAACTAGCTTAAGAACAACTGCTCACCTACACTGGCCACTTCTCTAACGTATAGGACATCTCCCAAAACATATGCTCATACCTGCTGCTTGTTATAAAAATAGACTCCATTCGTTGCTTCTCTTCTTCTGAAGCTTTTTCTGCGCAATCATCCAAACGGTTAATCTGTTCCTTTACTAACGTTGCAAACCATTCGTCACCATACGTATCAATCCACTTTTGATAGACGGGATGTTCTGGAGTAGACCCTTTATACTTCTCTCCGATTTCCCAGTACAACCAATAGCAAGGAAGAATAGCCGCAATCACTTCCCCTAGAGAGCCTTTATAGGCAACAGAAAACAAATGATTCGTATAAGCAACTGCAGTCGGAGCAGGTTCCTCAGCCATATGGCCTTCACTATTCTTTTCTAGTCCTAAGTCTTTTGCAAATCCTTCATGTAGCATATGCTCTGCATCAAAAGTCGATTTAGCATGAAACGCCATTTGCGACGTTGTATGAAAATCTAATGCTTTTGCAGCCCCAATCGCTTGTACTTGAGCAAACCTGGAAAGGTAAAAGGAATCTTGCTGTACATAATATGTAAAACACTCAATTGGTAATGATCCATCAGCTACTCCTCTAACAAACGGATGTTCAAAGCTTGCATTCCAAATGGAATCTGCCTTTTTTCGAAGTTGTTCTGAAAATTTCATTTCATTCATCCTCTCTTTAATAATCTATTCCCAAAACTTATAAGTTAAATAGCTTTCATTCGTTCATTTCGTATAATGCGTTCATTAATCGTCCTTTCAACTCTAAAAATTCGGAAGTGACCTTCATTTCTGTTTTCCTTGGCCGAGACAATGTCACCTTCTCTTCTAGAATGACCTCTGTCGGACGAGGAGCTAGCACATAAATACGGTCTGATAAGAATATCGCTTCATCAATACTATGTGTGATAAATAAGACGGTTCGTTGCATTTTCCTCCATATTTGCAACAGCCAACTATGCATTTTTTCACGAGTTAACGCATCCAGAGCGCCAAAAGGTTCATCTAATAACAATAGTTCTTTTTTATGCAAAAAGGTTCGTAGCAACGCAGCTCTTTGTTTCATTCCTCCCGACAAGACGTCCGGATAAGAATGCTCATATCCTTCTAATCCAAACAGCGGAAAAAGAGAAAGTGCCTCTTCCTTTACTTGTTCTGTTTGTTGCTTCGTTATCATTGGACCTAAAAGAACATTTTCTAGCACGGTTTTCCATGGGAATAATAAGTCCTTTTGCATCATGTAACTGCTATAACCACGTTTCCCAATTATATTCTGACCATCTAGCAAAATTTCTCCCTCATGCGGAACTTCAAGGCCCGTAATTAAATTAAATAATGTACTTTTGCCACAGCCACTTGGTCCAATTAATGAAACAAACTCTCCTTTTTGAAGAGACAGGTTTATTCCTTTAATAACGGGTTCCCCGCCAAACGAATGCTGCAGATTGCGAATGCTTAGTTCCATATACACTCCTAATTTCTCATTAAGGTAAGAATTTATTTGTCATCGCTTCTTCAGTCGATACTTCTGTTTCAATTAGTCCAGCCTCAAGCATCCAAGAGGAAAAATTATCCCAAATGTCTTCACTTTGAATGCCCCACTTTTCTGCACCCCCTTGATAACGAGGGCTTAGCCAATTTTGTGACGCACGAATAAGTTCTTCATCTGTTTCCGGGGTAGCCGCAATTAACATCTCTGCTGCTTCCTCTGGTTGTTCAATCGCAAATTCATATCCTTTTGACACAGCTCTTACAAATTTTTCAACTAGCTCAGGCTTCTCTTCAATGACAGCATCGCTGCTAAAAATAACAGGAGAATAATAGTTAAAGACAGGATCAATATCTTTAAGATAAATCATATTAATGTCTTCACCACGAACTTCCGCTTCAATCCCCGTCCAACCATAAAAAATCCATTGAAAATCAATGTCTCTCTTCGTATTTGCAAAAAAGTCAGCTGAACCAACAATGACATTTTCAACAGTTGAAGGATCTACCTGATGCTGATTTAAAACCGTGTTCAAAATTGCCTCTTCCTCAGCACCACCAAAACCGCCATATGTTTTCCCTTCAAAATCCTCTGGTGATGCAATCTCTTTTTCAACTGGAGAAGCAAAACCAGATGTATGCTCCTGAATCACAGCTGCGATCGAAACGACTGGAATATCTTTTGATCTAGCAATAGTAACACCAGTTTGAGATCCGATCCCAAAATCAGCTTGTCCTGCCGCAACAATTGGTACAGCACCTTCCATCGCAGGTTCGATAATCGTTAAATCAATTCCTTCTTCTTCAAAGAATCCTTTTTCTTTGGCGACATAAATACCGGTATGATTCGTGTTCGGTACCCAATCTAACATAAAGGTCGCTTCAACTAATTCTGAAGATTCAACCTGCACCTCTCCCCCAGCTTCTGATTCGATTTCCGTCTCCACTTCTTCACCTTGACTTGACTCTTCTACTTGATTGCAACCAACTAAAACAAGCATGATGATCAATAACAAAAAGGTACTTACTTTCTTTAACATCGAATTCTCTCCTCAATTCATTTTTTTATATTTGTGAGACTTATGTTTCCACGGCATCATAACTCTACCTAGGAAAACAACAACTAAAAATAACAGGCAGCTTAATAGTGAAATTAATACAATAACGACGAAAACTTTGTCTGTTGCAAACGAGCTTTGAGCTTTTATTAAATAAATCCCTAACCCAGAACTTGCACCGACCCACTCTGAAATAACAGCTGCTAACACACTATAAGTCGCTCCGATTCTCAACCCTGTAAATAGATAAGGAAGCGCGTGTGGGAATCGAACAGAATAAAACACCTGCCAAAATGACCCTCCCATTGATCTGACAAGCCGAATCATATCACGATCACTTGATTGCAGTCCCTCAACTACACTAACGACAACCGGAAAAAAAGTCACTAAAGCTACGACAAGCACCTTAGGAAGAATTCCGTACCCAAACCAAATAATAAGCAAGGGGGCAATCGCAATAATAGGAATCGTTTGCGAGAATAAGAGAATTGGATAAAAACTTTTACGTAAAAACGGCGAGATATCTAATATAAAGGCCATCACTAACGCAACCGCAATGCCTAATAAGAAACCAAGCAGCGCCTCTTTCGAAGTCATCCAAATATGTTCCGGTAATAGGTGCCACGTTTGAAACAACGTATGAACAATCAAACTGGGAGCTGGTAAAATCCAGTTTTCAATCTCCCAAATCCTAACAGCCACTTCCCATACCACGAGAAAAATTAAAATAGCGCTGATCGCAGGTGCAGCTGAACGGACAAACTGACGTAAAGAAACCATGTATACCTCCTTTCGCAAAAAAAGCCTACACACCACAGAGGCGTGTAGACTTACATATCACACGTAATTCTAATAAACATCCCTCCGCAGGCATTACCCAGATCAGGTTTAAAGGGTCGATATCTTCATCGGAATATCCTCTCAGCCAGCCTCATAGCTCCCCTATTAATTTTCATAATTTTTCCTTCGAAAGCGTAACACACATTCTGAATTACAGCAATATTCCGTTCTTTCCAACTGAACAAGATTACTCGTCGTGTAATTGCTTCACAGTTAACTTAAGTATTCTTTCATGTGAAGTTTAATTAGGATATTCGTTTGATCTCTTCCAAGCTAGTAATATGTTTCCATACTGGGGTAATTTCTGTAATAATTTCATCTTTTAAAATATGTTTTAGTTCGTTTTTCTTTTGTTTAGCTATTGTTAATTGATTAATAGTAGAAAAGAAAATGAATGATTGATTTTTAACTTGCTGACCTTCTCTAATTATTGGGTCATGCAAGTCAAAAAACAAATCTAATAATTCGTTATAGGATACTTTCCAAGGATCAAACCATATTTCTACTAGATCTACATTTGCCCGTTTTAAATGCCCTATTTGAACATATTCAATACCACGAAAAACTGTAATAAACGCTTTTTGACTGAAAAACTCACTTGCACCAAACACTGCTTTTTCCATTATTATCGCTCCTCCTGAGCGATAAGCCTCTCATCCATTCAAAAAAACCTCTCTTTAATTTAAAGAGAGGTTAGTATGATTAAATACATTGCTCTCATCTTTCAAAGGTAACACCTTTGCAGGAATTAGCACCGTTCAAGTCAATATTTTGACTTGATGGTTGCCGGGTTTCATAGGGCCTGTCCCTCTACCACTCTGGATAAGAAGTTTATCGCTATTTAATTTTTTATTCTTTAACAACTTTATTGTTACTAATCTTATCAACCACTTAGCTAAAATTCAAGTAATATTTTAAAAATAATGATAAAAGTTGCCCTCTCTAATAGAGAAATGCGCTTGATTATTACAGATAAAAAGAAAATTAGTTAGTAAAACTATGGATTATCCTGCTTAACCTCCTAATAATAATTACTAAATTAGTATCCCAACAATTGATGAAGTAATACAGATTTAATGGTTTTATTATTTTGAACATAGAAAAGCCTATAGATTCTTATGGGGACTTGATAACACTGATGTTATAGCCTCTTTAATTTCTTGATACCCTGTACAACGGCAAATATTAGATTCTAACCAATCCTTAATTATCGTATCATCTGCATTTGGATACTTTTGAATTAATGAATTGCAATTCATAATAAATCCAGGCGTACAATAGCCACATTGGAACGCAAACTTTTCAATAAACTGCGATTGAATTGGAGCGTTTTTAAGCCCTTCCACCGTTGTAACTTTTTTATCTACTGCCTCAACAGCAAGCATTAAACATGACTTCATTGAATCCCCGTCTATATCAATGGTACAAGCACCACAATCACCATTTAAACAGCCAGGTTTTGCCCCGGTTAACCCTAGCTCCGCGCGTAGAACATATAATAATGTATCCGCATATCGTGCATATATCGTACGATCTTCACCATTTATATTTAATGTCATTTCACTTTTATGCATTTCCCTCTCCTTCCCATGCATCTAATACATCAAGCAACGTATTCTTCAATACAAACTGCCGGTATTCTGCAGAACCTTGAACATCATCGAGAATAGGTGCAGGGATTCGTTGTATCGCTTCTTCAATTCTTGTTTCTTTAGATAATTGTTTATTATTTAAACTTTCTTCTATTAACTGATTACGAAAAGGAAATGAACACAGCCCGCTAAAAGCCACTTTGATGTATTCATTGCTAGTAAGTGCCGCAACTGTTAACAGTGGATATCCAACATCCCACTGTCTCCGCTTTTTCACACAAAGAAAAGGCAAATCAACCTCGCTCTGTTCTGTAATTGTTTGAACAAGGAACTCCCCTTTTTCTAATTTTAATTTCTGATTAAACACTTCGTTTATAGGAAGCTGTTTTAAGCCATTATGACTCGCGATTACGACCTGACTATTTGTTAATAAAAGCGGCAACACAGTTTCTCTGTAAATAATGTTTGCACAAATATTTCCACCTAAGGTGATTTTATTCCGCGCGGTATGGTCAGCAATTTCCACTATTGCTTTGCTTAAAAATGGGAATAATTGCACCTCACGGATCTTTGTCAAAGATTGTGCTGCTCCTATAATAACTTTATTCTCATTTTTTTTTAGCACAAGACACTCAAGAATTCCTTTAATATCAATGACAGCACCCGTAATAATTTGATTAACCCTTCCTAATGTTATCACTTCTGTCCCGCCTGAAAAATAGATAGGTTCTTTTCCTTGTTCATCCAATGATTGAAATAATTGACTCGCTTCTTCAATAGATGTCGGTTTATAATATTCAAAATCATATGAGATCATTTATCCCCCACCGCCTTTTACCTTCCAGATTACTTCAGGCGTAATCGGCAGTTTATTTAGATCTACTCCAGCAGCCATTGACAGGCTGTTAGCTAGCGCTGCAGGCATACCAATCAATCCGATTTCACCTACTCCACGCGCTCCGTATGGACCATCAATATAAGGTGTTTCTAGAAAGTGAACGACATATTCGGGATGATCGCCATAACGATACGGAACGTATGTACGCAGACGAGGATTAAGAACTTTTCCATCCTCGCTAAATACAAATGTTTCACTGCTACCAAAATTTAATCCCATACTCATCGCACCCATCACTTGTCCTTTTGCCGCTTTATTGTTTAATACCTTTCCGACATCGATGACAGAGTATGCCTTAAGTATTCTATAAGTATAATCTCTCGTATCAAACTCAACTTCTACACCTTGTGCACCTACTGTATATTCTGGACCTGGTTTACCTTGACCGGTTTCATGATCAATATGAGTTAAATGCCTTAACGTATAACTGCCTCTACCAATCACTTGCCCTCCAATTGAATAGCCACTTGGATATTTATAGCCATAACAAACATCTTTCACATTTATAAACGTATCTGGCTCATCACGAACATAGACCATTTCATTCCCTACTTCTAAGTCATCAGGTGAGCACATCAGCACACGCGAAGCAATATCCTTTAATTGTTCAGTTGCATCATCTGCCGCTTTCAATAAGGCTCTGCCTGCCATTAAAGTCCCCCGGCTCGCAACCGTTTTCCAATGCTCAGGTGTTGTTTGTGTATCGACTTCCATTTTGACATGAATATTATTGATATCCATTTTTAGCTTTTCAGCTAGTAATTGTGCCAGTACTGTTTTCGTACCCGTCCCAATTTCAACAATCCCTGACATTACATTGACACTGCCATCAGCATTAAAAGTTACTGTCACACCAGAGCTAGCCTCTGAGTCAATAGTTGACGTTTTCCAAATACAACTAACTCCTTTCACTCTAATTTTGCGTTCACTTATTTGAGTAACCTGTCCGTCTTTCCAGTTCATTAATTGCTTTAACTGATCGATACAGTTAGGCAAATTTCCAACCGTACTCTGATTAAGGCGAGTTTGAGTCGGAGTAGTATCGCCAGGCATAATTGAATTTTTCTTTCGAAAGTCAATTGGGTCCATGTCAATTTTTTGAGCGAGCATATCCATAGCTCTTTCAAACACAAATAATAGCTCAGAATGACTAAAACCTCTGTACGCTGTTGCATATGGATGATTTGTATAAATACATAGCGAATCACACCATACATTTTCAATATGGTAAGGTCCCGTACAAGTCACCGCAGCAGCTCTGCTTACAGTCGCTCCTTTATCGGAATATGCCCCGCTATCAAACATGTACAAAATTTCAGCTGCCTTTATTTTCCCATCTTTTGTCGCTCCGAGCCTTATGTTTGCATCAAGTCCTATATGTACTGGTGATGTGATCATGTCTTCTTCTCGTGTATTAACAAGTTTGACTGGCCTGCCTCCAACAGCAAGTGTTGCCATATATGCGATGAGTTCTAGTTGTACGCTTACTTTTCCTCCAAACCCACCCCCTACTAGCGGAGTCTTGACAATGATTTTCCCTTCCTCAAGATTAAAATAATCACTCATTAATTTTTTGATCATATAGGGGGATTGAGTTGAAGAGGAAAAGACAACAAATCCGTCTGGACGGATTTCTGCTATCACACACCTTGTTTCCATTGCGATATGGTCAGAAGGAGCAAAAGAAAAGCTAGCCTCTACAGTTGCTTCACTCTCAGCCCATCCTTGTTCCATATTCCCTTTTCGAATTTTCGTACGATCGGCAATGTTCGTATTCGGCTCTGGATAAACATGTTCTATTCTTTCATAACTAGTTAAATTTTCATGGACTAACATAGCATCTGGAAGAAGTGCTTCCTTCGGAGAATTCACAACTGGTAGTGGTTCATATACCACTCCTATTAGTTCAGATGCTTTTTTTGCTTGAATTGGACTATCTGCTATGACTGCAGCGACCGGTTCGCCGTGATACCGTACCTTATCAAAGGCTATTGGAGGTCGGTCGCTAATTTCCTCTCCTGTTAGCGGGAATGGCTGTCCAATAAGTATCGCTCGAACGCCAGGCACTGCACGCGCCTTTTCCGTGTCGATTGCCTTTATTTTTGCATGAGCATAAGAGCTTACGACAAGTTTAATATGTAACATCCCTGATGTTGAATAATCATCTGTATATTTTGCTTTTCCCGTTACCTTTTCGAGCGCTTCTTTACGATAGATACTTTTTCCTATGCTCCAACTCATGAATTTCACACCACCTCTAGAACTAATGCTAGATTTTAAATACTGACAACCTCTTTTAGTTAGAAATAATGATACATTTACTTATTATTGCTTTTCCGAATCATATTCATTCACGGCCAAAAGGAAAACCTCTCTTACATACAATAATAACTATTTGTATAAAAATTCTGATCTAACAAATTCTATCATCAGACTACTTAGTAAGGAGCCCTAATAAAATGTCAAATAACAATGATGTGATTTCACCTGAACTATTAGTCCTTATTATTACAGCAACTGTTATCGGCACATTAGTACGTATTTTGTCCATTAAACTAGATTACAGACAGTACCCAAATTATCCTAACGGCTACCTAATTCATGTTGTGACAGGGGGTCTTGCTGCAGCAATAGGAGCCTTTATCATTCCGGCATTAATGGCAAAGGAATTTACAGCGGTCACCTTTCTTGCTTTAGCCATACAACATTTTCGTGATGTCCGAAAAGTAGAAAGAGAAAGTCTTTTAGACCTTGAAGGAGATGAGTTTACACGACGCGGTGATGCCTACATTGATGGGATCTCGAAAATATTTGAAGCACGTAACTATATCGTATTACTCGTGTCCTTTACTACGGCACTTACAATTCAGCTATTCCAAGAATTTTTGGATGTTGCTGCTTGGATCGAAGTTATATGTGGTTCAGTAGTTGGACTTATTTTATTTTATTTACTGAAACATTTTACGGCGCGACAAAAAGTAAGAGACATCGCAACTGTGACTCAAGGGAAAATAGAAATTAGAGGGTCTGATTTATATGTGGATGATATGTTTGTTTCCCATTTAATGGGTAGAGAGGAAGCAAAAAACTGGTATCTAGAGGATGGATTTGCAGCCATTATCGAGCCAAATCAAGATCATTTTCTAATCCCGCTGCAAAATGGCGGACAACGACAAGCTATTTTATTTGAAGTTACACGGAGACTAGGACAAAAGAAGTTATATAGTGTTCAAAATCCTGCAGACGGGAAAATAATTATTATATTAGTTCCTATCATTAAGAATTTTGATCTGTTGAAAGAAACCATTTTACTTACTCCTTTATTAGAAACGGTGAAGAAAAATCCAGAATTATTACATGTAAAAATGGGAGGACTAAACTAATGGAAAAAAATGGAGGGCAGATCAAAGGCATTCTCGCCTTTATTACAACGGATAAAGACCGTTATTTAGGTGGAGACCCCCTCTCCTTATTAGCAAAAGACCAAGAGGAAGTGGTTGAATTTTCCGAAGCAATTGCTGAAGCATTTTTAGCAGATATACTTGAACTCAAAAGTGGAGATTACTTAATTATAAAAAAATAGTAAACCCCTCTTAAAATTGTTTCGGAGGTGTCCCGAAAGGTCAGATACCGACCTTTTTGGGCACCTCCATTTACGTTAAGTACTTTCTTTTACATTATACTAATTATTCGAGCTATTTATTTTAGGAACTCTTATAGAGCTAGTCAACCTTAAACAGGTTCTACAATTTTGACTAATTCATACTATTCATTACATAAAGTACTTCTTCTTTATTTGCGTAAAGCTACTATGAACTCCTATACCATCAATTTGGAGGGATATTAATGAACGAGTTATTCGATATATTAAAAGCACTTCAGGATTCTAAACATAGAAAAGTTTTAGCTACAATTAATGATGTTGAAGGTTCCTCCTACCGTAAGGAGGGGACTATGATGCTTTATGTGGAGGATGGTACTAAGATAGGCCTTTTAAGTGGAGGTTGCTTAGAGAATGATTTAACAGTGAGAGCTGATGAAGTCATAAAAGAAAAAACTTCTCGTACCATTGTGTACGATATGAAATCAGAAGACGACTTAGCTTTTGGGCAAGGCAGTGGATGTAATGGAACGATATCAGTACTATTGGAGCTAGTAGATACGAAACTCGAAAAACATTTAAAAAAAGTAGAAAATTATTTAAAGCAAGGAATATCGGTTCTTCACGTAAAGAGATTATCAGAATTCGGCACCGTTTTAGACTATATTTTCATTACACAAGATCAGAAAGCCTTTGGTGAATGGTGTGGAGAGTATCCTGCCGAGTTAACCCAATTATTTTCTAAGTGTAAAAAAAGCATAAGTTATCTAGAGAATGTACCAGACCGATATTTTATTCAAGTCTTTAAACCCAAACCCCGTCTCATTATATTTGGGGCAGGACCAGATGTAAGGCCGCTTGTCAGCTTTGCTAATAAGACTGGATTTACCATTATCATTGCTGATTGGCGCCCAGCATACTGTAATGAGACTTATTTTCCAGATGCAACTGACATCATACTAAATCCATGCTCATTTTTAAGCAATTTTTCATTTTCTCTCAATGATTCTGTCATCATAATGACACACAGTTTTCAAAAGGATCAAGAAATCTTAAATACTCTTTTTCAAAAAAGAGTAAATTATCTCGGCGTTTTAGGTCCAAGAAAGCGGACATATCGACTTTTAGACGGTAGGGACATTCCTGATTGGCTTCATTCTCCCGTAGGTTTGCCAATTGGTGCTGAAGGTCCTGAGGAAATAGCAGTAAGCATCCTTGCTGATGTGATTAAAGCAGTTCGAAAGAGGGATCAACATGATTTTTGGAATATACCTAGCAGCAGGCCAGAGCAAAAGAATGGGGTGTCCTAAACTATCCCTTCCTTTAGATAACAAACCATTAGGTAGTATAGCTTTGGAAACAGCGATAGAATCTGCTCTAGAGAAAGTCCTCGTTGTAACTAGAGAAAGCGACTCTCTCAATTGGCTACCTCCCCACTTCTTCCAAGAACTTTCCCAGAAAAAATGGGTCCATATACGTTGCAAGGAATCGTGGAAAGGTCAGGCTGAATCATTAAAGTGTGGACTAACTGCTGCACAAAAAATGCACGCTAAGGCCGTTATGATCTTACTTGCTGATCAGCCATTTGTTACACAAGAGATCATTGATCAGATCGTCACTCAATACAAAACAGAAAAGCCCTATTACATTGCTTCATGCTATAACGGAATGTTAAGACCACCTGTTATATTTAATTACAGCTTATTCCCTAAGCTTTTTCAATTACATGGTGATGAAGGTGCCCGTCAAATAATAAGAAATAGTAATCGAGGATTAACAGTTGAATTTAAAGAAGAGAGAAACTTTCTAGATGTCGATACATCCAAAGAATACAAATCACTTAAAAAATTAGTTTTAACAGATCCAACTTTTACACAATTTATGTAAATAAAACAATGATGACAACACCAGTAAATACTGTAAGGGCAGAGTAAATGGTATTACGAGATATTTTCTCCTCTTCTCTTAAGAATATTTTACTCAGCAGTATTGTTAATACTGGTTCTATTGCTGCTATTGCAGCTACATAAGAAACCTGAATATATGTTATAGCTATAAAAAAAGAAAGCATTGCTCCGCTAGTTAATAAGCCTGCAAAAAAGTAACACAAATTTAAAGTGGCTATTTGATCAGCGATGTTTGCTTTTAAGATACCTTTTTTCCACTCAAATAAAACTACAATAATAATTGCTATTAAAGAGCTAATAAAAGCCCCCAAAAAAGGATCAGGTAATTCTTCTAAACCTGGTTTTCGAATAGCTTGACCTACTCCAAATACAATAGCTGAAAATAAGGCTAAAAAATACCCTTTTTTTAGGTTAACATCTTTTTTTGAAACTGGTGAAATTCCTTGTCTTACTAAGAAAAATCCCTGAATCCCTAACCCAAGCAGAACGAACAGGGTACCTATAAACGGGAAAAAGCCAATAAACTCATTTAAAAAAATTACCGCAAAAAGAATAGTGAATAGTGGAGCACTATTTTTTATTGCAACACCTCTACTCGGACCAATTTTCCGAAAGCTCATAAATAATGTAATTCGCCCTAAAAATGTTGTAAATACTCCTGAAACCCCAAATAAAATCAGTCCGTAAACAGTAATAGGTACTGTAATAAAGTTTCGATAAATAAGAGCAGCTATTCCAAGAACAACTACATTTATAGTAACTGTAATTAAAAATCCGTTGTCACCTTTAGACTTTCCCATACCTTTTCTGATAAAAACACTACTAAATGAAAATCCAACAGCTGTTATAATTGCCAAGAAAATTCCCATATGACACTCCTTATTCACGTACCCTACTATCCAATACTTATCTTTCATAAAACAAAAGAGCTAACATTTTTGTTGGCTCTTTCTTTTTCCGAATAGAATTTCATTTCAAATATATTTCCGTTGTTATAATTTGATTGCTAAGTTATGAACTAGTAAGGGCTAAAATCCACTTTTTCAAGTCGACCATACGGAAAAAATCAGGTGTCGTTTCTGTCCCTGTAACCAGCATCGGAATCAAAGAATC
Organism: Halalkalibacter lacteus; assembly: GCF_036663595.1. Taxonomy (NCBI): domain Bacteria; kingdom Bacillati; phylum Bacillota; class Bacilli; order Caryophanales; family Bacillaceae; genus Halalkalibacter; species Halalkalibacter lacteus. The sequence goes on from NZ_JAWRVL010000032.1 coordinate 33,960, forward strand.
ATTTTTATGAAAGCCTCCATGACTAGCGCCTCCCGCATGAGAAGGAGTAACTTCCCCTCTTAACTCATACCCTGGTTTTGCAGATATAACTACAAAGTCTCCTTCATGAGAATGAAGAGTGCTATGAAGCCTTTTTAGAGCATCAGGAAAATCACCGAAAGTGACGTCGTTTCCCGTTATAGTTAAATCAAGAATAGAATGGTCTCCCCTAATCTCCCAAGTTTGATCGAATTCGTCCTTTACTTTTCCACCTTCTTTAAATTGAAAGCTTTCTTTTTTGTCACCCGCAGCGACATGAATCCATTGATCTATCTTCCAGGAGATCATATCGAAGCGTTCCTCTGTTTTCAATTTCTCGACAATCTCTGTTAGTGGTACATCGTCTGTATCTAATGAATAGATAAAACATGACCTCAAGTTGTTTGCTAAGACTACTTGATCTTCTTTTCGCACGCCCTTACTCAATTTTGTGACCTTTAATGGCTTTAATAATTTCCTCAGGTCAACAAAGGCTTGTGTTTTGTCATCTTTTATGCCCGATTGACCATTATCTCCAATCAAAATCCAAATATGATTATCAAGTGCTTCTTGCCATGTCGGAAAGGAGTCCAACATTGTCTGTAAGTTTTTATCCATTTCCTTAATCCCCTTCGTATCCATAGGTCCACGTTTATGAACGTTCTTATCATGATCAGGTAGATAGACTAGGGAAAAATCAGGAATATCATGATTATTGACTAAATGAGTAAATTCTTGAGCGGAGAATTTATTATTAAAACCATATTTATGCCAAACACTGCTGTATTTCCCATTAGGATCCAGCCTAGATAAGCGACCATAGACATACTTTGCGGCAGTCTGCGTTTCAATATGCTTATCAATAGTAACGAAGAACCGTATAAAACTTGGAATTGTTAATCGGTGCGGAACGTTCCCTCTGTTTACAAGCGGATTAATAGAAGCGGATTTTTTCCCTTGCTCGTCTAACTCCTCATGAATTGTTTTCACTTTTGTATTTAAATGTTCATTATTTAATCGGTAAAGAGTATCTTTCAAGCATTTACTAAGTCCAAGTTTCATTTGATCAATTAGGTGCGTCCCATAATTAATGATCCTATTTTCTTTTTCGCTATACCATGTAAGCGCAGGGATTCCATGTTGATCGGAATAATGTCCTGTGAGCAACGTGCTTTCCACATTTACTGACATTGTAGGGAAAGGAGCAACAACACTTGAATAATATGTCCCATGTTCCATAAAGTATGTAAAAGCAGGTAAGGTTTCCTCTTTTAACGCAAGCTGTAACGGTTGATCCATCAATGTATCAAGCATCACTGTAATAACTGGTTTATTAGAAGTAGTAATGTAAGTCACTCCTTTTCATCCTTATTAAAATTTCACTTAAGAAACTCACTGTTCATTTTTAGTATGCAAAAATAATAATAAATTATGAAGGAAAATATACAATTTACTACGTGCTAACTCCCCTCGCATGTCTGTGTCCTACATGTTTCTCATTACAAAGGGAATAATATGTATCGACAGAATAAGGGGGACTAGTTTAATGGACTACAAACTATTTAGAGAGTTAAATCAGTTGGCAGGAAGAAATTCTTTATTAGATATACTAATGATATTTTTTTCAAACAAGGTTCGCTATATATTTATATTTGTCTTAATTTTAATGTTGTTTCAAAATTCACACAAAAAAGTGGCGCTATCTGCAATCACATCCGCAGTATTTACCTTGTTCATCAATAGGTTGATTAGGCTGGTGTATTTTAAACCCCGCCCTTTTGTGAAAAACCGTGTAGGCATTCTTATTCCTTCAAAGACAGACTCTTCATTTCCAAGTAAACATACATTGCTTGTGTTTGCTATAGCTACTTCGATTTTTCTACGGGAACGTATTCTCGGGTCGATCATGTTAGTGCTATCCACGTTAACGGGGTTTTCACGTATTTGGGTAGGACATCATTTTCCATCTGATATAATCGGAAGTGCCTTCATTAGTATCGTCACAAGTATCTTCACTGATAAAGCTTCTAACCGGTTCGCTTTAAAATTTAAACCCTTAAAATAATAGGATTTCACTTTATAGTTAAGAGGAGCACATATTCCCTGGCTTCTTTTAACTATTTTTCTAGGCTATCTAAAAACAGGTATTTGGAAATATCCCTTCCCTGTATAGAAAACACCTTTTTATAGATATGAGAGATTTGTAGCAAAATCCCCTTGCAGCAAATATCACTAACTAACATATGATATCGTAATTTCATAATAAGTGGGTGAATGTATGTATTATTATCCTTATCGCCAAGATTGGGCTTCTGTTATAGAGCTTTTAGATCAAAGTTTATATGCAGAAAAAATGGTTTGTTCAATGAGTACACAATTATTTCACATTCCGACTACACAAAATCTAGAAGGAAATCCCGAAATGCATGAGCATCTTGTTCCAGCTTCGTACCATCGAGTAACAGCGGTAGGTTCTGCACAACGATTACAAAATGGTGAATATCATGATTCAATTATTAATACGTTGATTTCATGTGTAAACAGTGCGCTTAGAGAAGATCAAGAAGTAATGAAATGGTTAGACGTAATGAGAGATAACGCCCCTAATGAATTTAAACCCTTTATTCAAAACATTATTAGTTGGCAACAACAAACTGAACAAAGTATGTCTTCTGCTCAACAACTTTTAAGACAAATGGGATTTGAAATTCAAAATCAAAACCAATATAGTCAATATGCTTATTAGAAGAAGATAAATCTACTATTCCATCAGTTGATTATCTATAATTCAAAAGATGCGTTGAATTTTTAGAATAAGTAAAGAAGCCTACAGGAATTGTACTGCACCCCAAAAGTTAGAGTGAAATCTGACTTTTGGGGTGTTTTTTAATGGCTAAATACAGTGAACAATTTAAGTTAATGCTAGTTAAAGAGTATCAAGAAGGAAAACTAGGATATAACCTTTTGGCTA
>NZ_JAWRVL010000033.1:0-33924 GCF_036663595.1 Halalkalibacter lacteus
TGGTAGAGCATCTGACTTTTAATCAGAGGGTCGAAGGTTCGAATCCTTCATGGCTCACCATTTAAGATGTTTTTGTAAAAACATCAATTATATGCGGGTGTGGCGGAATTGGCAGACGCGCTAGACTTAGGATCTAGTGTCTTATGACGTGGGGGTTCGACTCCCTTCACCCGCATTTATTAAAAAACCATACATTTTTGTATGGTTTTTTTGTGTTTATTTTTTTGAGTCAGTGTTCGACTCTTTTTCGGGAACAGGATCTATGCCACCAGGATGGTAAGGGTGGCACTTACTAATTCGTTTAATTGTTAACCAAGTCCCTTTAAGTGCCCCAAAACGAACAATTGCCTCGAAACCATAATGGGAACAGGTCGGATAAAATCGACATGTTGGTGGTTTTAATGGTGATATAACTCGCTGATAAATTTGAATGATAAACAATAAAATAGCTTTCATAGTGAAAAAGCCAACCTTTCAAAAAAAATTTTAAAATTGAGAAGGAAATATGTAATACGATGTCTAATTATAACAAATATCCAAAAGAAAGGAGGATTAGAAAGCATTACGTTTTAATCTCCCATCCCAATTTCTAAAACCCCGTATCAAAAATTCCTCTGAGGTGATGAAAATTGAAAAATGAAAAAGGCTTTACTCTCATTGAAATGTTAGTTGTTCTAATGATCATTTCCGTATTATTACTCATTGCTGTTCCGAATATGATGAAAAATAATGATGTTGCTGCTACTAAAGGCTGTGAAGCAACCATTAAATTATTACAATCCCAAGTCTATGCCTATAATCTCGAGAATGAAAATCCATTGGACGAACTTGGAACTTTGAAACAACAAAAATTTGTAGATACTATTTCTTGTCCTGATGGAACGTCTTTGACACTAGAAGGCGGAATAGTTACTACAGTAGAAGAATAATAACAATGAATCAGCGCCAATCAGGCTACACCCTTATCGAATTACTCGTAACACTCTCCATTCTCTCGATCATATTGCTCATTCCATCCATTGTTTTACCCAACTTATCTAATTCGTCACATGAAGCGGACCTAATCGCACAACAATTGAAAGAAGAAATTCAGCTTGCTCAACATGTTGCTATGTCTAATGGACGTGAAGTATTCGTACGCTTAGACAATCGTACAAAAGAGTGTATCATACGTTTTGGAATATATGAAGTATACTCGATAACCCCGTTTCAACATCCAGATATGGCGGTAGAAACGATTAGCTTGGAGCCTTCATCAATAGCGTTTCTTCCTAATGGTCATCCGAAGAGGTCGGGTTCATTTCTTCTTTGTATTGGGAAACATCGTTATCAATATACTGTTTACTTAGGGAAAGGGATGATCTCATATAAGAAAATCTGAAGGGTTTACTTTGATAGAAGTACTAAGTGCTTTAACTTTCTTAATGCTGTTTAGTGCTTCTATCTTTCCTATTTTAACGATCGTTTACGAAGAAAGGCTAGCTATTCGTGAGGAAGAAAAAGTGCTGTATGAGTTAGAAGAAACAATACACCATTACATCTCCACTTCAACTATAAAAATGAGCAGTGATGAAGCAATAGTTATAAATAGTGAGGTAGTCGATAATGAATTCGTTCGAATTTGCGCTGAATGGGTCGCAATAAATGGGAGGATGTATGAACGTTGTTTGTTGGCTTCGAAATAAAAAGGGGTTTACCTTGATTGAAATGCTGATCGTGTTGTCACTCTTCTTCGTAATTGTTTCTTTTTTTCCTATGCTAATGAAAACAGTATCGAGTGGCTATCAAATTCAAATGGTCTCTTCTCAACAAGTGACTACATTTTTTAATCACCTTGCCCATGACATTAGAGAAGCTGTTAAAGTTGAGGTCGATGAAAATGGGTTAGTTCTAACAAAATCAAACGAAGACAAGTTTAGAATTGAATTACTTCCGTCAAACCAAATCAGACGAACTAGAAACGGACAAGGTCATGTTCTGCTTCTTGAACAAGTTACGATTTTTTCTTGTTCCACTTCATTACAGGTAGTACATTGCCAAGTTGAGCTAAATAGTGGATACAGCGCAAAGAAGTCAATCCTCATACCATATGGTCGGAAAGGAGAGGAAGAGTGAGAATCCGAGAGGAACAGGGATTTATTTATCCTCTAACAATGCTCATTTGTTTATTAATGGTTCCAATTGTTTTACACCAAATGAATTTGTACTTGAAAGAAAAACGATTTATCTATGAACAAGAAAGGTTACTGCAAGTTGAATCACTCCTTCAAGTTGGAATGAAAGAATTTCTAAGGAATGAGCAAGAACCCACTCTAGATGAAACGATCACTTATTTTTATAATTTTGACAAAATAACATTTACAGTACATGATTACAAAGATGGAGTTAGTTTTATTTCAGTGAAAGTTCAGTTAGAGTCAGGACATGAACGTATAGCAGGTTTTCATTATGATTGGACCAATTCAACGGTTGATTATTATTGGGAGGTTTCAGATAGTGTTTCACTTTTGATACTTGACGGGAAAGAACTGTTGAAAAAACGAATGGGTAAAATAAAATTGATCATAGTATAAGAATCGTGCTTAAATTGTAGCAATGTGGGCATACTAGCTGCTAGATACGACCGAGGTGATTGCGATGTCCTTAAATGATTATGTCAAATTCTTAACGCAGCAAGCTGTAAGGAGAATGGACCAACCAAAAGAAGAAAGGCGAACGAGAAGAGAGGAACGTCGGGCAGAACGGCAGCCACTTTCGACCCAAGCCTTTGGGATGATTCCATTAGGTATTTCTTTGTTTTGGAGAAAAAGAAAAAAGAAGAAACCGCGAAGAAGTTAGTGCGAGGGTATGTCATAGACATAGCTTCGCTTTTGTCTTTTTTGTTGAAATAGATAACAAGTCATTTCTTTGCTCTTATAACTGTACTATAATGGAAGGAGTATGGGAGGTTTGGGAGTGAGTAATATGGACCAAGACACACTGAAGATAACAAATGTATTGTCAGATCCGACACGTTTTTCTATTTATCAATATATTTCAAAATTACATGGAAACGTGACTGTGCAAGAAATTGCCGATCAATTTAACATACACCCAAATGTTGCACGTCTACACTTAACAAAGTTAGAAGATGTAAAGATGATCGTCTCTGAAACTCAAAAAACCGGTAAAGGGGGTCGCCCTAGCCGTGTTTATAAGCTCTCTGATGAAGTGATTCAACTGCAGTTTCCCTATAGAGATTATGAACGTCTAGCTAAAATGTCGTTAGAGTCATTAATTGAATTAGGCGATATTGGTTTAGAAGCTTTAAAGAAAGTTGGTTACAAGTATGGGCGAGAAAGTGCAGAGTTGTATGTTAGACAATTTCAATTTGATGTAACAAATTCTACAATGGAAGAAAAAGTTAGAATGATTGAACAAGTTGCAATTAACCAAGGTTTGAATCCTGAGATTAATTATTTTGTAGAAAAGGAAGAAATTGAGTTTAGTATTTACAATTGTACGTTTAAAGAATTAATGTCTGAGAACTCTGTTTCATTATGTTCGATGCATCATGAATTATTTAAAGGCATTTTTTCATTCTTTCTTGGAGAACATATTCTTAAGGACAATATGAAATTAACAGACCCACAAGCGAAAGCATGTTCTTACTCAGTGGTGAAATTATAGTCTTTTATTACAGACACAGTTTTGCCATTGTAATAGGCATTTACAGTGAAGAGGTTGTCGTATATAATAAGGCTGTAATCTAACATTTGATATCCTAAGCAAATAATGCCATACAGGCAAAAATTTGTGTGTGAAGGAGGGAAACACAAATGGATCGTATGTATCGTGTTCTAGCGTTTTGGACAGGTATTTTTGCTGTTCTGTTCTTTGCTGGACATATGTATAATGTAGCACTTTTATTCTTTGCACAAACAGGAGCATTATTAGCTCTAAGCTATCTAAACTTATCTGAGCGTGTGTATATTTACATTTTCGGTGCCTATTTAACGATTTTCTTCGTAGGCTTTACGTATTACTCGACGTTCTTGTTAGTACCAAGTTTTGGTGGACATTAAGCTTTTTGGTACATAAGCGCAAAAGTAAACCGCTTCCTTTCTTTAAGGGCGGTTTACTTTTTATTGTAGTTAAATACTATTGATATTGATATAGTGATAAGCTGTTTATAAAATATAGTTAGATTGAAAAGCCTTTAATCGGGAGTCCCCCTCCCTTTAATGTCTTACATCAATACGATTTACTCTCCTAAAGACCCCAACAATGATTGAAGGTCTTTTATTGCAAAAAATAAAAAAGGGGAGTTTTTCCCCTTTTTAAACAACCTCGAATTCGCTGTGCCATTAACCTTAGTCTAGGCTTGCTTTTGTTACTGTAACTCCCTCATTTAAAACCCGGTTAAGAAGGGGTTCCCATCCATTTCACTTCCAACTGTTGTAGTTGGTCCATGACCACAAGCAACAATCGTTTCCTCAGGTAATTCAAGTAGTTTTTTATGAATGCTATCTAATAATTGGTTATGATTTCCACCTGGTAAATCGGTTCGTCCAATGCTTTGGGCAAATAAAGCATCTCCAGAAAAAACAATGGCTTCCTCTTCAATAAAATAAGAAACACTTCCAGGTGAGTGCCCTGGTGTTTCAAATATAGAAAATGCAAAAGTTCCAATTGTAAGAGTTTGCTCTTTGTCAATAATATAATCAGCCGGCCTTACTGTTATGGCGTTCTCTCCCATAAATCGAGCAGAGCCATTTTTGTTCGCGTCTAACAACCAATCTTGTTCATGATGATGAATATAGACTGGGCAAGCAAATTCATCTCGTACTTCATCAACGGCACCAATATGATCAAAATGAGCATGAGTTAACAAGATAGCTAGCGGTTTAAGTGATTGTGATTTGATCCATTGAACAAAGGCAGCTCCGTCACCACCTGGGTCAACAATGATCGCTTCATTGGCTTCGTTTTGCAGCACATAAGCATTTGTTTGCAAAGGGCCAAGTGGAAGTTGTGTCCATTTCATATAATTACCTCCAAATAAGTTTGTAATCTTATCATACAATACGAGGAGCTACTCGACAAACGCTAAAAAAAAGAGTAAAATAAATGAAAAATGCCCAACATACTTGTTAAGGGCAATTGTACTAGCTTCGTCAAATTTAAAGCTGACAACGTTATCAAGTGGCTTTATAATAGGACTAGTTAAGCTTGGTTCTTAGTTTTACATAAGGAGGGGAAGTCAGTATGATCTTATCTATCATACTTTTAGTTGTCGCACTATTGAGTGCTTTTGCGCTTGTTCGTGAACTTCGCAGAAAAAACTTTTTTGCAGTCGGATTTGCTGGAATCTCATTTGTTGTATTTGGCTGGTTTGCAGTTGCAACAATTATTTCAATCATTACAACAGGCGGGGGCGCACCCACTGCTCACTAAGATCACTTTTGAAAAAAGGCAAACTACATTTTGTAGTTTGCCTTTTTTCGGTAGGTAGAAAACATAAAAGCTTATTTCCTCATCAGGGAAGAGTTTTGAAATAAGATGTCTTTTGAAAGCGATCTGGCGGAGGCCAAGTTTTTATAATCTAAAATACTTGCTGTTGTATGTAAAACATGCCTCCGTTAATGATGGCTACATGAATATTAGGTTCATATTGTTCTTGTAATGCTTGTTTTTCGACATGATAACTTTCAGGCTTTTCTTCTTCATCTTCATAAAATTTTTCAAGTAATGCCAAGTCAGCGTTCCATCTGTCGATTGCTTCTTCAGCCCATAGTTTATCTTCATTTTCAACATAGGTTTGGACCATTTTTTGTAGACGGATTAATCCACTATGGACAGTGATTAATGGTGATAGTTTAAAGCAGAAGTCTGGGATAGTAGGTGTAAGGTCCTTTTGCCGAATCTTCTCATAAAACTGTGGCACAATTTGACCGTGAATTAAATTTAACCCAAGTGATAACAATACATCTTTTTTTCGATCACATTGAAAGGATACTTTTACGTTCAGACAAAGCCAAGGCTGCAAGGGGATTGATTGTCTTCCTGATGCATTAAGGTTCTCGTAAAGCCGGATATAACCACCAAGCTCACGGGTAGATGCGAATAATTGATGTAGGCGAGGTGCCCCAAAGTGAATTTGTTCCCCACCTAAATCTTCAGGTACCTTGTTTTGATCCGTTATAAAAGTCACTTGCATTGGCCGTGGCTCTCCCCCTGTTTTCTCAAGGTAATGCCAGTAAAAAGGACGGTTCATTAATAATTTGTCAAGCTCAATTGATAGTTGGACTTTTACGTAACTTGAATCATTTTCGATAATAGGACTATCATTCGCTACAAAATAACGTTCTAAAAAATCATGAACTTGAGGCTGTTGCATCGACTGAATCCTCCTCACTAGACTTTGCAGCTTCTTCAGCTGCATCATTCATAATTGCGGCAAGATGGTCAAACTTAATTCGCATCTCTCCTTCTGAGTCTGATTGTAGAAGAATATCCTGAACATGTTCTTCAACAGAAGGAAGGTTTATTTTCGTTAAAATGTCATCTAGTTCGCCTATTACCGCTTCAAATAGATGGATTTTTTCATATAGTAATTTAAGAATGTGTTGCTCCACGGTATTCGTAACCGCAAAATTGTAAATGCGAACATCTTCTTTTTGTCCTAAGCGATGGATTCGACCGATTCTCTGTTCAATCCGCATTGGATTCCATGGTAGGTCATAGTTAATAATATGACTGCAAAATTGTAAATTAATCCCCTCTCCTCCTGCTTCCGTTGCGATTAAGACTTGTGCGTGGTTTTGGAAAAGTTGACGCATCCAATCTTTCTTCCCACGTTTAAAACCACCTCGAAATGGTACAGAAGAAATTCCATTCTGTTTTAAATACCATTGTAAATACAATTGAGTTGCCCGATATTCAGTGAAAATAATCACTTTCCCGTCAATCTTTTTAATAAGTTCAAGTGCTTTTTCTGCTTTAGCATGTCCATCGATCTCACCAATCTTATTTAACAGCCTTTCTGCATCAATCAGAGTACGACCATCAGCATGAGCACGTTCAACCATGTTCTTTAACGTCATGAACGCGGCTTCTCGACTACTACAAAGTTCTCTTTTTAAGGTGAGTAAAGCAAAGTGGCTTGAACCATCTTTTAATTGCTCAATTTCGTTATAAAAAGCGCGTTCAGATTCACTGAAATCAATGGGAATTGTTTCGACAATTCGTTTTGTCCACTCAATTCCTGTTTCTTCACGGCGATTACGGACCATTACTTTGTTTACTAATTCTTTCAACTTCTCTTCATTTTTAGGGGATCGTTTATTTGAACGATACTCTTGTTCAAATGATGTAATATCTCCTAGGTGACCAGGTTTTAAAAGTGAAACCAAGTTGAAAATTTCTTCTAATTTGTTCTGTACAGGTGTTGCTGTAAGCAAGAGACAGAATTTCTTTTTTAGATGCTTTATGAACTCGTAATTTTTTGTTTTAGGGTTTTTTAGTTTGTGTGCCTCATCAATAATCACTAAATCATAAGGTTGGTCAAGAACAATATCTCGATGTGGTTGCCTTTTTGCTGTGTCAATTGAAGCAACAACAACATCACATTGCTCCCACACATAAGATTTTCGTTGTGCAACAGCAGGGATATGAAATTTCGTATTTAATTCAATTGCCCATTGAGAAACAAGAGATGCTGGGACGAGAATTAATACTTTTTTTACTAGGCCACGAATCATGTACTCTTTTAAAATTAGACCTGCTTCAATTGTTTTGCCAAGCCCCACTTCATCAGCTAAAATGGCTTTGCCATTCATCTGCTCAATGACGGTATTGGCTACCTCAATCTGATGAGGAAATGGCTCTAACTGTGGCAAATGTTTTGGAGCTTGTAAACCATGAAACTCAGGAATGATTTGATGCTCCTCGGCTTCATATGCAAGTTTAAAGAGTTCCCAATTAGCCCACGGTCCATCTTGTTCTAACCGATCCTTAAAGGTGTCTGACCATTCTTGGTCAAAATGGATATCAATATTCATTTCATATCATCCTCTCGAACAACTTTGCGTCTATATCCGAATAAAAATACGAGAAATCTATAAAATAATCAGATTTCAGAAATAAATAGTTGCCTATGACCGTACATCTTGGTAGGATAATAATATAAATCCGAACTACTTAAATGACCACATTTTTAGATGCTTATACATGTAGTATGTACCAAATATTCAAATTCATGAGTGTCATTCCTTAACAATTGAATAAATTGCGGATGAGAATAAGGGGAGAGCTTGCAAGTACGTTTGCAACGCCGAAGGAGCAAGTGTTTAGATAAGGTGTTATCGACGCGAATCTCTCAGGCAAAAAGACTCTTATTTGACGCAGCTCTGGAGAGCGCTCGAGTATAGAGCCACCTACGAAGACACTATATTCAGGTGTTTTGAATATAGGAAACTTTCTGGTTTCAGGACAGAGTTATACACAATCGTGTATAACTCTGTCCTTTTTTGTTTTATTTTAAAAAGAATTTGTAAGACTATAAGATAGGAAAGTCTAAGGAGGTCTTTATAAATGTCAAAATTAATGAGAACACCGTTATTTGAACAATATAAAAAAAATGGAGCGAAAACAATTGATTTTGGAGGGTGGGATCTTCCGGTTCAATTCTCAAGCATCAAGGATGAGCACGAAGCAGTTCGTACAAGAGCTGGATTATTTGATGTTTCGCATATGGGGGAAGTAGAAGTAAAAGGCCAGCAAGCCCTTTCCTATCTGCAAAAGCTAATGACAAATGATGTATCCAAACTGGTTGATGGTCAAGCTCAATATACAGCGATGTGCTATGAAGATGGAGGGACAGTAGATGACCTTCTCATTTATCGAAAGGCAGAGGACGATTATTTGCTTGTTATTAATGCCTCAAATATAGAGAAAGATGTAACGTGGATGAAACAACACCTTATAGAAGAGGTTTCAATAGTCAATGTTTCTAGCAATATTGCGCAAATAGCGATCCAGGGCCCCCTTGCCGAGCAAATTTTACAAAAGCAAACGTCTTATGACTTGTCTTCCATTCGATTCTTTCGTTTTGCAGATCAAGTTAATATTGCAGGTGTGAAGACACTTGTATCTAGAACAGGCTATACGGGTGAAGATGGCTTTGAGCTTTATTGTAACGATGTGGAAGCTTCAGAGCTTTGGAGCTCCTTACTCGAAGCAGGAGAACCTGCGGGGCTCGTTCCTTGTGGGCTTGGAGCACGTGATACTTTGCGATTTGAAGCGAGACTTCCGCTTTATGGGCAAGAGTTAACAAAAGATATTTCACCATTAGAGGCTGGAATTGGATTTGCCGTTAAAGTGAATAAAGATGTTGATTTTATTGGGAAAGAGGCTTTAAAGAAACAGAAGGAAGAAGGACTCTCAAGAAAACTTGTTGGAATTGAGATGATTGAGAAAGGAATTCCGCGTACAGGTTACGAGGTTTTTGTCAATGAAGAGCAAGTTGGTTTTATCACGACTGGAACGCAGTCGCCAACGTTAAAGAAAAATGTTGGTCTTGCGGTGATTGATCTTGATTACACCGCTATTGGAACAGAAGTAGAAGTGCAAGTTCGAAAAAAACGTTTAAAAGCAAAAGTTGTTCAAACACCATTCTATAAGAAGGCGTAGGGGGAAATCGATATGAATCACCGCTATTTACCAATGACAGCAACCGATCAAAAAGAAATGCTTGAGACGATTGGTGCCCAGTCAATTGAAGATTTGTTTTCTGATATTCCGAAAGAAATTCGTTTTAGTGGAGAAATGAAACTAAAGGAAGCGTTAAAAGAACCAGAACTTATTTCTTATTTTCAGGGGCTAGCGAACAAGAATGTCTCAATCAAACAAACGCCATCATTTTTAGGGGCTGGTGTATATGAGCATTACATTCCATCAATTGTTGATCATGTCATTTCTCGTTCTGAGTTTTATACAGCTTATACTCCTTATCAGCCAGAAATTTCACAAGGGGAACTTCAAGCTATTTTTGAATTTCAAACAATGATTTGTGAACTAACAGGAATGGATCTGGCTAACTCATCTATGTATGATGGTCCGACTGCTCTTGCTGAAGCTGCGATGCTTAGTGCGGGGCAAACGAAAAAGAAGACAATTTTAGTGTCTAAGGCAGTACATCCAGAAGCACGTGCTGTATTGCAAACAAACGCAATAGGTCAGCGTTTAAATGTGATTGAGATTGATACTGACAATGGTGTGACTAATTTGAAACAATTGCAAGAGATATATGGTGAGGACACAGCTTGTGTTGTTGTGCAACATCCAAACTTCTATGGGAACCTTGAACCGTTAGCAGAATTAGAAACGATTACACATAGTGATAAAGCGATGTTTGTTGTATCAAGTAATCCGTTAGCACTAGGTTTGCTTAAGCCTCCTGGAGAGTTTGGTGCTGATATCGTTGTTGGTGATGCTCAGACATTTGGTATAGCGACACAATTTGGCGGGCCGCATTGTGGGTATTTTGCAACAACGAAGAAGTTAATGCGGAAAGTCCCTGGTCGTTTAGTAGGACAAACAACGGATGAGCATGGTCAGAGAGGCTTTGTTCTAACCCTGCAGGCACGGGAACAACATATTAGACGTGAAAAAGCGACATCCAATATTTGTTCAAACCAAGCTCTAAATGCATTAGCAGCTTCTGTAGCAATGAGCGCGATTGGGAAAAAAGGTGTAAAGGAAATGGCTTATCAGAATGTTCAAAAAGCAGCTTATATGAAAATGCAGTTGAAAGAACAAGGCGTGGAAGTCGTTTCGGCACAACCAACATTTAATGAGTTTGTAATTAATGTGAAAAGACCAGTATCAGAAGTAAATGAGAGCTTACTCGCAAAAGGGTTCATTGGAGGATATGACTTAGGTCGTGACGATGATTCCCTAGCAGGTCAAATGCTACTCGCTGTTACGGAAGTACGAACAAAAGCAGAGATAGATACTTTTGCCAAGGAATTGGGGGCTTTATTATGATGACAAAAGACCAACCACTAATCTTTGAACGCACTAAACCAGGACGAGTTGGACATAGCTTGCCGACACTAGACATTGAGGAGCAAGCAATTGAGGAATTAATTCCTAGTGAATTTTTACGTGGTGCAGAGCCTGAGCTACCAGAAGTTTCAGAGCTTGAGATCATGCGTCATTACACAGCGTTATCCAAGCGTAACCACGGAGTCGATTCAGGCTTTTATCCACTTGGTTCTTGTACAATGAAATATAATCCAAAGATCAATGAAAATGTGGCACGTTTTGAAGGGTTAGCCCATATTCATCCATATCAACCAATTGAACAAGTACAAGGCGCGATGGAATTGCTTTATGAGCTTCAAACATCACTTGCTGAAATTACAGGTATGGATGAAGTCACACTCCAACCCGCAGCTGGTGCACATGGTGAGTGGACGGGATTGATGATGATTCGTGCATATCACGAAGCAAATGGAGATTTTCAACGCACGAAGGTAATCGTACCTGATTCGGCTCATGGAACAAATCCAGCTTCAGCGACCGTTGCTGGTTTTGGATCGGTTACCGTACGTACAGATGAGAATGGTCTTGTTGATTTAGCTCATTTGCGTGAAGTTGTTGGCGAAGATACTGCAGCCCTTATGCTAACGAATCCAAATACACTTGGCTTATTTGAGAGCGATATTGTTGAAATGGCACAAATCATTCATGAAGCGGGTGGAAAGCTTTATTATGATGGTGCTAACTCAAATGCAATTCTAGGTATTGCAAGACCAGGAGATATGGGCTTTGATGTGGTTCATTTGAATTTGCATAAAACCTTTACAGGTCCACATGGTGGCGGGGGACCAGGGTCAGGTCCAGTTGGAGTGAAGAAGGATCTTATTCCTTATTTGCCAAAACCAACTATTATAAAGCGTACTGATGGTGTGTATGACTTTGATTATAATCGCCCGCAATCAATCGGACGTGTAAAACCGTATTACGGAAACTATGGAATTAACGTTCGAGCATATACTTATATTCGTACAATGGGTCCAGACGGTTTGCGTAAAGTATCTGAATATGCCGTATTAAATGCAAATTATATGATGCGTAGACTCGAGCCCCATTTTGATTTACCGTACACGCAACATTGTAAGCATGAGTTTGTTATTTCAGGACGTCGTCAAAAGAAACTCGGTGTAAGGACACTTGATATTGCAAAACGCTTATTGGATTTTGGTTACCATCCACCGACCATCTACTTCCCGATAAATGTAGAGGAATGTATGATGATTGAGCCGACTGAAACAGAGTCGAAAGAGACATTAGATGAATTCATTGATGCGATGATTCAGATCGCACGTGAAGCAGAGGAGAATCCAGAGGTTGTTCAAGAGGCTCCTCACACGACTGTTATTTCTAGATTAGATGAGACGACAGCAGCTAGAAAGCCAATTTTAAAATATGAAAAAGCCTGAGCATTTGCTCAAGCTTCGATAAGTATAAAATTTGAGTGAATTCAATGAAGTATGAATGTTTACTGAGAGAAGGCAATGGCTTCTCTCGCTGCGCGTCGGATGACAAGAAAACCACTTGTCGTCCGACTTTAAAAAATGCAGCGGTCCGCATTGCTTCGAGCTAGTTGCAAAAGGGAAAGTCGTCCTTTGGCAACTAGCTCTTCTTCTTTATCTTACCTGACCATTTTTTAAATCCACCTTTTAGATGTGATATGTCATCTGTGCCGCGTTTCTTTTTGATCATTTGGGCAGCTTGTCTGCTACGTGCACCTGATTGGCAATATAGGTAAACCGGTTGATCGTTACGAACTTCATTGATTCGTTGACGAAGTTGCGACATTGGGATGTTACGAGCACCTAGAATGTGACCCCCGTCAAATTCGCGAGGTTCGCGAACATCAATCAATTGTGCTTTTCGATAGCCTTTAATAAAGTCTTCTTGTGTTAATGTTTTTAAATATTTTGGATTATAAAAGCGCTTATACAATGTATACGCCACCAATCCAAGTAGAATAAGCCATAAGTATTCCATAGGTTAGTCTCTACACTCCTTTACGTACTTCCGTCATGATATATTATAATAGCCGTGGGACAAATACGCAATAAGGTAACTAGGCAAATGGCTTGGCTAGGAACAAGCTGTTTGATAGAATGACAAGAATAATACGTAGAAAGAAGCGATGTATGATGAAGGAAACATGGCGTTACATTGATTCAGGAGACTGCTCTCCTGCTTATAATATGGCTTTAGATGAAGCCTTACTTAATTGGCATAGTAAGGGGCTCATTCCGCCGACCATTCGTTTTTACGGCTGGAATCCAGCAACTTTGTCAATTGGTTATTTTCAAAAGGTGGAAAAAGAAATCAATATGGACAAGGTTCGTGAATATGGCTTAGGTTTTGTTCGAAGACCTACTGGAGGGCGAGGAGTTTTACATGACATAGAGTTAACGTATAGTGTTATTGTCTCTGAAGAATATCCAGAAATGCCTAAAACTGTTACAGAGGCTTATCGAGTTATTTCAGAAGGAATTTTGGAAGGCTTTAAAGATGTAGGATTAGAGGCCTATTTTTCTATCCCACGTACAGATGAAGAGAAAAGTGCTCTGAAAAATCCACGCTCAGCCGTTTGCTTTGATGCACCATCTTGGTATGAACTTGTTGTGGAAGGGCGCAAAGTTGCAGGAAGTGCGCAAACGAGACAAAAGGGAGTCATTTTGCAACATGGGTCGATTATTTTAGATATTGATGAGGATAAATTGTTTGATTTATTTAAGTATTCTAGTGACCGGTTACGTGAGCGAATGCAAAAGAATTTTAAAAATAAAGCGGTTGCGATTAACGCATTACGAAGTGAACCTTTAACAATGGATGAAGCAAAGGCTGCATTTAAGAGAGGGTTTGAAAATGGTTTAAATATTAATTTAGAACCATACATGCTAACAAAAGAGGAAGAAGAAATTGTTAAGAAAATAGCAAGAGAGCGATATGCCAATGATGAATGGAATTTCAGAAAATAAATCTGGATGGCTTGTTAAGAGAGAGGTTATTCAAAAAGGTTAAAAACGACTTTTTTGAATAACCTCTTTCATATGACTAGGCTTTCGGTAATAGTTCCTTGAACTTCGTTTGGAGGTCTTTAGTCACTGCTCCAATTTCGAACGTTGTTGATAATTGTCCTCTTACAGATTTTATCGGAGCAATTTCAACGGATGTACTAGAAATAAAAGCTTCATCTGCATGTTCAAGAACGTCAACTGGGAAAGGCTCTTCAACTACTGAATAATTATGCCGCTTGGCTAAGTCAATAATGAGTTGTCTTGTAATCCCGTTTAAAATTAGATTTGTTGCAGGGTGAGTATATAGCACCTTATCTTTAACAAGGAACAGATTCGATGAGGAACCTTCTGTAATCGTACCATTACGATGTAGAATGGCTTCATGGCAATCATTATCTGAAGCCTCTCGTTTAACCATAACATTTCCTAATAAATTGATTGTTTTAATATCGCAACGGAGCCAGCGTATATCATCAGTTAGCCAAACGTCAATGCCATTTTTCTGGGTATTTTCAAGGTTTTGAGCTACCTGTGTAAATGCTGTGAAAACTGGAGTTGACTCTCTGCTATATAGGTGATTACGTGGTTCAACACCGCGAGTGAATTGGAAATAAACAAGACCATTTTGAATCGCATTTTTTTCAATTAATGAATGGATCAATTTAACTATTTTTTCTTTTGGAAAAACTAGTGGAATATCTAGTTTCTTTAAGCTTGAAAATAGACGCGCTATATGCTCGTCCATTGCAAATGGACTTCCTTCATATACTTTTACAACTTCATAAACGCCATCACCAAAATAATAACCGCGGTCATCTAAATCAAGCGTAGCTTCTTTTTTCGGTATAAGTGTTTCATTTTGGATAATATATTCCATCACGATTCCTCCAGCTTTTATAATATAAGTATTGGTTGGATTCTATACAAAGCACGTTACTAGAATATCATAAAGTTTGAGCAACCACGAAAAATTTTGTCAATCATTTTTACCTTGCTCAGCAAACAATGATCGAACATGCACTTGAAACCATCTTTATTAAAGCAAGAGACAAATTCATTCAAAATAACGTAAAAAAACGGATAAAATTCTACTAAACTCGTTAATGCTTCTTTTTTTGATCCATTGCAAAGTTGACAAACTGCATCGAAATAGAATTAGACACAATATATGGTGTATTAAAAATAAAAATGAGCACAATATATTGAATCTGATATGATTCTTGTGGTAAGCTTACCCAAGAATCATGTATATGGATAAGCAAAACGATTTCTTATATCAAATAGATAAACGAAATTAATAATAGATTTCCATGAGAAAGAGGAGGAGAGGCGAATGGCAATGACGATGTCGAATGTAATGCGCCTAAATGTCGAAAAATTAAATGAGGATATTGAACAGTTTTCACAAGTTCATCCTATTATGAGTGATATGCATATAACGAAAAAGGGTGTATCAAGACTAGTTATGTTAGACCGTTATACGTTTAAAGATACGGAAAAGAAAACATTAAAAGAAGGAGATTTTGTAGTCTTAACAGTAAAAGACGACCCGAAGTTCCCGGCGCGTGGTTATGGGTTTGTCATTGAGTTAGACCGATTAAAGAATCAAGCAAAGGTACTAGTGGACGAGGATTTTCGTGGAGTACTTGAGGGCGATGAAGCGGAAAGTGGCGTCGTATCACGTTCACTTGATACGATTGAAAAGCCCCTTGAACTTTATTATGAACAAATTGCAAAACGTAATGCCACAGGTCTTGCATCAGTAGAAACAACTGAAGAAAAAAGACAAGAAGCATTTGAACAATTTTACGAGCAACTGGTTTCAATGAATTTTATTCCAGCAGGTCGTGTGTTATACGGTGCAGGTGCTGAGACAGACGTGACTTATTTCAACTGTTATGTTATGCCGTATGTACAAGATTCACGCGAAGGAATTTCAGAGCACCGTAAGCAAGTGATGGAGATTATGAGTCGCGGTGGGGGCGTCGGTACAAACGGTTCTACATTAAGACCTCGCAATACACTCGCTCGTGGAGTGAACGGAAAATCATCTGGATCTGTTTCATGGCTTGATGATATTGCAAAGCTAACGCATCTTGTTGAGCAAGGTGGATCAAGACGTGGTGCTCAAATGATTATGCTTTCTGACTGGCACCCTGACATTTTAGAGTTTATTATTTCTAAAATGCAAAATCCGCGTATTTTACGTTTCTTACTAGAAAATACAAACGATGAACACATTCAAAAGCTCGTGAAAGACAAGCTTTCTTTTACGCCATTAAGTGCAGTAGAAGAGTCTATGTACCAAGGAATTGTTAACTATAAGACAATTGCCGGCCATGGTGGATTTGATCAAAAAGTTATTCAAGATGCAGAAGAAAAGCTGCGAGTTGGCGGAACGTATTCTGTTAACAACGCTGAATTTTTAACAGGCGCTAACATTTCTGTATGTTTAACAAAAGAATTCATGGAAGCTGTTGAAAATGATGAAGAGTATGCTCTTCGCTTTCCGGATGTTGAAAATTACACGGAAGAAGAAATGGATACTTACAATAAAAAATGGCATGAAATTGGTGATGTACGGGAGTGGAAAGAGTTAGGATACGGTGTTAGAACATATCGTATCTTAAAAGCGAAAGAGTTATGGAACTTGATTAACATTTGTGCCACGTACAGCGCAGAACCGGGCATTTTCTTTATTGACAATGCTAATGACAAAACAAATGCGAAAGCCTACGGACAAAAAGTCGTCGCGACAAATCCATGTGGTGAACAACCTCTTGCTCCATATTCAGTATGTAATTTAGCCGCGATCAACTTAGCGGAAATGGCCAATAAAGAAACAAAGGAAATTGACTTTGCAAAATTACAAAAAAGTGTTGAAGTCGGTGTGCGTATGCAAGACAATGTCATCGATGCAACTCCTTACTTCTTAGAGGATAATACGACGCAAGCAAAAGGTGAGCGCCGTGTTGGTTTAGGTGTAATGGGACTTCATGATCTATTGATTTATTGTGAATCAGTGTATGGATCAGAGAGTGGAAATCAGCTTGTTGATCAAGTGTTTGAGACAATTGCAACAACCGCATATCGTACAAGTATTGAGCTGGCGAAAGAAAAAGGAAGTTTTCCTTTCTTAGAAGGATCTACAGCTGAAGAAACAGCAGAATTACGAAACGCGTTCATTAACACTGGGTACATGAAGGACATGCCTGAAGATATCCGCCAAGGCATTTTAGAGCATGGTATCCGTAACTCTCACTTACTGACGGTTGCCCCTACAGGAAGTACGGGAACAATGGTAGGTGTGTCGACGGGTCTTGAGCCATATTTCTCTTTCTCTTACTTCCGTAGTGGAAGACTTGGAAAGTTTATTGAAGTAAAAGCAGGTATAGTAGAAGAGTATTTACAAGCAAATCCTGGTGCGGATGAAAATCAACTACCAGAGTGGTTTATTTCGACAATGGAGCTTTCACCAGAAGCACATGCTGATGTCCAATGTATTATTCAACGTTGGGTAGATAGCTCTCTTTCAAAAACCGTAAACGCACCTCGTGGTTATACTGTAGAACAGGTTCAAGGCGTTTATGAGCGTTTATACCGTGGTGGTGCAAAAGGTGGTACGGTATATGTAGATGGAAGTCGTGATGCGCAAGTTCTATCCTTAAAAGCGGAAGAAAACCGCTTTGATGACGAGTCTACACAAACGGAATCAAAGAAGAAAGTGGTCCTAATCGATACGATTTCTGAAGTGAGATCAACAAATGTAATGATTGGATCAGAAGTTGGGAATACTTGTCCTGTTTGTCGTGAAGGCCAAGTTGAAGATATTGGCGGTTGTAATACATGCACAAGCTGTGGTGCACAGTTGAAGTGTGGTCTGTAAGAGCATAAGATAAGGGAACGGATGTAACTTCAGTTAATGATCGATGCTAGAAATAAGGCCTAAATCGCCTAGATTTAGGCCTTATTTCGCGTTCGTTAATTAAGTCACTCTTTTGAACCGCCTCTTTTACTAGTAAATGGCAGGGTGAATTATTAAGATGTGCACAAGCTATATAAAAAGAGGAGTGTACGTTTGATGAGAGCATTTCAACCACAATTGATTTACATAGAACCTGGTGCATTAGAATATCCACTAGGTCGTGAATTAAAAAGTAAATTTGAGAAAGAAGGAGTGGAGATTAGAGAAACTACTTCACATAATCAAGTCCGAAACATTCCGGGGAATAATGAATTACAACAATATCGAAATGCGAAATCTACACTTGTGATTGGCGTGCGCAAAACATTGAAATTTGATACATCCAAACCTTCTGCAGAATATGCACTGCCACTTGCAACAGGCTGTATGGGACATTGCCATTATTGTTACTTACAGACGACGCTTGGAAATAAACCATATATCCGAACCTATGTAAATTTAGAAGAAATATTTGATGCAGCAGATCAATACATTAAAGAACGAGCCCCTGAAATCACTCGTTTTGAAGCGGCATGTACGTCTGATGTTGTTGGTATTGATCACTTAACTCATTCTTTAAAAAAGACAATTGAGCATATGGGCCAAACAGAGTTAGGTCGCTTACGCTTTGTAACAAAATATCATCATGTTGATCATTTACTTGATGTTAAACATAATGGAAATACTCGTTTTCGATTTAGCGTGAATTCTGATTATGTTATTAAACAATTTGAACCAGGAACATCCTCTTTTTTAGAAAGAATAGAAGCTGCGGGTAAAGTCGCAAAAGCAGACTATCCATTAGGGTTTATCGTTGCTCCATTAATTTTGCATGACGATTGGAAAACAGGATACTACGAACTATTTGAACGATTAGAGGCAATTTTGCCACTGTATGCGCAGAAAGATCTGACATTTGAATTAATACAACATCGCTATACAAAAACTGCGAAAAATATTATTCAAAAACGTTATCCTAAATCGAAACTTGAAATGAATGAAGAAGAAAGAAAATATAAATGGGGTAGATACGGACGTGGTAAGTATGTTTATCAAGACGAGCAAGCAGGAGAATTAAAAGGTACAATCCAAACCTATATTGATCGCTTCTTCCCAGAAGCAAAAATAGAATACTTCACTTAAAGTTGGACAAGTTATTGTCCTCTTCCTATATTCTGGTGTAGAATAAAACTGTTGCACATTTTTAGTAGCATTTGGAATGTGACAGAATAGGTATATAATACAGTAACTTTTTGTATTGGAACCGGTAATAGCCAATGAACAGGCTTAATTGGCGAAAAAATGGAGGGGACACTATGCCAACACCTAGTATGGAAGATTATTTAGAGAGAATTTACATGTTGATTGAGGAGAAAGGTTATGCAAGGGTCTCCGATATCGCAGAGGCATTAGAAGTCCATCCTTCATCAGTGACAAAAATGGTTCAAAAACTGGATAAGAGTGAATATTTAATATATGAAAGATATCGCGGACTGGTACTAACAGCTAAAGGAAAGAAAATAGGAAAGAGACTTGTCTATCGCCATGAACTTCTAGAGGATTTTATGAGACTTATAGGCGTTGATAAAGCCCATATTTATCAAGATGTTGAAGGAATTGAGCATCACCTTAGCTGGGATGCAATTGATCGAATTGGAGATCTAGTTCAGTATTTTGAAGAACAAGAACAACGAGTAGCTGAACTAAGAGGCATTCAAAAACGCAATGAAGAAGAGGAATCATAAGAGAAAACACCCGCTACGTAGTGGGTGTTTTCTTTAAGTGCACAAGCGCAACTTCAGAGAAAAAGCTGTTTTGTCCTTCCTGTGCAATTCATTTGTTAATCCACGTGAGAAAGCTGAATGTTCGGTGTTTAAAAAATGATTTCACTGTGTTCTGTTTTTGATATTGCAGATAGGTTATCGCTCCGTTAAAGGACTTTGCGGGAGGCGTCCTTCTCTAAAATTTCTAGGGACGTCCTGCTTTGATGTTGACATATGGTTAAAGTAGGAGGCGATTTCTGATGAAAGTTGATGGGGTGTTTGCAGGTGGGGGAGTGAAGGCTTTTGCGTTTGTTGGAGCGCTGCAAGTAATGGAGGAAAAAGGGTATGAGTTTGAGCGCTTAGCTGGAACGAGTGCAGGGTCCATTGTTGCCGCACTTATAAAAGTCGGTTATAGCAGTGAGGATATATTTACGATGCTAGATGATTTGGATGTTGAGTCATTTAAAGATGAGCGGATGTCGCTCCTCCCATTTTCACTTGCGAAGTGGGTGCATCTGTATTTTCGTCTAGGATTATACAAGGGGAATGAGTTAGAATTGTGGCTGAAAAAAGTACTTGAAGCAAAAGGCGTTCGTACATTTGGTGATTTGCCTCAAGGGTCTTTACGAATTATTGCATCTGACTTATCAAAAGGAAAGTTACTTGTTCTACCAGAGGATTTGAGAAAATATGGTGTAATCCCTGAAAAATTCCCTGTTGCAAGAGCTGTGCGAATGAGCTGCAGTATTCCATTTTTCTTTGAACCAGTCAAAATATATGACCGTGCAAGTGGGGGAAAACCGTCTTATGTTGTGGATGGGGGAATACTTAGTAACTTTCCAATGTGGTTATTTATGGATGGGAACATGAAGAAATGGAGACGACCTGCTATTGGGTTTCAATTAACCCCTGAATTAAGTGAAATGCCTGCAAATAAAATAAACAATGCAGTTGAGATGTTTCGAGCTTTATTCGAAACGATGAGTTCAGCACATGATAGTAAATATATCGATCAAGATCACGCTCGTAACATTGTATTTCTCCCTGTTCTGGATGTGAAGGCAACTGATTTTGAGTTAACAGATGAGCAAAAGGAAAATCTTATCGTATTAGGGAGGGAAGAGACGAATCACTTTTTGAAGAATTGGACCTACTAAAAAGAGCCTATCTCAAAAGGGTCGGACCCCGACTAGACAGCGCAATATACGGGGGTTAGATCTTTTGTGGAGACCCCATATATTCATTCTAGGGGTCAGACCCTTAGGTTTTGAGTTAGCCTCTCTTAAAAGAAAGCTCTGTTCTTTTTTTTGTTTTTCTTGCCTTCTATGACAGTTAAATTATGGTCTTCTCGTCGACGTTTTGGGCGGGAAGGCTTCTTTTTAGCACTAACGACATTTGTTGATTTAGGTTTAAACGCTGCCGTTTTTGCAGGAGAAGTTTGGCGTTTCGTACTAGTCCGCTTTGCTTTACGAAGTTGTGCCCGATTTGGCCCCGATTGTGATGGGAAAAGGGGAGTTCCATATCTCCGCGCCATAAACCAACGATAAACAAGAAAGATTACAGCGATAAAACCTGCCATCATAAGGATTCGAGTTAAAAATCCTAAAGGGTTATATAATAATTCGTAACCAAGTCCTATAATAGCAAAAACAAGAACAGCAGGTATGATGTATTTCATGATCGAACGCATTTGTCTGCACCTCCAAAAAGTAATGACGATCAAAGGCTACACAATTTCTGTTAATGGTAAATTTTGTTCAAATTTTTAATCACTTTATGTTCAGCGCCGTGTTTATAAAAACACGACGAATTAGTGGGGATAATGAAATCGGTAAATCTAACTTAAAAGTGGTAGGCGTTTAATCAAATTTTGCTTCCCGACAAACGTGACACCTTCTACTAATGCTTACCTGGCATAATAGATTTTGATTAAATGATTAAAGTGAAATAATGACACGAGCCTATCTAATACTGTATCTGTTCTAAAGATTTAATTCTACATGAATAGAAGAAAATCCTCTAATGTAAATGCTTGCTCATCATACGTAAAAAACCAATTTTTTTATAGTATACCCACTTTAATCACCCTTCATTCTAATAGGACAACATAAATTTCATGACTTTTCAACATTGTAATCGGACATACTACGGATGGAGGTGATTCTTGTGGAAAATCAACAACAAAACAGACAGGAAGAACAAATGTCATTTACAGCAAAAGTAGCACTAATTGGCTTATTTGGGGGGATAATTTGGTCGCTAGTCGGTTATTTTGTCTTCTATTTTAATTTTATAAGAGTCGGTCCTGCTCTTGCCTTAATGCCTTTTGTAGTAGGAGATTGGAAAGATACGTATATTGGTCAGCTTGTTGGTGTGGCTGTTATCGCAGTTTTATCGATTGGACTAGCCTTCTTATATAAACTAGTATTGCAAAAAATTCATAAGTTGTGGGCGGGAGTTGGCTTCGGTCTTGTTTTGTGGCTTATCGTTTTTTACGTATTAAATCCACTCTTCCCTGGACTTAAGTCAGTACAAAATCTTGATATGAATACGATCATTACGTCAATTTGCTTGTATGTCCTATATGGCACCTTTATCGGATACTCTATTTCTTATGAATATGCAGAGCAGCATCGAAATGACTAAACGTTTACCCATATCACGCAGTTTCTTTTTGGTTTATGCTACAATTGTTATGAAAGATGGGGGATAATCTGGTGATGAAGATTGTCGATGCATGCATATATTAATTGATTTGTAATCTTAATGAATAAATGTAGCTCGATACTTCACGGATAAACACTGTCTTTATGTGACTCGAGTGAGGGAGAGGATATTGTTGAAACGAATTGAGGCATTGCGGACAGAATTCAGGGAACATGGGATTGATGGGTTGTTGCTAACTAGCTCTTATAATAGACAGTATATGACACAGTTTACTGGAACAGCAGGAGTGGCAATTATCTCAGAGCAAAAAGCAATATTCATTACAGATTTTCGCTATATGGAACAAGCTAGGGAACAAGCGAAAGGGTATGAAATTGTTCAACATACTGGACCTATCTTTGAAGAAGTTGCAAAGCAAGTAGAGAAGCTTGGGTTAAAAAGACTTGGCTTTGAGCAATCACACATTACATATGAAGCACATCAAGTGTACGCAAGTAATATGGAACATGTCCAACTAATTCCAGTTGCTGGGTTGGTTGAAGGAATCAGAATGATTAAGGATCAGGATGAAATTCAACTAATTCAAGACGCAGCGAACATTGCCGATGCTGCCTTTGAGCATATTACAACTTTTATAAGACCTGGAATTACGGAGTTAGAAGTATCTAATGAGTTGGAATTTTTCATGAGGAAACAAGGTGCTACTAGTTCATCTTTTGATATTATTGTAGCGTCTGGTTACAGGTCAGCTCTACCGCACGGAGTAGCGAGTGAGAAAGTGATCGAAAAAGGAGAACTAGTGACACTTGATTTTGGAGCTTACTATAAAGGATATTGCTCAGATATTACTCGGACTGTTGCCGTAGGAAATGTGAGTGATGAATTGAAGGCGATTTATCATACGGTTCTCAAAGCGCAACTACGAGGTATGGATGGCATTAAGCCAGGCATGACAGGGAAAGAAGCGGATGCATTGACACGGGATTATATAACGGAAAAAGGATACGGGGATTATTTCGGTCATTCTACTGGGCATGGGCTTGGGATGGAAGTGCACGAAGGACCTTCGCTATCTATGAAATCAAAGACAGTACTTGAACCAGGTATGGTCGTAACAGTTGAGCCCGGAATTTATATCGCAGGTGTTGGTGGAACGAGAATTGAAGATGATACATTACTTACAAAAGGTGGAAATCGTTCCTTTACTCATTCACCAAAACAACTGATAACCTTGTAGCATCGAGTGTATCCGGTGTCCATGGCGTGAGAAGTGTCTCACACATAATCTTTTTGAAAATACTTTAGTAAAATAAGCTAAGAAACTTTTTCCAAGCTGTGGTATAGTAAAGAATGTGACTGAACGTTCAATTATTTGAATGGAAAAGATGGAGGAATAAAGGTATGATTTCTGTAAA
Organism: Halalkalibacter lacteus; assembly: GCF_036663595.1. NCBI lineage: Bacteria > Bacillati > Bacillota > Bacilli > Caryophanales > Bacillaceae > Halalkalibacter > Halalkalibacter lacteus. The sequence continues at coordinate 23,897 of NZ_JAWRVL010000033.1, forward strand.
TGATTTTAAAACAGGATTAACAATTGAAGTAGATAATGGAATTTGGCAAGTAATGGAATTCCAACATGTTAAACCAGGTAAAGGAGCTGCATTTGTGCGCTCTAAACTACGTAATCTTCGTACAGGATCGGTGCAAGAAAAAACATTCCGCGCGGGCGAGAAAGTATCGAAAGCACACATTGAAAACCGTCGCATGGCTTACCTTTATGCGAGCTCTGATATGCATACGTTCATGGATAATGAATCGTATGAACAAATTGAGTTACCGACAGCTCAAATTGAACATGAACTTAAATTCCTAAAAGAAAATATGGTTGTACAGATCATGACATACAAAGGTGAGACACTTGGAGTAGAAGTACCAAATACGGTTGAACTTGAAGTGACTGAGACGGAGCCTGGAATTAAAGGGGATACGGCTTCTGGTGGAACAAAGCCTGCAACATTAGAAACGGGTTTAACAGTCCAAGTTCCTTTCTTTATTAACCAAGGTGATGTTTTGATAATTGATTCACGTAGTAGTTCATATGTTTCACGCGCGTAAAAGGCTACAACTAAGTCAAAAAGGCTGTTGGATAATTTTCTAACAGTCTTTTTGCTGTTAGGAATGAATAGGTTCACTAATGTCTGAGCGAATGAATGAGCTCTCAAGTTTAAATAGTTGATGAAAAGAAAATAAACGCACCCCTGCTAATAAAAAAGGATGAGCTACCTAGCTCATCCTTTTTTTTGTTCTGAATGAGATGTTCCAGTCATAAGGTTGTACAAAGTGATTTTAGTTGAGGTGGAACAATGAAGACGTGGTTTTATACGGTAGAAATGACATTGCTTGTGATGGTAGGGCTAAGAGTAATATCGGGACTTATCGAATTAACAGTCGCGGGTTTGATTCTTAAGTTTAATAGTATTGAAAAGGCGGTAGCGTTAAATGCAATGCTTGCCATTATTGGTCCGACCATTTTTATTACTTCGATAGCATTGGGCTTAATTGGCATGTCTGACAAATTATCTGCATCGAAATTTATCTTTATAGGGGCTGGAGTTTTACTGATTCTAATTGGGATCAGAAAGTAAAGGGGGACGGGGCTAAGATGCTACAAGATATAGCAGCTATTTTACCAGAGAACATACGAGAAATCATAAATCGTTTAGAGCCGAATGTTGTCCAAAAAACTGAAGAAATCCGCCTTCGTGTCAACAGACCTCTTGAAGTCGTCTCAGGAGGGAAACCCTATTATCCATCATTACAAGATCATCACTATATCGTACGAGCAGAGGATGCTAAATATTTATTAAATCAACTTAGTCAGTATTCAATGTATGCATTTGAAGAAGAATTACGCCGTGGATTTATAACGATTAAAGGAGGACATCGAGTTGGGTTAGCTGGAAAAGTCGTCCTTGATCGCGGACAAGTTAAAACATTGCGAGATATAAGTTCCTTTAATATACGAATTGCACGTCAAACAATTGGGGTAGCAGAACGTCTCGTTTCTCAGTTATATGACCAGAGGTGGTTAAATACCATTTTTATTGGTCCTCCACAAACAGGGAAAACGACGATGCTCCGAGATGTAGCGAGACTAATAAGTCAAGGGATGCCAAGTCGAAGAATTGAACCGTTAAAAGTAGGGATTGTTGATGAACGATCTGAGATTGCTGCAAGCATGAAAGGGATTCCTCAACTCGAATTAGGATCACGAGTTGATGTCCTTGATGGATGTCCAAAGGCTGAAGGAATGATGATGTTAATCCGTTCCATGAGTCCAGATGTGATTATCGTTGATGAGATTGGGCGAAAAGAAGATGTTCTGGCTGTCCAAGAAGCCCTTCATGCTGGAGTAAAAGTGATGACAACGGCACATGGTTATTCCCTTGAGGATGTTGAACGTAGGCCAGACTTGAAGTCGTTACTTGATCAAGAAGCGTTTGAACGTTGTGTAGAGTTAACGAGAACGACTCAAGCTGGAGTCATTAAGCGGATCCGCAATCAGCATAGGAAAGATGTGGTGAAAGTGACGTGAAATTGATCGGCGCTGTCATAATCATTCTCGCAACAACCTGGATAGGGTTTGAATGTGCTAAACGCCTTAGTGAACGACCGAAGCAATTACGTCAACTGAAAGTGGCTATTCAGTCACTTGAAGCAGAAATTATGTATGGGTTAACCCCGCTAGCAGAAGCAAGTGAGCATATTGCTAAACAAATGCCAAAACCAGTGTCTTATTTCTTTGAGCATTTTTCCCATCGCTTACTAGACAAGCAAGAAACAGCCTTTGAAGCTTGGGAAGAAAGTTTAAATGAAACGTGGAACCAAACAGCAATGCTCGATAGTGAAAGGGAAGTCATGATGCAATTTGGCTCAACTCTTGGCCAACATGACCGTGAGCAACAGCAAAAACAAATTAAGTTAACCCTGTCACACCTTGAACGAGAAGAACAAGAGGCGAAAGACCGCCAACATAAATATGAACGCATGATCAAAAGCTTAGGATTTCTCACAGGACTCCTAATTGTTATTTTAATGATCTAGCAGTAACGGACAGGAGGAGAGGGTTGTGGTGTATGATGTCAACACCATTTTTCAAATAGCGGGGATAGGAATTGTTGTAGCAATGATTCATACGGTTTTAAAGCAAATGGGAAAAGAAGACTGGGCTCATTGGGTTACCTTGATTGGGTTTGTCGTCGTTTTGTACATGGTGGCGACCATTGTCGATGATTTATTTCAGAAAATAAAAGGGGTATTCCTGTTTCAAGGGTAAAGGAGTGAGTTGCGATTGATATTATCCAAATTGTCGGGTTAGGGCTTATCGCAACCTTCCTAGCCCTTGTAATAAAAGAACAAAAGCCATTATTTGCTTTTATGCTAACTGTATTTGTTGGAGTCCTCATTTTTCTGTTTCTTATAGATGAAATTGTCAAGATTATTCAAATGCTTGAAGGAATCGCAGAGCAAGCAAATATGAATATGATGTATTTGCAAACGATCTTAAAGATTATTGGGATAGCGTATATAGCAGAGTTTGGATCGCAAATTGCTAAAGATGCAGGACAAGCTGCAATCGCATCAAAAATTGAACTTGCTGGAAAAATCCTTATTTTAGTAATGGCAATACCAATTTTAACAGCAGTAATTGAAATGGTTCTCTCGCTTTTACCATCATAATAGGGGAGAGCTAGATTGGAGGGAACACCGTGAATAAACGGTTCATCGTTCAAGGAATGATCGTAGTTATCGTCTTATTACTGTTTGCACCAATCAGCTTTGCTGAAACTGAACCGTTGGACGAGCAAGGATTTGTTGATAAGCAAATGGAACAACTCCAACTAGATGAAGTCCGGTCATATTGGGAACAAATTTCTACAGAGTATGGCGGATTCCTTCCTGAAAGTCAAAAAGGATCTTTTATGGAATTTGTCCGAGGAGAGAAGCAATTCTCTGCCAAAGAATGGGGTATGGGTCTCGTCCGATTTCTCCTTCATGAGTTAGTCGTAAATGGAAAGTTGTTAGGATCACTTATTTTGCTAACTGTTTTCTGCATGATCTTGCAATCTCTCCAAAATGCATTTGAGCAGCAAACGGTCAGTAAAGTTGCTTACGCCATTACTTATATGGTTTTAATGATTATTGCGTTAAATAGCTTTCATGTAGCAATCACATATGCACAGGATGCTGTCAGTAGTATGATTCATTTTATGATTGCGCTGCTACCGTTATTGCTAGCGATGATGGCGGCAATCGGAAATATAACATCTGCCGCTTTGTTTCATCCATTAATTATCTTTTTAGTCAATACTAGTGGGCTACTCATACAGCATATTGTCCTCCCACTGTTGTTTTTATCGGCTGTACTTAGTATTGTCAGTACACTTACTGACCATTATAAAGTGACGAAGCTAGCGACGTTTCTCCGCAACTTAGCAGTAGGAACATTAGGTGTATTTTTAACGATCTTCCTTGGTGTTATATCTGTACAAGGGGCTGCAACGGCAGTCTCAGACGGAATAACGGTTAGAACAGCCAAATTTCTTGCCGGGAGTCTTGTACCCGTCATTGGAAGAATGTTCACAGATGCTGCCGATACCGTGTTAAGTGCGTCACTGTTATTGAAAAATACAATAGGAATGGCTGGGCTTGGGATTTTATTAATGCTTTGTGCATTTCCAGCAATAAAAGTATTGTCACTCGCCATTATCTTTAATTTATCTGCAGCCATTCTCCAACCGTTAGGAGGTGGACCGATTATTGAATGTTTATCAATCATAGGAAAGTCCGTTATTTTCGTATTTGCAGCAATGGCGGTTGTGTGTCTCATGTTTTTTTTAGCTATCACAATTATGGTTGCAGCAGGAAACTTATCTCTCATGATAAGGTAGAAGAGTTTATGCAAAAAGGGCTTTTTTTCCTTTTTGCATAAATTCGAAGCAATGAGCAAACCCATTGCAACCTCCTTGATTTGACACAAGTAGAAGTTCAAAAAAGGTCGGTTTTCGAGGCCACTGAAAAAGGTTGCTTTTTAACTTTTTCAGTGCCCTCCGGTTTCCCCTTTTTTTTAACGAACTCGAACAAACTCTAGAAAGGAGATTCACCTATGGGATTTTTGACGGAATGGCTAACGAATATCATTCTATTAATCTTACTTGCGACCATTTTAGAATTGATGCTGCCAAATTCAAATATGCAACGCTACGTCAAAATGGTTGTCGGTTTACTTTTACTTGTTGTCATGCTGCAACCGATATTATCTATTTTTACAGAAGATGTTGATGAATGGCTCTTTTCCTTATCAAGAGAAACAGAACGGACAGAACAATCACTAAATGATTCAATAAATTTGCAAAAAAGAGAAATAGAGTTGGGAGTAAGTGCATATATCTTAGAACAGGTGGCTGTCCAATTGGAGAGACAAGTAAGAGAGACATTGGAAGATCAACATTCGCTAGAAATTAAACAAGTTGATGTTGAGCTGAATGGTGATCTGGATCAAACAATGGACGAAGAGCAGATTGTAGAGCAAATTCAAGCAGTCCATGTTTATGTACAATCACAAGCCTCTGAATTAGAAGATGAACAGGAGAAATCAAGTGAAGTGTCACCTGTCCAAGTTGTTCAAATTGACACATCAAAAACAATAACGAAGGATACGGATGAAACGAATCATGATTTAAAGCCTGTTCAACAGCTTCTCTCAGAAAATTGGCACATCCCGAAAGAAAAGATTTTATTAGCGTGGGAAGGGGGGAAACAAGCAAAATGAATCGCGATGAACAGAAGGATCAAAAATGGCTACAAGCCCTATTCAAGAAGCCGGAAAATGGAAAAAAGAAAAGATTGCCCCTCCATTATATCTTGCTTCTAGGATGTGTAGGAATTGCACTCATGATAACGGGCAACCTTCTGACCAACCCAACAGGAGACAAAGACCAAACCTTACCCGTTTTTAATGAAGAAGAGGAAGAGGCTGAAGCTGAAGCAACATTTGGGCAGAAGACATCAGCTGAACCGAATTCAATGCGAGACTATGAAATGCGCTATGAAAATCAGTTAAAAGAGGCACTTGAACAAATAGTAGGCATTTCGGATGTATCCATTATGATTAACTTAGCTGAAACAGAGCGCAACGTGTATGAGAAAAATACAAATGAAAAAAAGCAAGACACAGATGAAACAGATCGAGAAGGTGGAACTAGAAAAGTTGAAGACATTTCTCGTGATGAACAGCTTGTTATCATCCGGAATGGTGATAAAGAAGAACCCATTCTGATCCAACAGGAGAAGCCTTCGATAAGGGGAGTGCTTGTCGTAGCCAAAGGGGTTGAAAATGCCCAAGTGAAAAGTTGGGTAGTGGAAGCAGTAAGTCGCTCACTTGATGTACCAACTCATAGAGTTTCGGTAATGCCGAAGAAAACAAAGGGGGATTCATAATGGTCTTAAAAAAGCAAACAGTTTGGTTGTTAACAATGTTGAGTTTAATTATCGTACTTTCTGTGTACTATGTACAATCTCCGGGACCAGTACCTGGTGAGGAAATTGCATTTGTCGATGAAGGTCAAGAAGAAGAGGGAATGGGAATGGAGGAAATGACGGAAGATGGAGCAAATGAGGTTGTCGTCAAAATTGCTGAAGAATTAGATGAGGCGGATGCAGAAGAGTCGGAGTCAGGCGTCATATCGAGTATCTCAACAAATGAAGCATTTGCTACGATTCGAATGGAACTTCAAGCAAGTCGTGATCGTATGGCTGAAGAATATACTAATGTTAGAGCGTCAGCCGATGTACCAGCTGAAATGAAAGTTCAAGCTCATGACAAAAGCATTGCGTTACAACGTTTATCACAAAAAGAATCTCAACTAGAAACGCTGATTATCGCAAAAGGATACGAAGATGCTCTTGTAATGGCAGAGGATGATCAAGTTCGCGTTATCGTTCAAACAGAAGAGCTACCTCGTGAACAAGCAAATGAAATCTTAAGTTTGGTTTATGATCACTTAGGACAGAGCAATACTGTTACCGTTGCCCACCAAGCTTCGAAATAAATGGAAGAGCCGCCTTTATGGGCGGCTTTTTCATTTATAAAGGTTGTGCAAAGTGATTGTAATTAACGATAGTAGAGGTTAAGTCTAGAAAGAGAATTTGCAGCAATGGAAGGAAGAGAAACAAGACACGATAATGATTTTAGCTATAGGCTTATTCTTACAAAGTATTGATGATTAGAATTGAAGATGCATCTCCTCATTTGTCTATGATATAATACGCAAAGTAACTAAAATCTGAGGAGCGATTGGTATGGAATGGAATGATTTAACAGAAGGCGCCAAAGCTGTGCTTGAGCAAACACGGAATATTAAAAATGATAACATTCAAATTGTAGAATTTGAAATCGGGTTTGAACAACAATTTGAAGAAGACGAGCAAGATACATATGCTGTTTCAATTCAAGAGGAAGACTATCAAAATCTAAAACGTTACACGAAAGAAAATGAATATGGTGATAAATATCATATGGCAAGAAACAAAAACATTGTGAAGATTATTTTACTCGAAAGTGGAAAGATTCCTGAAAATTTATCAGAGTTTCCAGTTTTTCGTCAATACAAGAAGGATGCTTTAGTGAAAACTGAAGTGGAAGATGGTGGAGCAGACCTGTCACAAGGATAAGCGATTGTTCAAAGAGGGTGCTTTTCCCCTTGTTGAGCAAGTCTCTGTAAATAAGTCAGTCTAATGCTACTTAGTGAATTGAATTGAAGGGATTCAGCTATCCCTGTCGAAGATAATAATGCGTTATAATCATTATGATATAATTTCTTATAATCATTATGATATAATTTCTTACAATCATTTTTAGAGTCCCTGATTTATAAAGATCAATTGATAAGGGAAAAGAGGGAGTGCACAAATATGTTAAAAGTTCAAGAGTTAAAAGAATTAATAAAAGCACTTGATCAATCAAATGTAGATGAGCTTAAATTTGAGCAAGATGGAACAAAGTTAATTTTGAAAAAACATCAAGAACCAACTCAAACAATAGAAAAGGCAGCTGTTCAAGAGGTGCCGACACCAGTTTTGACACCTCCTGTTCAAGTGGAAACCCCTTCAGTAGCCGCTGTAGCAAATGCAGGAACAAAGGAAAAACAAAGTACATCAAATGCCAATGTACATACAATTACGTCACCGATGGTAGGGACATTTTATTCATCACCATCACCTGATTCAGCCCCATATGTAAAGCAAGGTGAAAAGGTTACAGAAGAATCAGTCGTTTGTATAGTGGAAGCAATGAAACTTATGAATGAAATCGAAGCAGAGGTAAAAGGGAAGATTACAGAAGTACTTGCTGAAAATGGCGAGCTTGTTGAATATGGGCAACCATTATTTGTTGTAGAGCTTGTTTAACATAGGAGAGATAGAATGATTAAAAAAGTCTTAATTGCAAATCGTGGGGAAATTGCGGTGCGAATCATACGCGCATGTAGAGAGCTAGACATAGAAACAGTAGCCATTTACTCGGAAGCTGACAAGGAATCTTTACATGTCAGACTAGCAGATGAAGCCATTTGTATTGGGCCAACCCCTTCTAATAAAAGCTATCTTAATGTTACGAACATCATGAGTACAGCTACATTAACAGAAGTTGATGCGATTCACCCAGGCTATGGTTTTTTAGCTGAAAATGCTGATTTTGCAGAAATTTGTGCTGCGTGTAATATTACGTTTATTGGTCCAAGTCCGCAAGCGATCAATCAAATGGGAACGAAAGATGTCGCAAGAGAAACGATGGCTAAAGCAGGCGTACCAATTGTACCCGGTTCCAAAGGAATTGTTGCTAACATAGAGGCTGGTCATCAAGTTGCAGAGGAAATTGGCTATCCTGTAATCATTAAAGCAACTGCTGGTGGTGGAGGTAAAGGGATTCGAGTTGCTAGAACACCAGAAGAGCTTCAAAAAGGAATGAATATTACGCAACAAGAGGCTGCCACTGCTTTTGGCAATCCAGGAGTATATATTGAGAAATACATCGAGGACTTCCGTCACGTCGAAATCCAAGTATTGGCAGACAATCACGGGAATGTGATCCATCTTGGAGAGCGAGATTGTAGTATTCAACGGCGCTTGCAGAAGTTGCTCGAAGAAACACCATCACCGGCTATTTCAGAAGAAACAAGGCAGGAAATGGGTGCGGCTGCTGTAAATGCAGCAAAGGCAGTTGATTATTCTGGCGCAGGGACAGTTGAATTCATTTATGACCATAACAATGGAAACTTTTATTTTATGGAAATGAATACACGAATTCAAGTAGAGCATCCTGTTACGGAAATGGTTACAGGAATCGATTTAATTAAAGAACAAATTCGCGTAGCAAGTGGAGAAGTCTTATCCGTTACTCAAGAGGAAGTAACATTTAATGGATGGTCAATTGAATGTCGAATTAATGCCGAGAATCCTGCTAAAAATTTCATGCCATCTCCTGGGAAGATTACGAACTACTTAGCACCTGGTGGACTAGGAATTCGCATTGACTCTGCTGCTTATCCGGGGTATGTGATTTCTCCATTTTATGATTCAATGGTTGCAAAAGTCATTACCCACGGGGCAACACGTGCAGAGGCCATTGCCAAGATGAAACGAGCGTTAGAGGAATTTGAAATTGAGGGAGTTGAAACGACGATCCCATTTCATCTTCGTTTGTTAAATCATGAAACGTTCATTTCTGGTGACTTCAATACAAAATTCCTTGAACTTTATGATGTGATGTCTGTAAAACTCTGACAATAAATAGAGGAAGTTCAATCTAGTATTTGGACGCTCTATAAATAGGAGGAAATGAACAATGAATGAAAACCACATTCTTGAACTAGAAGAACAGAAGTCTGAACTTGGTACAGTTGAAATCTCACCAGAGGTGATTGAAGTCATTGCAGGTATTGCGGCATCTGAGGTGGATGGTGTTGCGACATTGCGTGGTAATTTCGCTACTGGTGTAGCGGAAAAGTTAGGAAGAAAAAATCACGGTAAAGGTGTGAAAGTTGAATTAGCTGAAGATGGAATAACCGTTGATGTTTCAGTTATTATCACGTATGGCGTAGCAGTACCTGAAGTCGCTAATCTAATTCAGCAAAATATTAAGCAGGCTCTACAAACGATGACAGCGATTGAACTTCAAGCAATTAATGTTCATGTTGTTGGAGTTCAATTTGAATCAGCTGAACTGGTTGAACAAGACGAAGTCAAATAAACAATACGCGTTGTTTATGACAGTTGAGGTAGTTACCTTGACTGTCTTTTCGTCTTTTTGGGATATAATAGAAGAGATTGTTCAAAAAGGACGCTCTTCCCTTTTTGAACAATCTCGAAGCAATGTGCGGAGCCGTTGCATGGTTTTAAGTCAGCTCTGAGTGGGTTTCTCAGAGCTACGTGCAACGAGAGGAGCCATTGCAACTTCGAAGGGAAAAAAGGACGCTCTTCCCTTTTTGAACAATCTCGAAGCAATGTGCGGAGCCGTTGCATGGTTTTAAGTCAGCTCTGA
>NZ_JAWRVL010000034.1:0-33122 GCF_036663595.1 Halalkalibacter lacteus
TACTATATCCATTTGAATAATCGGATTTAAAAACAAAAAAAACAGGCTGTTGAGAACACTTTCTCAACAGCCTGAAGAATGACCATGTATGTGGTCATTCTTTTTTTACTGCTATGTTGGAGAAAAAGTGTGATAAAATAGCTGTTACTGTTGCTTCATGAAAGTTTGAAGTGAATGAAGGTAATAAATAGTCATTGCGAAGGATCTAAGCTAATTTTATTCTTTTAAACATGATGAAAATAGGTAACAAAACCTAACCTTCTTTTCATTATCTCAAAGATAAAAAGGAAGCGATCGTAATTGGCTGAATTGGCTTTACAGATCATTATTATATGCAAAGGTAAAAGTTTCTATGTGAGCTCATCTGACATAGTTAGAGATTTTATATGGCAATATTCGATAAAATGAATCTGATGTAATTACTAATAAGCAATAATTTAAATATATCTTTTGAGAAATAACGATACCATACTATAAATAAGCAAGTAGATTATGATCTGGAGGGTTTCTAAGATGGAAAAGCAAAAGTTAGTCTTAATCGGAAACGGCATGGCAGGTATTAATTGCATTGAGGAAATCATAAAGACCGATCCTAACATGTATGATATTACTGTTTTCGGAAGTGAGCCACATTATAATTATAACCGAATTATGTTATCAACGGTTTTACAAGGGGATACAAAAGTAGAAGATATCACTTTGCATAATCGCTCTTGGTATGAGGAGCATCATATTCAACTTCATACAGGTGAGACGGTTGTAGAGGTTGACACAGATAAAAAAGTGGTACGAACTGATCAGTTTAAAGAGGTTTCTTATGATAAGCTAATCTTTGCAACAGGATCGAATCCCTTTGTCTTACCTATTCCTGGTGCGGATAAAGAAGGGGTCGTAAGCTTTCGGACTATAGAAGATTGTGAGAAAATGATTACTCTTTCAAAAGGTTATAAAAAAGCAGTTGTCATTGGCGGAGGGTTACTAGGGTTAGAGGCAGCAAGAGGATTGCTCAATCTAGGGATGAAAGTAGATGTTGTTCATATTGCCGAATATGTAATGGAAAGACAGTTGGATCAAGCAGCGGCCAACATGCTTCGTCAAGAACTAGAAAGCCAAGGAATGAACTTCTTGTTAGAAAAAGCAACCGAAGAAATTATGGGAGAATCCCGAGTTGAAGGGTTACGTTTTAAAGATGGTTCGATAGTTGAAACGGATGCTGTCGTTATGGCTGTGGGGGTAAGGCCGAATGTACAGGTGGCGAAGGATAGTGGAATTGAGACAAACCGAGCTATTCTTGTTAATGACTATTTGCAAACGAGTGAACCAGATATTTACGCTGTTGGTGAATGTGTTGAACATAGAGGAATGGTATATGGACTTGTTAAGCCGTTATATGAACAAGGTAAAATATTAGCTCAGCATATTTGTGGAATCGAAGCGAATGGCTATCAAGGGTCTACTTTATCAACCCAACTGAAAATATCGGGTGTCGATGTCTTTTCTGTAGGGGAGTTTCAAGGTGATGAAACAACGAAAACCATTACACAATACGATGAATTAGCTAATACCTATAAAAAAATTATTTTAAAAGAAGACAAAGTAATAGGATCTGTCTTATATGGAGACACAAAAGCGGGTAATAAGCTTCTCGAAATGATCAGTAAGCAGAAGGTAATTACTGACGAGGAAAAAATGATGATTCTGCAAGCATCTAGTCAGAATTCTCAAGTGGTTTCAATGGAACAAACAGACCTTATTTGTAATTGTAATGCTGTCACAAAAGGAACGATTATTGAGGCATGTCAAACAAAAGGGTTAACAACGGTTGATGAAGTGAAAAAATGTACAAAAGCATCTAGCGCGTGCGGCGGATGTAAACCGTTAGTAATGGATTTACTTTCGTATATTCAAAGTGATGATTTTGATGAAGTGATCGAGAAAGAGACGATGTGCTCCTGTACAACGTTAACAGATGAAGAAATTGTCACTGAAATGCAGGTGAGAAATTTGGGATCTGTTCATGAGGTGATGAGTGAGCTTGGATGGGCGAATGAGGAAGGCTGTTCAACATGTGTTCCGGCTTTGCAATATTATCTCGGAATGATTTACCCAGAATATGAAACAAAACAAGAATCTCTCTTTATTAGTGAACGGATGAATGCGACACTTCAAAGTGACGGAACGTATTCCCTTACCCCACAAATGTATGGTGGTGTAACAAGTGCAGAGGAATTGCGCAAAATTGCTGACGTTGTAGAAAAATACCAGATTCCAAATGTTGCGATAACAAGTGAACAAAGACTTCATTTATTCGGTGTGAAAGAAGAAAACCTTAAACCGATTTGGAAAGATTTAGACTTACCTTTAAGTAGCACGTATGGAAATACCGTGCAAAATATTAAAACTTGTATTGGTGAGACGGTTTGTAAATGTGAGAAGCGTAACGCCTTGGAGTTAGCTGTTAAGCTAGAAAAGAAAACCGAATATCTAACAACACCATATCGGATCAAAATGGGGATATCGGCATGTATGCATAACGGCGCTGGCTCAACAACGAAGGACATTGGGGTTATCCAATTTGATAGAGGATTTGAAATTTATGTTGGAGGAAGTAGCGGTCGAAACGCACGTTTGGGACAATTGCTTTGTGTGGCAGAAACGGAACAAGAAGTATTTGAACTGATTAGTGGATTCATTCAATATTATCGTGAAACGGCTAAATATGCGGAGCGCACGTGGGAATGGATTGACCGAATCAACCTGCTGCATATACGAGAGGTACTATTTGATCGTGATTTAAGACAGCAATTACTTGCTAACTTGGATCATGACTCTCGTCAAACTAAAAAAGTGTTGGAGAAAACCGTTACCTAAATAGATATGTCTAGATGCGACAAATAAGCTAGCAAAGGATGAGACACCTTGACTGAGATGTTATTACGATATTTCCGAACAAAACAAAAAGAAGCTGAAACGGAGAAAGTCTATGATACGCAATGTCCCTTTTGTAGTATGCAATGCAAAATGCAGCTAATTGAACAGTCGACCGTTACAAGAAAAAAGTATAAAACAGTTGGAAAAGATAACCCGACTTCTGAAGGGCGTCTCTGTATTAAGGGACTAAATGCTCACCAACATGCGATTCACACAGATCGAATTAAGCACCCTTTGTTAAAAGTAGATGGAGAGTTTGTGCAAATTTCTTGGGCAGAAGCAATAGAGGTTATAAAGGAAAAATTCACTTCCATTCAATCACAGTATGGAAAAAATGCGTTATCTGTTTATGGCAGTGCAACGATTACGAATGAAGAAGCCTATTTACTAGGGAAATTTGCGCGAGTCGCTTTAGAGACAAAATATATCGATTATAATGGCAGGTTGTGTATGTCAGCAGCTGCTTCAGCAGCCGCACAGACATTTGGAATGGATCGAGGCTTCACAAATACGATCCAAGAAATTCCTCACTCAAGGTGTCTTGTGCTTGCCGGAACGAATATTGCAGAATGCCAACCAACGATTATGCCTTATTTTGAGAAAGCGAAGGAAAACGGCTCGTTTATAATTGCGATTGATCCTCGTGAAACAGCAACAACGAAAATGGCTGATTTGCACTTGAAAGTAAAGCCCGGAATGGATGCACCACTTGCGAATGGACTATTAAAAGTGATCATTGAAGAGAATCTGATTGACGAGTCGTTTATCCAAGAACGAGTAAATGGATTTGAAGAAGTGAGAGACTATGTATCTTCATTAGATTTAGACGACATTGCTGAAATGACAGGGGTACCGGTTAGCCAAATAACCAAAGCGGCCACTGTATTTGGAAGAGAAGAATCTGGGATGATTTTTACTGCAAGAGGTGTAGAGCAACAAACAGATGGATCTACGTCTGTCCGTAATTTCTTAAATATTCTATTGGCTACTGGGAAAATAGGAAAGAAAAATTCAGGATTTGGAGCGGTGACAGGACAAGGGAATGGCCAAGGAGCAAGAGAGCATGGCCAAAAAGCAGACCAGTTACCTGGCTATCGTTCAATTGAAAATGACGAGCATCGCAAATATATTTCTGAAGTGTGGGGCATTAACGAAAAAGATTTGCCAAGAAAAGGAGTTTCTGCCTTTGAGATGATTCAGAAAATGGACGAAGGCGAAATTAAAGGCATGTTCCTAATGTGTTCGAATCCTGTTGTCTCGAATCCAAGTGCTGAATTTGTTAAGAAGGCAATAGAAAAGCTAGACTTTTTCGTAGCTGTTGATTTGTTTATATCTGAAACAGCTAGATTAGCAGATTTAATTTTGCCTGCGACTTCCTATTTAGAAACACCTGGTACGATGACGAATGTAGAAGGAAGAGTCACGTTACGAGAAGCAAGTTTTCCGGTAAAAGGAGAAGCAAAGCATGATTGGCAAATTATTTGTGAAGTAGCAGAGGCTCTTGGGAAAGGTGAACATTTCTCGTTCTCTTCTCCAGAAGAAGTGTTCAATGAGCTGCGTATAGCAACTCGAGGCGGAATTGCTGATTATTCTGGCATGACGTATGATCGATTGCGACAAGAAAAAGGGATATTATGGCCTTGTCCTGATGAGGATCATTCAGGAACTGAAAGATTATTTGAAACAGAATTTGCCCACGCTGATAAAAAAGCAGCAATGGTTGTCGTTTCAAATACTCCTGAAATTCCAAAAGAAAATCCGACTGAAGATTTTCCTCTTTACTTAACAACTGGAAGAGTAATGTCTCATTATTTAACGGGTGTGCAAACAAGAAAAAGTTCAACGTTAGCAGCACGCGAATTTGAATCGTATATGGAAATTCACCCATCAACAGCAGAAAAGTATCAGATTAAGGATAATACGTTAGTGAAAGTCGAGTCAAAACGAGGCAGTATTGTTGTTCGAAGCAAATGGTCGCAAACGATCCGAAAAGATACGGTGTTTGTTCCGTTTCACTGGGCAGATTCGCAAAATGTGAATCGGTTAGTATCGAAGAAACTAGATCCTACTTGTAGAATGCCAGGGTTTAAAGTGAGTGCAGTGAAAATTAGTCCAGTGGCAAATTAAAGACAACCTAAAAAAACAACACATGGGGTACTTGAGCTCCATGTGTTGTTTTTTCTATAAAAGTATCCAAAATTAGGGCGGAAATGGCTCCACACACACAGCGCGACAGCTCTATTCATTGCTTAGAGGTTGTAGTAAGCGAAAGGTTGATTAACATTCAGGATCAGTGTTATTCCTCGTGATGAAAGATTGAAACAAATTGCGGTTGAATGGTGTCGATATAATAATGTGGATTTTATAGAATGATGATTCGCAGTGACTGTAACTTAACAATGACGATCTGCAAATAAAAAACTGCCTCCAAAACTATTCATTAGTTTTGGAGGCGTGTTACGTTATCTAATGGGAGTGAGTACTATCTTCGATGTTTCTAAATTATAGAACGTAACCAAAAAGAGGGGCAAATGAATCTACACGCTGCACGCCTGCTACGTGAAGCCTAGTCATAGCAGGATCAAAACCAAGCAGCGGCTCCGCTCATTGCTTCGAAGTTGTTTCAAAAGGGAAAATGTCCCTTTTGTACAACATCTTATTGAACTTTCTTTTTCAAAGGTTCTACTTCAATTTCTGTTGCGTCATTTAAGACTGCTAGTTCATCAGAAGACATATAGTAGTCTTCTCCGAATGAGTTTTTTGGCTCTTCTAATGTGAAGAAGCAGATGACGAAGCTCACGAGAGCTCCCGATGCTAGGATAAAGAAAAATTGCTGTGGTGTCACAAATGTATACAAAGTCAGGTAAATTGTAGCACCAACATTTCCGTATGCACCCGCCATCCCGGCAATCTGACCTGTTACACGTTTCTTGATCATTGGGATAACAGCGAATGTTGCTCCTTCAGCACCTTGAATGAACATGGATGTAAGTACGGTCATCGCAACAGCTAAAACTAAAGGCCAACTAGAGTCCATGAATCCCATTCCGAAAAGTCCAAGAGTGATCCCAAACATATACACAAGCATAACGTTACGACGACTACCCATTCTATCTGATAGAATTCCGCCTAATGGACGGGCAAGTAGGTTAACAAAAGCAAAAGATGCTGCAATAAGACCCGCTTGCGACGCAGAAAGTGAGAATGTCAATTGAAAGAACATGGGTAGCATCGCAACGATCGCTAACTCAGCACCAAAATTAGCAAAATACGTACTGTTCAACGCACCAACATTTTTAAAGTTATATTTGTCGTCCTCTGGAACACCTTTTTTGAGTAGTGGAATATTCACTTTAAGGATCATGTAAATTTGGTAAACTAAGACGAGTCCAATTATCGCCCAGACAATATACAACGCTGTCTCTGAAACAAATCCTAAGCCTGATAGTCTCCAAGCGCTAATAGCTAATGCTCCACCAAGAGGAATCGTCCAGAGAATTAGTTGAGCCAAATCACCCCAGCTACTAACTTCTAATGCTCCTGATCGCTTAGGTTTAATAAGTGGTTTTCCATCAGGTGTATCTTTTACATTAAAGTAATAAACGAACCCATAGATGAAACAGATGACCCCAGTGAAAGCTAACGCGTATCTCCAGCCATCTTCACCGCCAAGCATCGTAAGGGCAAACCATGGCAGTAGCATTGCGGCAGCAGCAGAACCGAAATTTCCCCAACCTCCGTAAATCCCTTCAGCAAATCCAACACTTTTCGGTGGGAACCATTCAGATACCATTCGAATCCCGATAACGAAACTAGCACCGATACTACCTAACACAAGTCGAGAAATCATAAGTTGAACCCAACTATCTCCAAAAGCAAAGACAATCGCGGGAATCGACATTGTGATCAGGAGCGCGGAGTAGATTTTTCTCGGTCCGTATTTATCGAGTAAGGACCCAATTAGTACCCGCGCTGGAATGGTTAGAGCAACGTTACAAATACCGAGTGCAGCTATATGTTGTGGCGTTAACCAGTCCATTGTCTCAAGCATGGTTGTTGCAAGGGGCGCCATATTATACCAAGTGAAAAAAGAAACGAAGAAAGCAAACCAAGTGAAATGTAGAATCTTAATTCTTTCATTCTTAAACTTAAAAATTTCAGTAACTGTCATCGAAAAAAGCCTCCTTAAAAGAATCAATATTTCAAATACATTTTTTATTTTTACATTAATACATGCAAGTTGTCTGAAAATTCGATAGAAAATGTGACATAGTTTTTGAGTTGGGAAAATGTTATATATTGATTCTTTTCCATGTAATACTTGTCGAAATAGAGAGCTTTAGTCTAGTTTCTACTTATAAATAGAGAATATGGTGTCTCTTTATTAAAAAGTAAATTGTTTCTTTTATAGAGGAGATTCAATTTCACTAGTATTAGCTTAACCTATAAAAGATCAACGTCGGATTTTGTTCATTTCACCATTCACCAGAAACTTATAAAAGGTTCTTTTGAAGGGAGAGGAAAAAACATGTCAGATAAAGTGACATAATGTAACATGTATCTGAAATGTTGGTTTAGGATGAAACATATAATAAAAATAATTCTTTACAGTTACAAAAGGGGGAGTAATTAATGAATAGTGGAATGGTCTACTTTGTAGGGGCTGGTCCGGGAGACGTAGATTTAATTACTGTAAAAGGGAAGCGGGCTTTACAACAGGCTGATGTAGTCATTTTTGATCGCTTAATCAATCCTTTTTTGTTAACTGATGTAAAAGATGAGGCCAAGTTAATTTATTGTGGGAAGCAACCGTGTAAACATACTCTCAGACAAGAAGATATTCAGAGAGAAATCCTAATCCATGCTAGAAAGGGAAAAACCGTTGTCAGGTTAAAGGGCGGTGATCCTGCTGTATTTGGAAGAGTTGGAGAAGAGGCTGAGCTCTTAGCAGAACATCAAATTGCTTATGAGGTAATCCCAGGAATTACAGCCGGGATTGCGGCAACAATGTACTCAGGTGTTCCCATTACACATCGGAAGCATTCAAATTCCTTTGCGGTTGTAACGGGACATGGTAGCAAAGATGATGGTACACCGAAAGTTGAGTGGGAGCCTTTAGCAAAGGGAGTCGAAACAATTGTTTTTTATATGGGTGTGAAACATCTTAGGACAATTACGTCAGAGTTAATCAAACATGGGAAATCAAAAGATACAGCTGCTTTAGTTGTACAGTGGGGAACTTATAGCAAGCAGCGAACCGTAGAGGGGTCACTCGCTACGATAGCAAATAAAGTTGAACAGGCAAACATAACAAATCCTGCGATTATTGTTGTAGGAGATGTCGTAAAGTTACGATCGAAATTAGGTTGGTTTGATAACAAGCAACTAGCTGGAAAAGGTATTCTCATCCCTTCTAAAATAGAATCGAATCAAGAGTTGGTTAGAAGCCTTAAGAAAAACGGAGCAGATGTATATGAGCACAACTTACTCTCACAGTTTGAGAATATTGGCAGAGGACAACTACATCAAATCAGACAACTGTCCGCAGAGAATCAACTTGTTTTTCTCTCTTCTCAAAGTGTTTACACCTTTTTACGTGCTCTTGGAGAGAATAAATTAGATCTTAGAAAGATTGATTCTTCTATTTATGCAGTAGATGATACTGTTAAGACAACATTACAGATGATAGGGATTCAGTCTTCACTTGCAAGTAGATGTGAGTTACGATCGCCAGTTTTAATAGGGGGAGAGTTAGAGATTGAGAGTATGAGGCATGAATATCCTCAATCTTCAGAGGAGCTAGTCGTAAATAAACAAAAAGTGAGTCAAAAAGACATAGAAGCTTTTAGTAGATTAGTAGCAGAACAACATGTGAATACGCTTCTGGTAACGAGTCGCCAAGATGCCATTCAGTTTATAAAGTTTCTTGAATTGAGTGGGTTTGAAAAAAATAGTGTAGTTCATAATCTTAACGTTGTTTGTAGGGGCAGAGAAACAAGTCTTGTACTGAAAGCTGCTGACATACCTGTAAGAAGTTTCATAGAAAATGAGAATATCATGACTGTAATCAATGCAAAAGAAACGGTTTTAGCAGTGGAAAGGTAAGTTTGATGCTGTAGCAAAAATGATACTATCACAACCATAAAGGAGAGATTATTGTGAGAGAGAAACTAGTGCTAATTGGAAATGGTATGGCGGGTATTCGGACAATTGAAGAGATTTTAAAGAACGATTCCGATCGTTTTGATATTACTGTATTTGGGGAAGAACCACATCCAAACTATAACCGAATTTTGTTATCGTCCGTTCTTCAAGGGGATGCGAACGTTAACGATATTGTATTAAATGATTATAATTGGTATGAGGAAAATCAAATTGAACTACTGACAGGTGATCCAATTGTTAAGGTAGATACCGAAAAGCAAGTCGTCTACAGTCAAAAAGGAATCGAGCGTGCGTATGATAAAGTAATTTACGCAACTGGATCAAATCCATTTATGCTTCCTTTACCTGGGGCGGATAAAGAAGGTGTTATCGCTTTTCGTAATATAAAAGACTGTGAAACGATGATTGAAACATCAAAAAACTATAAAAAAGCCGTTGTAATCGGTGGGGGATTACTAGGTTTAGAGGCAGCACGTGGGTTACTAAATTTAAATATGGAAGTTGATGTTATTCATATCGCTGACTATTTAATGGAGCGTCAACTTGATGATCAAGCTGGTAAGATGCTAAAAGAAGAGCTTGAAGCACAAGGGATGACATTCCACTTGCAAAAAAACACAAAAGAAATTGTCGGTAAGAACCGCGTAGAAGGCATCCACTTTACGGATGGCACAACCATTAAAACGGATCTTGTCGTAATGGCAGTAGGGATTAAACCGAATGTTACTTTAGCACAGGAGAGTGGGTTAACGACAGAGCGAGCGATTGTCGTAGATGATTTTATGCAAACAAGTGCTCCAAATGTTTATGCAGTTGGGGAATGTGCACAGCATAGAGGAATTGCTTACGGACTTGTTGCACCGCTTTATGAACAAGGGAAAGTATTAGCTGCACATATTTGTTCAGAAGGTAAGTCACTCGAGCATGGATATGAAGGATCACTTGTGTATACCCAATTAAAAGTATCTGGTGTCAATGTATTCTCAGCAGGCCAATTCCAAGATGGCGAAGAAACAAAAGCGATTCGTGTTCATGATGAATTCGAAGGCATTTATAAAAAAGTCGTTGTCCAAGATAATAAAGTAATCGGAGCCGTTCTATTTGGAGACACATCAGATTCTACTCGTCTTCTTGGCATGATGAGAAGCGGTGAAGACATTTCTGGTATGAGTAAAGTGGCCCTTCTTCCATCAGAAAGCGGAGAAGCACAAGTAAGTCCAGTCGTTGCGATGGCAGATAGTGACAACATTTGTGACTGTAATGGTGTATCAAAAGGGGATATCTGTTCTGCTATCACAGAAAATGGACTGACATCGGTTGAGCAAGTGAAACAATGTACAACAGCGGGACGATCTTGTGGTGGCTGTAAACCACTTATCGCAGACCTCTTAACATTGACAACGGGAGAAGAAGTTGGAAATGCACCAGAACCAATGTGTGGTTGTACGGAACATACTCACGAAGAAGTGGTTGATCAAATTCGCGAGCTTGGGCTTACTCACCCTCGTGAAGTCATGAATGTGCTTGGCTGGGAATCTGATGAAGGGTGTTCGAAGTGCCGACCTGCTATTAACTACTACTTGAAAATGGTTGACCCAATTAAGAATGTCGATGATCCTACATCACGCTTCATCAATGAGCGTGTTCATGCAAATATTAATCATAACGGGACTTTTACAGTTGTTCCTAGAATGTATGGTGGTGTGACCAATGCCGACCAACTACGTAAAATTGCCGATGTAGCGGATAAATACAATGTTCCTCTCTTAAAAGTAACAGGAGGACAACGGATTGACTTGTTTGGAGTTGAAAAAGACGATTTACCAAAAGTATGGAGCGACTTAGGGATGAGATCTGGTTCTGCTTATGCCAAAGCCCTTCGTACCGTTAAGACTTGTGTTGGAGAGCAGTTCTGTCGTTTTGGTACTCAAGATTCCATTGGCCTTGGTATTGAACTTGAGAAAAAGTTTGAATACATTAATACACCGCATAAAGTGAAAATGGCTGTGTCAGCTTGTCCACGAAATTGTGCAGAGTCTGGAATTAAAGATTTCGGTGTTGTTGGTGTAGACGGAGGTTGGGAGCTTTACGTTGGCGGTAACGGAGGGGTTGACCTACGTGGGGGAGATTTGTTTTGTAAGGTAAAAACAAAAGAAGAAATTATTGATATCATTAGTGCCTTTATGCAATATTACAGAGAAAATGCGAGATACCTAGAGCGCACATCTCACTTTGTAGAGCGTGTTGGGTTAGACCTAATGAAGAAAGTTGTTCTTGAGGATGAAGTTGGTCGCAAGGAGTTAAATGAAAGAATGGACTTAGCTCTTTCTACTGGTAAAGATCCTTGGAAAGAAATCGTTGATAATGAAGAAAAGCAACAAGAGTTCAAAAAGAAAAAAGTAGAAATACATTCTTAATCGCAGGGGGAGAGATTATGAGTAAAGTTGAAACTACCAAAAAAGTAGAAGTAGCTAAGGTTTCGGACTTATCAATAGGGGTTGGACAAAGAGTCAACGTTGCAGGAGAAGAAATTGCTTTATTTAAGCAAAAAGATGGTACAGTAAGTGCCATTCAAAATAGCTGTCCTCATAAAGGGGGGCCTCTATCGGAAGGAATCGTAAGTGGGGAGCATGTCTTTTGCCCGCTTCACGATTGGAAGATTAATATGAAAGACGGGAAGGTGCAAGCACCAGATGTCGGCTGTGTGAAGAAGTATGATGTAGAAGTTAAAGATGAGGTTGTATTCGTCTTTGTAGATTAATTAGCTATAGGAGCATCCGCTTGCTTGATGAGCGGATGCTTTATCTATTTAAAAAAAGATCGGTTTTCAATAAAGGGAATCTGTTCAGTGGCTCTCTATATAAAGGAATATTTGTACAGGTTGGATAGGTCAAATTTTACTATGATTCCTAGCTCTTATTTGTAAGTACCAGACAATCTTCTATATAATAGAGGAAATAGACAAGGAAAGAAGGGAAAAGATCAAAATGGGATTAGATAGAAAAAAAATTGTCATTGCAGCATCAAGGAAAACAGATGAAATGAGCAAGTTAGTCGAGAAACAAAACGGAATTCCTTTCGTTCGTTCTCTGCAAGGAACTGTTTTTCTAGCAGATCAACAAGTGAAATCTGATTTACAAAAAATAGTGAATGAACAATATGATTGGGTGATTTTAACGACAGGTATAGGGACAAATGCCTTGTTAGATTTAGCAGATGAGTTACATATAAAAGATCAATTTTTAGAAATCATCAAACAAGCAAATGTGGCATCAAGAGGATATAAAACATTTGCAGCTTTAAAGAAAATAGGAATAAACCCGGATGTGAAAGATGATGATGGAACGGTTAAAGGGCTAATAAAATCACTGGAAGGCAATGATTTCACAGGAAAACGTGTTATTGTTCAGCTTCATGGAGAAAATGCACCAGCGCTCATAACGTATCTAGAAGAAGCTGGAGCAGAGGTTTTCAAGTTGTTGCCATACCAACACATTGACCCTGATCTTGAAACAGTGGAGCGCTTTTGCCAAGAGTTGTTTCAAACTAAAGTCGATGCAGTTTGTTTCACAGCTGCGATTCAAGTTCGGTCATTATTTAAATATGCGAAGGAAAAGGGATATGAGAAAAAGGTAGTCGATGCTTTTAGAAAGAACGTGCTTGCAGTCGCAGTAGGGAAAGTAACAGAAGAAGCATTACATGATGAAGGCATAGAACGAGTTGTAGCTCCAGAACTAGAAAGAATGGGTGCAATGATCATTGAAATGACGAAGTATTTTGAAAAGGAAGCGGCTAAGTAGTAGTTATTGAGCAAAAGAGAATCACTTCTCTTTTGCTTTTTTTTGCGTAGAAAGACCCAAAAGTATATTTAAATAATGATGAGTTGATAACTAAATCCAAGTTTACTTAGTGAGATCAGTAGAATTCTCACGTGTAAAATGTAAAGTGAATCTTCTTTAATGTGAGAAACGCAAGGAATCATTACTAACACAAAGTTAAAAGTTAGTAAATCTCCCTTTATTAGATTTGGAAATATTTATATGTTAAATTTTCTGACAATAATATTTACAGTGTGAAAAATCGTAGTGTATAGTAGACGGATAATTCAGACAAAATAAAACAAAGGAAGAGGTGCTTCATTTGCAGGCAATAATTGATTTTTTTAATGACTTTTTATGGACGTATGTAGTAATTGGTGGTTTGCTCGGTGCGGGGTTATATTTTACGATTAAGATTCGTTTTATGCAGTTCCAATCAATAGTTGAGATGTTTCGTGTTGTTACGGAAAAATCAAAAGATGTTGATGGAATGAAGAGTATAAGTCCATTTAAGTCTTTCGCTATTGGTGCAGCGACACGGATAGGTACAGGGAACCTTGCAGGGGTGACGGTTGCAATTGCATTAGGTGGTCCTGGTGCTGTTTTCTGGATGTGGATCGTTGCTCTACTTGGTGGTGCGACAAGTTTTATTGAAAGTACCTTAGCGCAAGTATATAAAATTAGAGATAAAGACGCATACCGAGGTGGGCCTGCTTATTATATTGAAAAAGGGTTAGGACAAAGGTGGTTAGGTATTATATTTGCAGTGTTAATTGCGATTACATTCGGTCTAATTTTTAACTCTGTTCAAAGTAATACTATTGCAGGAGCTTTTGATAATGCATTTGGCGTAAGTCCATGGGTGATGGGTGCCATTATGACAGTTTTAGCGGGAAGCATTATTTTCGGCGGTGTTCATCGAATTGCGAACTTCTCTAGTATCATTGTACCAATTATGGCTGTTGTATATATTGTTATTGCATTTGTTGTTGTGGTGATGAATGTTTCAGAGATTCCTGCTGTTCTTGGGTTAATTGTACGTAGTGCATTTGGTTTTGAACAAGCACTTGGTGGAGGTATTGGTGCAGCAATTATGATGGGTGTACGTCGTGGTCTCTTCTCGAATGAAGCTGGTATGGGGAGTGCTCCTAACGCAGCTGCGACAGCAAGCATTTCACACCCTGCAAAGCAAGGTTTTGTTCAAACTCTAGGTGTATATGTAGATACATTAATTGTTTGTTCTGCAACGGCATTTATCATTTTATTAAACACTGACTACCATTTAAGTGAAGCGGAAGGGATTCAGTTATTGCAAAACTCCCTGAGCTTACAAATTGGTGGATGGGCAAGTTACTTTATCGCTGCTGCAATTTTCATGTTCGCATTTAGCTCAATTATCGGCAGTTACTATTATGGTGAAACAAATATCGAGTTCATTAAAAAGAGTAAAGTAGCCGTTAATGTTTATAGAATAGCGACAATGGCATTTGTCCTCTTCGGATCTGTAGCAAGTTTAGGTCTCGTCTGGGATTTAGCTGATTTGTTTATGGCATTAATGACTGTGATTAACGTAATTGGAATCCTTTTATTAGGTAACATTGCCTTTAAGGTATTAAAAGATTATGAAGATCAACGAAAGCAAGGACTTGATCCTACTTTTAGTCCAAAGAAACTTGGGATTACAAACACGGAAGCTTGGGATGATGAAGGGAAAACCGATAAAATGGTTGGATAACAATCAATTGAAGATAGCTAGCTACTTATTTAAGTAGCTAGCTATTTTTTTGTCGATAAGTGAGTTATTTTTCAGGTGAACATGTGAGAATTTTGACGTTTTTTACGTGACTGGTTGTTTGATAAGACGTCCTGTATTTACGATTGTCGAACTAGTACTGTTTTTGCTGTTGGGATTCATATCATTACTTAACATTCCGTTAAAGTGTATAAAACAGTTAGTACAACGAAGTAACCGTTTTTTTTATGTAGTTATAAACTATGTATAAGGAAATAAGGGGGGATTTCATGTTCAAACAAATAGTCGTGGCATTAGATGGATCTGAGCAGTCTTTGAGGGCAGCTGAAAAGGCAATTGGATTAGCTAAAGTAAGCGGAGCGTATGTCTATGTGGTGTATGCAGTAGACGGCACAACCTCAAAATCTGATGTTTTAAGCACATGGAATTCGTTAGGGGTTACAGAAAAACGTAAAAAGAAATTTAAATATGTTGAACAATGTGCAAAAAAAGAAGGCGTGAGCTATGAAATGAAAATTGTTAGAGGTGAACCAGCAATTTCAATTGTCCATTTTGCACAATCGGTTGAGGCGGATTTAATTGTTATTGGAAGCAGAGGGTTAAATCAGTTTCAGCAAATGGTACTAGGAAGTGTTAGTCATAAAGTTGTGAAACGTGCAACCTGTCCGGTATTAATTATTAAATAAAATAGTGAGACATTTAAAGCTTTCTCTTTGAAAAGAAAGCTTTCTAAAGATGAATCCATAACAGTTGTCATCGTTCATGATAGTGTCAAGCTTACCTCGACTAATAATGTAGTATACTATTGAAAGAGATAGTAAAGGTGGTCGAGAAATGAAGATATCAAACAAGAAATTATTTATGATCATTTTAGGAATAGTTGCCTTATATGGGATTGGGTATTGGGTGATTGGTGATATTTTAACAAGATAGGGGAAAGAAGCAGCTCCTTTTAGGAGCTGCTTCTTTCGTGGGGGGAATGTTTCTGTCTATTTCCG
Organism: Halalkalibacter lacteus; assembly: GCF_036663595.1. Classification (NCBI taxonomy): domain Bacteria; kingdom Bacillati; phylum Bacillota; class Bacilli; order Caryophanales; family Bacillaceae; genus Halalkalibacter; species Halalkalibacter lacteus. The sequence goes on from NZ_JAWRVL010000034.1 coordinate 15,666, forward strand.
AGGAAATTTGTCATATCACGTCCATTACAAACTCGATAACTGAGTTAAAAATGCTGTGGCAATTCCAAAATAAATAATTAAGGAAAAGATATCGTTTAACGTTGTAATAAGTGGACCTGAAGCTACTGCTGGGTCAACACCTAAACGATTTAATGTTAACGGAATGATCGTTCCAGCAAGTGTACCAACAATCAAAGTGATTAACAATGACGCACCAACAACAAACCCTAATATTAAACTGCTTTGCCAAACGAAAGCGATTAAGAAAATAAGCACACCACATGTAACGCCAATAATGAGCCCGACTTTTAACTCCCGAAAAATAAGTTTGATCACCGTTTTTCGATCAGTGTCATTTGTGATAATTCCTCTGACGACAACCGCAAGAGACTGAGTACCTGTGTTACCAGTCATTCCAGCAATCATCGGCATAAAGAAGATGAGAGCTACTACTTGTTCTAACGTATCCTCAAAGCCGCTAATAATACTTCCGGAAACGAGACCGATAAATAGTAATAAAACAAGCCATGGCAAGCGCCGCATGGAAGCAGTCACTGCCTTTGTATTGAAGTCAATCGCCTTCCCTGTTGCTGAAAGCTTTTCAATATCTTCATTTGCTTCTTGGATCACAACATCAATGGCGTCATCGACTGTAATAATCCCTTTTAAGACATTTTGGTCATCGACGACGGGAACGGCAATGAAATCATAGCGCTCAATCGTTTGAGCAACTACTTCTTGGTCATCTTCGACATGAACGGATACAACACGAGTAAACATTAAATCCTCAATGACCTCATGAAGATCAGCTATCAATAAATCACGATATGAAACAACGCCAACAAGCTTGCTTTCGTCGTTTATTACATAAAGGTAATAAATATTTTCTGAAAAACTAGCATACTCTTTTAACTTATCAACAGCTTGTCTAACGTTTTTATCTGCATGAATCCAAATAAACTGATTGGTCATGATCCCACCAGCGGTTTCAGCAGGGTAGCTCATTAACGATCGAATTGTTTTGGAATCCTCTTGTTTCATCGCATCGAGAAATTCTTGGATCCTGTCAACAGAAAGTTCATTTAATAAATCAGCAAGATCATCATTATCCATAAGATCCATAACTTTAGAGGAACGTTCAATCCCTAACTTGTGTAAGATCTCAATTTGCATCTTATTGTCAAGCTCTTGAATCAAATCAGCTATCTGAGAAGGTGTTAAGAACGTTAAAAATTTATGATGGTGCTTTTCAGGCAAGCCTTTGTAAAGTTGTGCAATATCATATGGATGTAACTCGTCAAGTAATTCCTGAAATGCACCACGCTTTGCTTCTTTCATATACTTGATCACAAGAACTAGTAACTGATCTTCTGTCATATTTGCAACCATTTTCATCACCCCACTCATTCTTACTTAGTTTACTTTACAAAAAATATGCGAGGAAGTAAAACGTCAGTTGAAAGTTATGGTGATGAATTCCTCTTAACAATGTTCACGTATCCATATATTTTCTTGATTACTAGTGCGTCTCTTCGAAAAATGAACCATAATTTTGAAGAGGTGGCACGTTCGCAAGGGATGAGCGCAGCTGGAATATTTCGGAAAGTGAATCTGCCATTTTTACAGCCAACAATTGGAGCAGGAGCGATATTAATATCTTTGTATGTGCTATATGCTAAAGAAATATTAATACGAAAAGAGCTAAATCTCACGTTAAGATTTAGCTTTTTTTCTCATTTTCGAATAATCTAGTAATTTCTTCATCAAAATAATTGACAATGAGAATCAATTTCATTTATTATTATGATAATGATTATCATAATAAGGGGTGTTATACTCATGTCTTCTTTGTTAATAGTTGGAGCAGATCGGTTAGGGTCGATTCCGAAGAAATTAGAAGAGTACGGTTTTGACGAGATTATTCATGTAAGTGGACGTAAAGTTCAAATGGTAAAGAAAGAAATACCAACTCATATTGACCTAGTTCTTGTTTTGACCGATTTCATTAATCATAATTTAACAGGCGTTTTAAAAAAGAAGGCAACGGAGCAGGCGATTCCAATTTGTTATGCGAAGCGTTCATGGTGTTCGATTTACCAAGCGATTGGAAAATGCGATTTCAGCTGTGAAAATCAAACGAATTGTCAGTTGCGAAGAAAGTAGATGAGTTGATCACTACATATAAGAATTAAAAGCATTTGTACAGATTGTGCAGGTGCTTTTTCATTTAGAGCTGGGATCAAAGTGAAAATAAGGATAATAAGGCAATGTAAGCAGTATGCTAATATAAAGCAACAAATACATCTTCATAAAGGAACAAAAAGTTGCGCATGTGCATATCTTTGGTGTAGTACCAAATAGGGGAGGAATTGAAAATGAAAAAGAAATTGATTCTACTTTTTGTGACAATTATGGCTACGAGTTTGGTAGCGGCGTGTGGAGCAAATGATGAAACGAGCGGAGATGGGGGTGTTAAGGTCGTTACGAGTTTTTCGATCTTAGCAGATTTGGCTGAGAATGTAGTTGGAGATCGTGGCGTAGTCGAATACTTAGTTCCAATTGGTGAGGAACCGCATGAATATGAAACGATTCCGAGTGACTTTCAGAAAGTAAGCGATGCAGATGTTTTTTACGTGAATGGTTTTGGGTTGGAGGAATGGATAGAACGTCTCGTTCAAAATGTTGGTGATGTTCCGATTGTCTCAGTTACAAATGGAGTTACTCCTTTGTCAATTTCTGGTCAAGGAGGGGAAGATCCACATGCATGGTTAGATGTGAAAAATGTTATTACGTATGTGGAAAATATTCGTGATGATTTAAGTGAACGTGATCCAGAAGGTGCAAAAGAATATACAGCCAATGCACAAGACTACATTTCTGAATTAGAAGAACTTCATGGATGGATTCAGTCAGAAGTTGAGAAGATTGAACAATCAAAGCGTACCATTGTTATTAGTGAAAATGCATTTCAATATTTCGGAGAACAGTATGGCTTTGATACGGTAGGTATTTGGCAGTTAAATTCTCATGAAGAAGGAACACATAGCCAAATTGCAAATGTAGTAGAGACTGTTCGAGAAAGGGAGATTCCAGCTGTGTTTGTGGAAACCACGGTTGATAAGCGTTACATGGAAACCGTTTCACGTGATGCTGGTGTTGAAATAGCAGGTGAGGTCTATACAGATGCTGTTGGTCTTGAAGGCAGCGGAGCGGAAACGTATATCAAAATGATCGAACATAATGTAAACACGTTTGTAGACGGATTAACAAACTAAAGAAACAAAGGAGTGTCCACTAATTTAGGGGGCACTCCTTTTCATGTTATAGGTATCCTTTATAGAACTGTTAAGTGAGTTCAAAGCAATTGCAATGGATGCACGTCCTCTATAAGAATCGTGAAAGTAGGCCGGAAATAACGAGTACTCCAAAACCAATCCAGAAAGCTTGTTTGAATCTTTTGTTGATTCTCCTTTTTCTTTGCCAACGGTTTGGATCGAAAATAGGCTCTGTCGTGTCAACCAATACCCGCTGTTCAGCATGAAAAGGCTTTGCTCCAATAAGAAAGAGTGGTGCTAGCGCAGCACCTGCAATTAATCCGAATAAATGAGCAAGTATATTAATATTCGGATTAACAAACGTCATGACCAACCCGATTAGAATGATTGTCATAACGAGTTGTGAATTTGCTCGATCAATCAAATCTTTTCGGTTGATTACAAGGTAAACATACATGCCGAGTAGACCAAAAATAGCTCCTGAAGCTCCTAAATGTGGAGGGTAAGTAAGACCACCGAGATAGTACGTTGCAATATTGGCAATTATTCCAGTCAGCAGATAGATAACGATAAACTTAAACTTGCCTAGCATTCTTTCAAGTGCAGGGCCAAAAATAACTAATGAAAAGGAATTGAAAATGACGTGTCCGGCTCCTATATGCATAAAAATAGGAGTAAGTAAGCGCCAGTATTCACCGTTCGCAACGGCAAGATTATATCCTATCCCCATTGCTCGGATCCAGTTTCCAAATGGAAGAAAATTCATCGAAATAAATAAAACAAGGTGAATCGCTACTAAAATGGTAATGACAGGATATCGACGTCTAAACGAATAGAAGCTTTCATTTCGGATAAACATGGTACAGCCTCCTTTTATATCTGCTATTATAACAGATAATACATAATGACCTATACGTATTGCAATGGCATTAGCCTCTATAAAACGATATGTAAAAAGGACGAAGGAAATGAGTATGATGAGGTGAGTGAAATGATAATCGGGATCGGGATCGACATTGTTGAGTTAGAACGAATAGAAAAAGTAATGAAGCATCAACCGCGTTTTGTAAAGAGAATATTAACAACATCAGAAGCAAAAGAGTTTCACCAGTTCTCCGTTAAAAGAAAAGTGGAGTTTCTCGCAGGGAGGTTTGCGGCAAAAGAAGCTTTTGTAAAAGCGATGGGAACGGGAATTTCTGCAAGTTATAGCTGGCATGATATTGAGGTTAGAAAAGAGCCGAATGGGAGGCCGATCCTAGTTGTAGAGGGACTTAGAGAAACAATTCATCTTTCAATATCCCATAGCAAAACATACGCTGTTGCTCAAGTTATTATTGAAAGCACGTCAAGCTAGTCTGCATATTGCTCGAGGTTGTCTCATATAGTTGTAGTGCGAATAGAAGAGGTAAGTCATTCAGGTAGAATCAGGTCTAATTTCCGACAAGAAGTTCCTAGTTTTATATGAAGCAAGTATTTCTAGTCGTATTTGCTTTCATGAAAAATGGGGCGCACAACATGAAAAAGCCTTCTCTTGAATGCATTCGCTCTTCTTTCAAATGAGACAAAGGGGTGAAAGCATGAAAAAAGCAATCTGGTTCGCTACACTTGGGTTACTACTATCTATGATACTCGTAGGTTGCGGCGAAAAAACACAAGAAGATATTATGGCAGATTTGGACAACAAGCTAACAGAAATGACTGGGTACAAAGCAAAGTCTACGATGACTTTAGAAACTGGAAAGGAGCAGCAGCAATATGAGGTGGATGTCTGGTATCAAAAGAAGAGCTACTATCGTGTAGCACTGCAAAATGAAAATAAAGATCAAAGCCAAATCATCCTTCGTAATGACGATGGGGTTTTCGTGTTGACACCCGCTTTAAACAAAAGTTTCCGTTTCCAGAGTGATTGGCCAACAAATAGCAGTCAAGTTTACCTATATGAGTCCCTTATCCAAGATATATTGATGGATCCAGAGCGTTCATTCCAAGCAGATGAAGATTATTATGTGTTCCAAACGAATACAAACTATCAAAATAAAAACTTGAATACACAAGAAATTAAGTTAAATAAAAAGGACTTGTCTCCTGCTCAGGTGAAGATTATGAATGCGGATCTTGAGGTACTTGTTCAACTTGATTTCACAAATTTCGAGTGGAATGCTAGCTTTAATGAAGGTGACTTTGATATGGAACGTAATATGACAGGAGCTCAGATGACAGAAGAACCAGCTATGGCTGAGCCACAAGAAACGATGACGGTTTATTATCCTATGTATAGACCTGATGGGACTGAATTTGAAACGTCTCAAAATATACAGTCAGAGAATGGTGAACGTGTTGTCCTGCAATATACGGGTGAACAACCATTTACGCTTATTCAAGAACAAAGTCAAGTTGTTCCTGCTTCTACACCGATGAATGTCAGTCACGGAGAACCAGTTGATCTTGGATTTACAATTGGTGTCATGACAAGTGAATCACTACAGTGGTCTTATAATGGTGTTGACTTCTTCTTAGCTTCTGAGAATTTAAGTGAAGAAGAAATGATGTCTATTGCAAGCTCTGTGTATGGAACTGAAGAAAAATAATGAATAAGTTTTTTAAAAGAGCCCAAGTTTGACCTTGCTAAGGATAGGTTTAAACTATGCAGTATCTCTGTTTTTTGCAAAGAGGATATCTCATTGAGGTATCCTCCTTTTGTTTCTCTGTGGTAAAATAAGAAACATAATTAAGGGGATGTTTCAAAATAGAAAAGATGTTGTGTCGGTATTGGAGGATCTAGAATGAGTCAAACGTTTTATCGGGATACATGGGCAGAAGTAGACTTAAATGCAGTAAGTCATAATGTATCTTCGATCAGTCAGCTTTACCGAGAAAAAAATGTACATGTAATGGCTGTTGTAAAAGGAAATGGCTATGGTCATGGAGCTGTTGAGGTAGCTAAGACGGCGCTCGGCTCAGGTGCCAAGTATTTAGCGGTTGCTTTGTTAGATGAAGCCATTCAGCTAAGAGAAGCTAACATCACAGCCCCGATTCTTGTGCTAGGCCGTATTAGGCCAGAAGATGTTGCGATTGCCGTTCAATGGGATGTAATGATAACAGTCTTTCAAGTAGGATGGTTACAAGAAGCAAAGGATTACCTTTCTGAGGGTCAAAGTGTGCAGATTCATGTGAAATTTGATACAGGAATGGGAAGAGTCGGGCTTCGTTCGAAAGAAGAAGCTGCATTGCTTTTTCAGTTTGTTATTGAGCATAAATCATTTAACTTACATGGGATTTATACGCATTTTGCAACAGCGGATGAGCCTGATGTATCATTTGTTAATGAACAACATGAACGGTTTTTATCGATGTTAGAATGGCTAAAGGGATGGGGGATAAAGGCGCCTCTCATTCATAGTGGGAATAGCGCAGCAGCCATGCGCTTTCCAGATAAAATGTTTAATGTTTTTAGGCTGGGCATTTCGATGTATGGACTTACTCCATCTCCAGCTATTACAAAAGAACTCCCTGTCACACTTAAGCCTGCTTTTTCCTTGAAAAGTCGCCTTGTACAGGTGAAAGAATTACCACTAGGTGAATCGATTAGCTATGGGGCTACGTATAGAACAAAAGAGAGTGAATGGATAGGGACGATCCCAATTGGGTATGCTGATGGATGGCTTAGGTATCATAGTACGAGTGGAGGAGAAGTACTGATAAATGGAGATAGAGCTTCATTTGTTGGACGAATTTGCATGGATCAATGTATGGTTCGTCTTTCTAAACCAGTTGAAACAGGGACGATCGTTACGTTGATTGGAGAGGATGGACGTGATAAAATAACAATGGATGAGGTTGCTGCTAGGCTCGGGACAATCAATTATGAAATCCCATGTGTCATTGGCCAAAGGGTTCCTAGAATTTATGTGAGAAAGTGAGTAGGACGTTCTTTGCTTACGATTATGTTGAAAAAAGAGAAAAAAATGAGACTAATCGGTCTTTGCAATTTAATGCAGCTAATGCTATTATTAATCTTGCATATAAGATAGGGAGCATCTGAATTAAATGGGATTTTTAGATTTAATATAAAAGGTTTATGGTGGATGCTGGGGGTGGATGTTTGTGTCGGAACAAAACACAAAGCGCATTGTAATCAATTTGCCACAACATTTGTTGAACGAGGTGGACGGTGTGATCAAAAAAGAAAACGTCAATCGCAGTGAATTTATTTCACAGGCAACAAAGATGTATCTTCGTGAACGTAAGAAACGTCAAATTCGTGAGACCATGCAACAAGGCTATATGGAAATGGCGAAAATTAACCTAAACATTGCATCAGAATCTTTTCTTGCCGAGGAGGAAGCAGAGAATACCCTCGATCGCTTAGTGAGTGGGGTGTAGCCTTTGATTGTAAAACGAGGCGACGTATACTTTGCGGACCTTTCGCCCGTTGTTGGTTCAGAGCAAGGGGGAGTTCGTCCTGTACTCGTCATACAAAATGATATTGGCAATCGTTTCAGTCCGACAGTAATTGTTGCAGCGATTACAGCGCAAATACAGAAGGCTAAATTACCGACCCATGTTGAAATCAATGCAAAACGTTATGGTTTTGATCGGGATTCTGTCATTTTATTAGAGCAAGTACGAACTATTGACAAGCAGAGACTAACGGATAAGATCACACATTTAGATGATGACATGATGACTCGTGTGAATGATGCTCTTTTCATTAGTTTAGGCCTTATTGATTTTTAGTAAAAACCTCGCAGAAATGTGGGGTTTTTTTGTTGATCTACATCATGCGTCTAATTTCATCTATAATCAAACAAACGAAATATATACAAAAGTGTAAAAAAATTTATAATTATCTTTGCAACTGTTTTTCACTCATGGAATAATAAGGATAAGAAAAGATACAGGAGGAAAAATTATGCAACCTTATATTATTTCGTTACTTAATCATTCAAAGGAAACATTGATTGACCTATGGCAGAAAGAGCTAGAGTCAGTTCGAACTGACAATTATTTAGATTCGGTCTCTGATTCAGTCTATGAAAGTACGAATCAAAATTTCATGCAGTTTATTATGAGATTGGTCAGTACAGATCAAGATCAAGCGAAAGAACAACTTAGTTCATTTGCGGAAAAATACATACAAAGCGGATGGCCGCTTTCTTATTATACACAGGGACTTCAAGCATTTCGTCGCGTTGTTTTAGCAATTCTTTCTGAACAGGAGTCAGATGTACAAGCTTTACTATTGACTTTCAGTGAGCTTGAGGCTTGGATTGATGGAATCATAAATCAGCTTGTTTATGACTACACAGGCAATTGGGAAGACATTATTGAGATGCAAAAACTTTCTCTTATGGAATTATCCGCTCCGTTAATTCCTGTCTTTGAAAGTATTACGGTCATGCCTTTAATAGGGACCATTGATACAGCTAGAGCTAAATTAATTATGGAAAATTTGTTAGACGGAGTGATTGAACATCGGTCAGAGGTAGTGCTGATCGATATTACAGGTGTTCCTGTTGTTGATACGATGGTTGCTCATCATATTATTCAAGCTTCAGAAGCTGTACGTTTAGTAGGCGCAACATGCATTCTTGTCGGAATTCGCCCGGAAATTGCGCAAACAATCGTCAATTTAGGAATTGATTTAACTAAATTTCCGACAAAGAGCACGCTTAGAAAAGGCATTGAAAAAGCTCTAGAATTAACGAACAAAAAAATGGTCGATTTGTAAGTTGGAGGAAAGAAGTATGAGAGTTCCTATTTTAAAATTACATCAATATTTATTAATAAGTGTACAAGTAGAACTGGATGATCAAACAGCTTTGCAGTTTCAGGAGGACCTTCTTAGCAAAATTCATGTGGAAGGGTCTTTGGGTGTTGTGATCGATTTAACTTCTGTTGATATGATCGACTCATTTATTGCAAAGGTGCTTGGTGATGTCGTAGATATGTCGAATTTAATGGGTGCAAAGGTTGTGTTGACTGGCATACAGCCAGCTGTGGCAATAACGCTCATTGACATGGGAATCAAGCTTGATAACGTTCCGACGGCGTTAGATTTAGAACAAGGCCTTGGGAAGTTGCAACAAGAACTGGAGGAGTAGATGATGAAAACCCAATCTTGTGTTGAAGTGAAAAATGAGTGGGGAATTGTCGCTGCTAGGCAGGCTGGCCGTTCGTTATCAAAAGAAATTGGTTTCGGAAGTGTTGATCAAGCACGGATTACAACAGCTATTTCAGAGCTTTCACGAAACATCTACCTTTATGCCAAACGTGGTGAGATTTGTTTGGGGGCTGTAGAAAGACCAACTAAAATGGGGATGCAAAAAGGAATACAAATCATTGCTCGTGATCATGGTCCGGGGATTCCTGACATAAGACAAGTGATGACAGATGGTTTTACGACGTCAGGAGGTATGGGAGCTGGTTTACCTGGAGTAAAACGATTAATGGACGAGTTTTTAATTGATTCTGAAACGGGTGAAGGTACAACCATTACAACAACAAAGTGGCTAAGGTAGGCTGGGTAAAGTGGTAGGATTTACATAAATGGTGGGAGTTGTAGTACCTGTTAAAACAAAGGGGTGCTTTTATGGAACAGACTGTTCAAAATTTAGAAGAAACATATAAGAGTATTTTGCAGACTTTTCTTAATCGGAAGAGTGAGCAAGGGTTATACGAAGCTCAACAATTTAGTAAAGTATTGCTTGAACATCAAATATCACCAGAGGAACTCGTTAGTATACATCGTGCTGTGTTAGAAGAATTGTATCCTTCTGTGTCAGTGGAGATTGTTGATTCACTAGATTTGTTGCTAGAAGTTATGATGGGTTATGGGTTAGCCTATCGTGAGCATCAAAGTTTACGGGACAGGCAGATTGAGTTAGAGTCTCAAATTAATGTTGCTGCGAATATGCAACAAACTCTTTTGCCCAAAGCCGTTCCTACTGTTGATCAACTAGACATAGGTGTGATTAGTGTGCCGGCCAATAAGATGAGTGGCGACTATTATCACTTTATCCAAGACGAAAATGAATGCGTAGGTGTTGCGATAGCAGATATTATCGGTAAGGGAGTTCCGGCTGCGCTATGCATGTCGATGATCAAATATGCGATGGATAGTCTCCCTGAACAAAGGTTGCAACCAGCGGCACTTTTGGAAAATTTAAACCGAGTTGTGGAACAAAATGTAGATGACAATATGTTCATAACGATGATGTATGGCTCTTATGATCCCCGCACTCATGATTTTCATTTTTCTGGTGCTGGTCATGAACCAGGTTTTTTTTACAAAGCTAGTAGTGATCAGTTTGAAGAGCTTTATGCAAAAGGGTTAGTACTTGGGGTTTCTAAGAGAGTGAAATTTAGAGAGTATTCTCAACGTGTTGATCAAGGGGATTTTATCGTTCTTTTGTCCGATGGTGTGACAGAAAGTCGAATTGGTGATCGCTTTGTTGAACGCGCCGAAATTACTAATTTAATTAGGAAATACATGCACTTATCTGCTCAAGAGTTGGTGGAGAGTGTTTATTATGAACTTGCCAAATTACAAGAATTTATTTTAAAAGATGATTTCACGCTTATGATTATAAGAAGAAAGGTTTAAAGTTTGGCCAAGCGTGGTATAGATCAATTGAAGAATAGTAAGGAGGGAATTTTCATGAATTTATCAATACGACAAGAAAAAAATGAAGATGTGGTTGTTTTATATTTGTCAGGAGAAATAGATGCATTTACAGCTACGAAATTACGTGAGGAACTAATCCCCCTAGCTGAGATGGGTCAAACAGTAAGGGTTGACTTGTCCGGTGTAGACTATATTGATAGCACGGGGCTTGGTGTTTTTATTGGAGCTTTAAAAGCGACACATATCACTGAAGGGAACTTAACCCTTGTTGGCATGTCTACACGTATTAAACGTCTTTTTTCAATTACCGGATTAGACGAGGTTATTGCAATTGATGAGGAGGGTTCAAAATGAAGCAACATGAGGCAGACCACATCCAGATGAGCGTTCCTGCCAAGCCTGAATATGTGGGAGTTGTCCGTTTGACTGTTTCTGGAATTGCGAATCGAGCTGGGTTTTCGTATGATGACATTGAAGATATGAAGATTGCAGTTGCAGAAGCATGTACGAACGTTGTGACCCACGCTTATGAAGATGGTGGGACAATAAATATTTCTTGTTTTCTATTTGCTAATCGCTTAGAGATCGTTGTAGCAGACAAGGGTCAGAGCTTTGATGTTTCTGAAGTAAGAGATCATTTAGGGCCTGTCGATTCGACTCGTCCTATTGCTGATTTGAAAGAAGGTGGCCTCGGTCTATTCCTTATTAGTTCTTTGATGGATAAAGTTGAGTTAAGCAATGAGTCAGGTATTGTACTTGTGATGACGAAGTTCCTTCATGGAGATGAGGTGGAACAAGATGTCGACGGATTCCCCGAGACCCAACCAGAACAATGAGCAAGTATATGAATGGATTCAGTGCTATCAGAAGTATGCTGATGATGATTCACAAGAAAAGGTTGTCAAACACTATGAGGCTCTAGTACGCTCGTTATCACGAAAATTTTCTAAAGGTCGAGATTATGATGAAGATTTATTTCAAGTTGGTATGGTTGGATTGCTTGCTGCTCTAAAGAGGTACGATCAGGAATTTGGAAGAAGCTTTGAATCGTTTGCTGTTCCAACAATAATAGGAGAGATAAAACGGTTTATACGTGATAAAACTTGGAGTGTCCACGTACCTAGACGCATTAAAGAGTTAGGTCCCAAAATTAAAAATGCCGTTGAAGCATTGACGGTGGAGGTGCAAAGATCCCCTCTAGTACATGAACTTGCAGACTACTTAGGGGTTACCGAAGAAGAAGTATTAGAGACAATGGAAATGAGCAAGAGTTATCAAGCTTTATCTGTTGATCGGTCACTTGAAGCTGATCAAGAAGGTGGAGAAGTGACATTGCTTGATTTAGTCGGAAATGTTGATTCGGGTTATGAAGAGGCAGACCAGAAATTCCTAATTGAAAAGGCATTTAAAGTATTGGAAGAACGTGAGAGACAAATATTAGTTTACACCTACTATAAGAACTATAGTCAAAAAGAGACAGGTGAAAAACTTGGTATGTCTCAAATGCACGTATCAAGGCTACAGCGCAGAGCGCTTGAGAAGCTAAGAGAGTCGATTAAAATTGAACCTTCGGAGATTTTTTAATGGTGACTTTTTATAATAGTGAAAAGATAGAAGTGGCAGCGTTTGAGCAAGCTAAGCAAGGGAACTCGTGCTGTGGTGATGCTCATTCTGTCATTCATGCAGATGATTATACAGTTTGTGCGGTTGCTGATGGATTAGGAAGTGGAGAGCAAGCTCTAGATGCTGCTCTTGCTGCGATTGGTGAAATCCAACGTTATCACGGATTGACTGTCGGGCAAATGGTAGAAGCGTGCAATGATGCTTTGCATAACAAAAGAGGGGCTGTTTTAACTGTCTTGAAAATTGATTATAAAAAGCAGGAAATTAGTTATTGCAATTATGGGAATATCGGATTTGTGATGTATTTACCAGACGGAAAAACGATCCAACCGATTCCGTCGAGAGGCTATTTATCAGGAAAAAAAACAAATTTCAAAAGCAGTTCTTTTCCTTATATGAAAGGTAGCTCTTTTTTGCTTTACTCAGATGGTGTCAAGAAGCGACCTGCTAAAGATACGTTAGTGCAGATGACATCACCAAGGGAAGCTTCCTCCTATTTATTCTCAAACAATGAACTTGTTTCTGATGATGTTACAATGCTAGTAGGGAAACTTTTGTGAGTTTGTTCAAAAAGGGTGGTTTTTCCTTTTTGAACAAACTCAACGCAATGAGCGAAGTCATTGCAATCCCTTAAATGAGTACACGTATCATTAGTTCCAATAGAACTGGATTAACTAGTTGAATAGATGGCCCAAGTGGCTCGAAATGAATCTAACCAGTAAAATTGTGCTTGCATCAAGTATAAGCGGTTGGGTCATTTTGGGTCGCTCTTTTTTGTTTGTACATGTATGATCTATATACAGATCGTATGCTATCATAAAACATAATCTATATTGATGAGGTGTTGTAATGAACGAAGTAAAGCGGAATGAGACCATTCAGATAATAGCTAAAGATCTAAATGTGAAACGAACCTACATCGAGCAACTGATAAAGCTTGTTGAGGATGGAAATACGGTTCCGTTTATCGCTCGTTATCGTAAAGAGATGACTGGTGGGCTTGATGAGGTTCAAATACGAACGATTGTCGAGAAGTGGGAGTATGCCAATCAATTGGCTAACCGACAAGAAGAAGTAATTCGCTTGATTGATGAACAAGGGAAGCTTACGGATGAGTTAAACGATAAAATAGGACGTGCTAAAAAACTCCAAGAATTAGAAGATCTCTATCGCCCTTATAAGCAAAAAAGAAGAACAAGGGCAACGGTTGCTAAAGAAAAAGGGCTAGAGCCATTTGCGATTTGGCTACACTCTTTTCCGAAAAATGGTTCGGTTAGCGAGGAGGCAGCTAAATACATATCGGAGGAACATGATCTTAACGAGGATGAAGATGTCATTCAAGGTGCAAAAGATATTATTGCTGAATGGGTATCAGATGATCCAGAGCTTCGAAAAGCAATTCGCTTAACTGGGTTTAAAGATGGCAAGATGAAAACAGCTTTAAAAAGTAAAGAGGCAGACGAGAAGCAAATTTTTGAAATGTATTATGAGTATGAAGAAGCGATTAAATCGATTGTTCCTCATCGTATCTTGGCCATGAATCGCGGAGAAAAGGAAGGGATTCTACGAGTATCACTTGTTTTTCCTGTTGATCGAATCATCAAGGAGATTAAACGCAAGGTGGTTCGTTATCCTAGTTCTCCTACAGCTCAAATTGTTGAAGAGGCTATAGAAGATGGTTATAAGCGTTTAATTGAACCTTCCATTGAGCGGGATATCCGTAATGAATTAACAGAGAAAGCGGAAGAGCAAGCGATTCATATCTTTGCAGAAAACCTTCGTCATTTGCTTTTGCAACCTCCGATGAAAGATAAAAAGGTGTTAAGTGTAGACCCTGCTTATCGGACAGGCTGTAAATTGGCTGTTGTTGATGCAACGGGAAAAGTTCTTGATATTGGGGTCGTCTATCCAACTCCTCCTCGGAATGAAACGAAGAAGGCGACCGAAATTGTCAAAGGATTAATCGAGAAGTATGATGTGGAAATAGTTGCCATTGGTAACGGGACCGCTTCTCGAGAAACGGAGCAATTTATAGCGGATGTAATGAAAGAGCTAAGAAAACCTGTTTATTATTTAATTGTGAATGAAGCTGGAGCAAGTGTATACTCTGCGTCTGAATTAGGGAGAGAAGAGTTTCCGGATTTAAAGGTAGAAGAGAGAAGTGCTGTTTCGATAGCTCGTCGTTTGCAGGATCCGTTAGCTGAGCTTGTCAAAATCGACCCTAAATCGGTGGGTGTAGGACAATATCAGCATGATGTCACGCAAAAGCGCTTGAATGAATCGCTAACGTTTGTGGTAGAGACGGTTGTAAACCAAGTGGGGGTAAATGTTAATACGGCGTCAGTTTCGTTATTGCAATATGTTGCAGGGTTGTCGAAAGCTGTTGCAACCAATATTGTCAAACGTCGTGATGAAGAAGGGCGCTTGACGAATCGAAAGCAGTTAAAGAAGATTCCGCGTCTTGGAGCGAAAACATATGAGCAAGCTATTGGATTTCTTCGGATTCAAGATGGAGACCATCCGCTCGATGCAACGGCAATCCATCCAGAAAGTTATAAAGATACAGAAAAGCTCATGAAGCACATTGGTGCAACGGTAGATGAGATAGGGACTCCAAAAGTGAAAGAACAACTACAAGCAATTAATGTAGAGAGTATGGCTCAAGAACTTGAGATCGGGGTGCCGACATTAAAAGATATTATTGATAGTCTTATCCGTCCTTCGCGTGATCCTCGTGATGAGGTAGCGAAGCCGTTGTTGAAACAAGATGTTTTAAAAATGGAGGATCTTCAAGTTGGAATGGAGTTGCAGGGGACCGTTCGAAATGTTATTGATTTTGGTGCTTTTGTGGATATAGGAGTGAAACAAGACGGGCTTGTGCATATCTCAAAGTTAACAAACCGGTTTGTTAAACATCCGCTAGAAGTTGTCGCTGTAGGGGATATTGTCACAGTTTGGGTGGAACAAGTTGACTCACAAAAAGGTAGGATTGCGTTGACGATGAAGAAACCAGAGGAGCAACATACATCGTAATAACAAAAAACAAGGTGACTGTGAATGGAGTTGATTCCATTCGGCAGTCGCCTTAATGTTTTGTGTACTATTTAATGGATGCAGTGGCCCTGCTTATTGCTTAGATGGTGTTAAAAAAGGAAAAAGCATTCCTTTTTTTAACACCATCTAAAAATCTGTTTCTTTTCCTTTGTAATAAAACCAACATTGATTAAGGATTTTGATTTGGTACCGATCTTTTTGGAAATAAGCTCTTTTTAATTGTTGTCTTAGCCATGTGGGCATGGGCATAAGCAACCAACTCCTTAACAACTTACTCTATTTGGATTATTATATGAAGGAAGGTTTGTCATAGTTGAAGGATTGGTGAAGAATTATGAATAAAAAACAAGAGTTAATGACTGATAATCAGTTACAACGGTTAGTTGAAGGGATTTCTATGAATGATTTTAAATGGCCATTTAGACATAAAGCTTATTTTAACAGACGGCTCCGAACGACGGGTGGGCGTTATTTATTGCAAAGTCATAACATCGAAATAAACCCTAAGCAACTTTTGCACTATGGAGAGCGAGCCCTTATTGGTATTATTAAACATGAGCTTTGTCATTATCACCTTCATTTACAAGGAAAAGGGTATCAACATCGAGACCGAGACTTTAGAACATTACTGGCTAAAGTGGATGCTCCTCGTTTTTGTGGAATGGTCCCAGGTACTTTAAACAAATCTCTTATTTCACACCAGTATAAATGTGGAAGTTGCGGACTAACGTATAACAGGAAAAGGAGATTAGATACAAGTAAATATGTGTGTGGGAAATGTAGAGGGAAATTAAATAAAATAAAATAAACTATTGCAAAATCAGATTGTACTATGCTATATTATAGAAGTCGCTAAGAGAGATAGCGAAAAAACAGTTGACTCATAAAAGGTATTATGGTAACATATTTGAGTCTGAAATAATATTCCACAGTAGCTCAGTGGTAGAGCTATCGGCTGTTAACCGATCGGTCGTAGGTTCGAGTCCTACCTGTGGAGCCACGGAGAAGTACCCAAGTGGCTGAAGGGGCGCCCCTGCTAAGGGTGTAGGTCGTTTACGCGGCGCGAGGGTTCAAATCCCTCCTTCTCCGCCACATATTCTTATAGATGGCCCGTTGGTCAAGCGGTTAAGACACCGCCCTTTCACGGCGGTATCACGGGTTCGATTCCCGTACGGGTCACCATTTATTTTAAGGTTAAAAGAAATGATTTTCGTTTAATATGGAGGATTAGCTCAGCTGGGAGAGCACCTGCCTTACAAGCAGGGGGTCGGCGGTTCGATCCCGTCATCCTCCACCATATTTGGTCCGGTAGTTCAGTTGGTTAGAATGCCTGCCTGTCACGCAGGAGGTCGCGGGTTCGAGTCCCGTCCGGACCGCCAATAACCTTTGCGGGTGTGGCGGAATTGGCAGACGCGCTAGACTTAGGATCTAGTGTCTTATGACGTGGGGGTTCAAGTCCCTTCACCCGCACTTTATAGAAAAACATATGTGGTGTAACGCGGTTGTGGCGGAATGGCAGACGCGCTAGGTTGAGGGCCTAGTGGGGGATAACCCCGTGGAGGTTCGAGTCCTCTCAACCGCACCAATTTTATACAATTCTAGCTTTTGCGCCCTTAGCTCAGCTGGATAGAGTGTTTGACTTCGAATCAAAAAGTCGGGAGTTCGAATCTCTCAGGGCGCACCATTTAATACAAAGTATTTATTTTGCAAGATAACGGGAAGTGGCTCAGCTTGGTAGAGCACCTGGTTTGGGACCAGGGGGTCGCAGGTTCAAATCCTGTCTTCCCGACCATAACGAATATGCGGGTGTAGTTTAGTGGTAAAACCTCAGCCTTCCAAGCTGATGATGTGAGTTCGATTCTCATCACCCGCTCCAAT
>NZ_JAWRVL010000035.1:0-32245 GCF_036663595.1 Halalkalibacter lacteus
CCGAACACGGTCGTTAAGCTCTTTTGCGCCGATGGTAGTTGGGGGCTTCCCCCTGCAAGAGTAGGACGTTGCCAGGCGTTAAAAGACAATCCGATTGGATTGTTTTTTTTTATGCGCATAAACTTAATTCGCAAGGCACTGAAAAGCTCTGGTTCACTGAAGCAGCATCTTCCTCGAATGAGCCGATGGTTATATCGGAGTGTACTTCTTGAAATACTACATTACATGTCATCCTCATACCATTTGAAACAAACATAAAAGCTTACCCGACTAAGGCAAGAAACAGCAACTATTTGGCAAATAAATGTGCAAAAACTCGAGAAAGATACCCGATACGAAATAGAATGTTTGTACGAAAGATTTGATTCATGTAAAATTTAAAGAAAAGTCTGAAGAAGGAGAGAAATGGATGTCTGTAACAGGTAGCTTTCAACTAATGAAATCATTAAATCGTTCGTTGATATTAAACATAATTCGTTTGAACGGACCGATATCCAGAGCTGAAATAGCAAAAAGAACAAAATTAACGCCACCAACGGTTACCAATCTTGTAACGGAACTATTGGATTCTAAATTAGTAAGAGAAAGTGAGATTGGCATTTCAAAAGGAGGCAGAAAACCCATTCTGCTAACAATTGACTGGAAAAGCTCTTATGTGATCGGTCTAGATGTAGGAGGGCACCGTGCTACAGCTGTTTTGACAGATTTAAATGCGGAGATTGAACTTCAACAAATGCAATCGCTTCCTGAGCAATTAACGGTAGAAAGCCTACTTCAATTTCTGATTACTATGATTGACAACCTAATAAAAGACTCCGGAATTCCGAAAAAGAAAATACTAGGCATTGGAATTGGAATGCATGGAATCGTCAATCATAGCAAAGGGATGGGGGTCTTTGCGCCGAATTTCAAACTAAGAAATATACCGATTAAAGATGCAATGCAGACACAATTTTCTATCCCTACTTTTGTTGAAAATGACGCTAGAGCTCTCACACTTGGAGAATCATGGTTTGGCAATGGCATCGGATTTGAGAACATCATTTGTGTCAACCTAGGTGTTGGAATTGGGGCGGGTATCATTTTACAAAATGAGCTATTTCATGGAAGAGATGGAATTGCAGGTGAAATCGGGCATACAATCGTCGATCTAAACGGTTCAAAGTGTTCTTGTGGGAGTTATGGTTGCTTACAAACTGTAGCTGGAGGAGGAATTCTAAAGCAACGTGTAATCAAAGAGTTATCTTTAGGGAGACAATCGATAATCCAGGATAAGGTCAATGTGAGTGGTGGAAAGATAACAGGAGAGTTGATCCATCAATGTGCGATAGAAGGAGATCCTTTAGCAATTGAAATGCTTGCTGAAACAGGGAGGTTGCTAGGGATAGGCTTAACGAATATGATTAATTTTATGAACCCTGACCGGATTATTGTTGGGGGAGGCGTAGCAAAAGCGAAAGAATTCATTTTAAATCCTCTTAAGGACGTAGTTAGAAGTCGAGCGTTAACACCAGAAGCTAGAGAAACAGAAATTGTTTTATCAAAATTAGGTGATCAAGGTACTGTAATTGGAGCTGTTACGTTAGTTTTAAAAAATTTATACACTCACTCTTATTAGTAAAGGTGAGTGTATCAATCGATCCAAAGTAGAAAGGGCTGACTAGTTAAATTTGTAGTCAGCCCTTTTTATTTAAAAAAATTTAAAAAATTTGAGTGAATTAAAAGAAGTATAAAAGCCCATTCAAGGATGGAAATGTCCCCCTCACGTTGCAAGCCTTTTAGGAGAAAAGTACACCGAAAAGGCTTAAAGTCATAGCAACGGCTCCACTCATTATTGCATCAAAAGCCTGCTGCGTCGTTTTTCTTATGAAGAAAATACAACACATACGGGATTTGGAACAGAAATCGAAACACCGGTTTTTGTGAGCTTTCCTGTTTCTTGATCAATTGCGTATTGAATAATGTTGCTTGTATTTTGGTTTGCTACTAGAAGAAATTTACCTGAAGGGTCAATCGTGAAATCTCGTGGAAATGCCCCTTCTGTAGAAGTATGATCAACAAGAGTTAGTTTTCCTGAATCTGAATCAATACTAAATACAGCAATACTATCGTGCCCTCGGTTAGACGCATACAAGTATTTTCCATCAGCTGAGATTTTTATCGCACCACCAATGCTTTCCTCACTGTAATCGGCTGGAAGGGAGGATATGTATTGAATGTCGTTAAAAGTTCCAGCTTCTGAGTCATAACGTAGCGCGATCACTTCTGAACTAAGTTCTCCGTTTACATAAGCAAGTTTCTGATTTGGGTGAAATTGAATGTGCCTTGGGCCTGTCCCTGGTTTAAATGTATACTTACTGTACGGCAGAATTGTACCATTGTTAACATGATATATTCCCATTTGATCTGTCCCGAGATCAACGACACATAAATACTTTTGGTCTGGTGTAAGACCGGAAAAATGTGCATGTGGTTTTTCTTGTCTGTCATGAGGACCACTACCTTCATGTGTAACAGTAGAAGTATGAGAAGTGAGTGCTCCATTATCAGCTAACTTGTAAGCAATCGCAGTACCTTTATGATAGTTTGCTGAGAAAAGATAGTGATTGGTTTCATCTAAACTAACATGGCAAGGTGGGCTACCGTCCAAAACTTCATAATTTATTAATTCAAGTTGCCCGTTAGCTTGAATAGAGTAAGCACCAACACCACCTTGAGTTTCAAGCTTGATAACAGAATATAGATAGTTATTGTCCTTACTAATTGTTAAGTAAGTAGGGTTTTCTAGCTCAGCAGATACTTCTACTCCATCAACTTCCCCAGTAGAAGCATCCATTGTAAAATGATAAATTCCTTTGCTCTCTCCGTTGGTATAAGTTCCAACATAAGCAGTTAATTTAGTCGCCATCGTATGTTCCTCCTTAATCTTCATTCCTAGTTAACTATATCACAGCGAGAAAACTCACGCATGTATCTATAAAGTACCAAATGACAATTTTTGAATTTGTTGCGCGGAACTTGACTTTTTTTCAAGAGCTTATTATAGTTATGTTAGTTAGGGGGGAATTCATTTTGGATAAAAAATGCGCTGGAACCACAAAAGACATTCTTGATTCTTTTGCTGTCTATCTCTCTCATAAAGGAAGATCTGAGAATACTATTAAGACGTATTGTGGTGTAATTGAATCCTACGCGAATTGGCTAGATGGTAATCAGAAAGCAATTCAAAACCTTACTAAACAAGATATTCAATCGTATATTGACTATTTAGAATCAGAAAACCGTAGTGTGTCAACTATTAATAAAATTTTTAATACCATTAACACCTTCGTTAAATCAATCGACTTACCAGAAATGACTGATAATGTTAACCGTTCACAAAAGAAAATTGATTATGTTGCCCCAGAGGTGTTAAGAGAAGAAGAATTGCACGCACTCCTGAAACGTGCGAAAGCTGATTCAAGTAAGCGAAATGTCGCTATTGTTTACACGCTTTTGTATACAGGTGTTCGAGTCTCTGAACTTTGTATGTTAAATAAAGAAGACATTCAATTAAACTATAAAAGCCAGACGGGTCAAATAAAAGTGAGAAACGAAACACAAGGCAATGAAAGAATCATCCCTCTTACGAAAGAGCTTGTTCACAAGCTACATGAGTATCTTACAAGTAGGCAAGATGACTGTGATGCATTATTTTTATCTAATTATCAAAAACGGATCGCAGCTCGCACAGTTCAGCACATGTTGAAAGAGGAATATGGTGTTTATCCTCACAAGCTTCGTCATACGTTTTGCTTTGATCTAGTCCAAAAAGGTGTTGATCTCTCAATTGTAGCTCAACTTTCTGGACACTCAGATGTCAATGTGACGAAACAATACATGTTAGATATCAACGATACAGTCAATTAATATAATGATATAGATACCTAGCCCTAATGTTGATTTGATGATCAGGATTAGGGCTAAATTTGTTAATAAATTGTTCTGCGAGAAAGCAGTAATTTGATAACCATTTAGGCAACTTTCCCATACACTGTTACAAACATGGTTTCTTTGGAATAGGGGTGTAGAAAGAAGTGTCAAATAGTAAGAATGACATTCAAGTTGTATATCGGAAAGACCTGAAACATTGTCATATGCAGGAAGTATATTGGTCTAAAATATCGAGTGGCATTGGAGAGATAAGTACAAATCATGATGCAGCAATCGATCCAGGAAACAAATTGTTTCAACAAGTAACAGGGACAGAAATAATGGTTACAACAAGAGCCAATCAACTAACCTTTTTAGGACAGCAGTTTCGTCCAATTTTCTATGGAAAGGTTGTTTATGTCACAAATGGATATATTACGTTAGATCCAGTTAAAGTCGAATTACCGGATAAAACAGAGTATTATTTTACAACCCCGCTTCATTTTCCGATTGAACGAATTTCTAACTTTGCCCCGTATCGGCTAAAAGAAAGGAAGAAGTGAATGAAACGAGAGCCGAACGTACCAATTGCAGTCATTCGTCAAAGAGCGTTATATAATGCGTTACGAGAAGCTATTGGAAAACGGATTTTTCTATTATCAGCGTTATTTCCGTTTATGATCGTAGGGAATGTATGGAGTGTGAAAGAAGATTTTGTTTTTATAGAGGTTAGTTCATCTCAATCAAAGAAGCTTGAAAATGAAATGGTTCGTCTTAAAATAGATGATATTGAGGTTTTTTATTTTGAAGGAGATGGCCCAAAAATTCAAACGACATCGTAAAGGTGCTGATTACGTAATCAGCACCTTTTATTTCGAAAGGATATTTTGAAAATATATGTACAAATAAAGCCAACTATTGCTTAATCTTGGCTTAATTTAGTTGACAAGCAATACTGATTGTAAGGAAGACGTTTATCATCTATGTAAGACGAGCATCAATCGATTCTTTTGATAGATAAAATGAAAGTGGAAACACATTTATTACGAGTCACTTTTTATTTCTTCATTCATAAACAAAGTTCGTACACGTTGAATAAAGCGGTGACTTCTTTTTTGTCGTAAAAAAGCATCAAGCATGGCATCGAGTGAGTCGCGATCAATAAGCGTGACTTTGTTTGCTCGTGCTACTTGTTTCGCGGCTTTAGTAAAATGACGATTTGTCACAATGATTGATCGTTTCGCTTGGTACATCTCTTTGCAGGCAATCGCTTCTTGGATGAAACTAGATCCGACATTATTGCTCTGGCGTTTAGTATGAACGATCGCTTTTAATCCTTTTTTGCGAAGAATGAGGTTCGCTGTTGATTTACGATTTTGTTTGGTTTTGTTTACTGAATAGCCTTGACGTTGAAAGATCGGTACGAGTAACTGGTTAAATTCAGGATCTGATATTTCATCTATATTTAGTAAACTTGTTGAGAGATGCTTGGAAACAAACTTGGATGTTTTTATTAAATACGTAACACCGATCGCTGATAGAATAAACGCAAGGACAAAGCCAAATAGTGTTAGATTATAGTTATATAATTGAACAAGAAAGTAGGTAATGACAAAGAGAATCGTTGGTAAGAATCGATAACGCTTTTTACGTTTAGGTGTTGATATAGACATGCGTTTTACGCCTCCCTTATACGGATTAATATGTAGTTTACCCATTGTTGGTATTTATATGTAATTTTTCAATAAATGTGGTTGGATTTTTCCCATTCATGAAGTTCGAAGCCATTCTTTGATTGCTATTTACTTAATTACTCTCATTTTATGACCATTGAAAGAAGGCAATATATCAGGAGCAAGGAGTAGCGGGAGTAGACCAAGCTGTGGTACGTTGAAGTAGTAAACGGGGCATGACCCCGTTTACAAACGGATGTTTGCGTTTTTTTCTTATCGCTCGTATGATAAGTAGAAAGGAAAGGAGTTGTCTGTGTGAGCGAGATACTTTCTACATGGGGAAGTTCAACAGCGATTATTTTATTGTGTTTGTTGACGATCATCATCGTAGTAGCGGTTGTTTTACATATTCGTAAGAAGAAACGTTTTGATGTTGGGAAAATTACGATGGCAGATATCGATCAAATGTCTGGGCATGAATTTGAAGATTATTTATATGTGTTGTTTGTTGCTCTTGGGTACGAGGAAACCTTTTTAACGAAGAAAAGTAGGGACTTTGGTGCTGATTTGATTTTCCACGATTGTTCAGACATACAAACCGTTGTGCAGGCGAAGCGATTAACAGAAAAGCTTGGTTTAGATGCTGTGCAAGAAATATACGCAGCAAAAGCATACTATCAAGCAGATAAAGCAGTAATCATTACCTCTACTAATCAAGTATCCGATCCATGCCGAAAACTAGCAGCGGCTACACAAGTGAGCATAGTTGATCGCGATGACTTAAAAGAAGTCATAAGTTATTTTAAACGTGGTCGGTTATCTGACGCACAGTCAATCATTGAAATGCCTTTTAATGAGATAGCGTATAACGCTGTAGATAGTCTCGATGATATCCTCGATCATCAACGAGGTATGATTAAAGCGGGGGACTATTATTATAAGCTTACAGTTCGGACAAAACGAAGCAGTTAGACGCATAGGACAACTTCTAATCCGCATATGGTTGGATAAAGGGGGATGTGCTTATGCTAAAGGGCGTTGATTGGCAAATGATCGCATTTGTTGGAGGGTCATTATTGCAAGAGTACCTACGCTTTACGCATTTACCACGAATTTATTATTTTAAAGAAGAAGACGATGAAGATGACCGAGTCGCTTAATAGGCTCGGTCATCTTCATCGTAAATTAGTGGCGTTTTTTGCTCCATCTCACGTCCTCGCTCTTGGAAACAATCAACGACATCATCTAGAATCCCCGGTGAAATAAGGGGTTAGACCCTTTGGTTTTGAGTCAACCTCCTTAAATGATCTTTGTAGTCCAAGATTCGCAGTTCCAAACGTCCGTAACAATGTCTTGGTAGAATTCGGGTTCATGACTAATTAATAGAATGCTACCTTTATAAGATATTAAAGCGCGCTTTAATTCACCTTTTGCGTCGACATCTAAATGGTTTGTTGGCTCATCTAAAACAAGTACATTTGTTTCGCGATTAATCAATTTACAAAGTCGAACCTTTGCTTTTTCTCCACCGCTTAGAACAATAACCTTGCTTTCAATATGCTTAGTCGTTAGTCCACATTTAGCAAGTGCAGCACGAACTTCAGCTTGAGTAAGTGACGGGAATTCTTGCCATACTTCTTCAATACAAGTATTATCAGGATCTTTCGCTTCTTGTTCAAAATAACCAATCTCTTGATAATCGCCACGCTCAACAGAACCTGTTACAGGAGAGGTCAAACCAAGAATACTTTTCAGTAATGTCGTTTTCCCAATTCCATTTGCCCCCACAAGAGCTATCTTTTGACCACGTTCCATAGTTAAGTTTAAAGGACGTGAAAGTGGTTCGTCATATCCAATGACCAGATTCTTTGTTTCAAATATAAGCTTGCTTGTCGTTCGAGCTTCTTTGAAGTTGAATTGTGGTTTTGGTTTTTCATGCGCAAGTTCAATCATATCCATTTTATCAAGCTTCTTTTGACGAGACATCGCCATGTTACGTGTTGAAACACGAGCTTTATTACGAGCAACAAAATCTTTTAATTGTGCTACTTCTTGTTGCTGTCTTTTATAAGCTGCTTCAAGCTGAGACTTTTTCATTTCGTGGACTTCTTTAAAATGATCATAATCACCAACATACCGATTAAGTTCTTGGTTTTCCATGTGATAAATTAAATTAATTACACTATTTAAAAACGGAATATCATGCGAAATTAATATAAAGGCATTTTCATATTCTTGTAAGTAGCGCTTTAACCATTCGATGTGTTGCTCATCTAAATAGTTTGTCGGCTCGTCCAGAAGAAGAATATCCGGCTTTTCAAGTAAAAGCTTAGCTAGTAGAACTTTTGTACGTTGACCGCCGCTTAGCTCCGTAACATCACGGTCAAGGCCAACATCATCTAAGCCTAGACCTCTAGCGACCTCTTCTACTTTCGCGTCGATAGTATAAAAATCGTTGTTCGTTAACGTATCTTGAATAATCCCAACGTCTTCAAGCATCTTTTCGAGTTCTTCAGGAGTAGCATCACCCATTTTGTCATACATAGCTGTCATTTCTGCTTCAAGGTCAAACATATATTGAAATGCGCTTTTTAATACATCTCGCATTGTCATTCCACGTTCTAACACAGTATGTTGATCTAAGTAACCAACACGAACTTTCTTGGACCATTCTACTTTTCCTTCATCTGGCATTAATTTACCAGTGATTATATTCATAAATGTCGATTTCCCTTCACCATTAGCACCGATTAAACCAATGTGCTCGCCCTTTAGTAAACGGAATGATACATCTTGGAATATCGCACGGTCGCCAAAGCCATGACTTAGGTCTTTAACTGTTAACACACTCATTCGAAACACCTATCCTTATAAAAAATTCGTACTTTTTTGCTTTTTTCATCTTATCATAAGAGAGGGTGAAAGTCTGTTTGGAATTGGACTTTGTAGATGAATGTATTTTCCAGAAGTTCATTAAAAAATTAAAATGAAAAAGGATTCTAGTAGTATTCGTTGAATAGTAAACATTGACCTAAGTGCAGAAAAATTATTTAATGGGGGTAATGTGTTTTATTAGGAAGGAAGTGTAAGTAGTGAGTAAACGATTTGATGAGGTAATTGAACGTCGTGGTACTAATTCAATGAAATGGGATATGACAAAACAACGTTTCGGTAATGAAGATCTATTGCCAATGTGGGTAGCAGATATGGATTTCCGAGCACCACAAGAGGTGTTGGATAGCCTACATGCAACAGTCGAGCATGGGATATTCGGTTACACTGCCCATTCTAAAAGTGTCGACAAGGCAGTTCAAAGCTGGTTAAAGAGAAGGTATAAATGGGAGATTCAAGCGAATTCGCTTATATATACATCAGGAATTGTTCCAACGATCAGCTTTATTATTCAAGCATTTACTGAACCTGGTGACCAAGTCATCATTCAAACTCCAGTATATTATCCGTTTTATGATGTAGTAAAAAAGAATAACCGAGAGCTAGTTAAGAATCCACTTGCATTTGATGGTGATCATTATGATATGGATTTTGAACAACTTGAATCAGCGATCACTGAGAAGACAAAGATGATTGTTCTTTGCCATCCTCATAACCCTGTTGGACGAGTTTGGAAGCGAGAGGAACTAGAACAACTGGCTGCTATTTGTGAAAAACATGATTTACTTCTCGTCTCAGATGAGATTCATGCTGACTTGTTGTTTAAAGGGCATAAACATATTCCTTTTGCATCGATTAATGAAGATGCTGCTAGTCGTACCTTTACTTGTTTGGCACCGAGTAAAACGTTCAACCTAGCTGGAATACAAACATCGTATGTCGTTGTTGAAAATGAACAATTACGTGTGAAACTAGCCAATCACCTGTCCAATTCTTTTGCAAATTCAGTCAGTTCATTTGCTGAAGTTGCTACGGAAGCAGCTTATACACATGGGGAAGCTTGGTTAGAAGAATTAATGGACTATGTAGAAAAGAATTATGAATTTGTACGTCAGTATGTAACAGAACATATGCCAAAGTTACGAGTAATGGACTCTGAAGGCACGTACCTTTTATGGTTAGAGTGTTCCAAACTACCATTCACTCCATCTGAGCGAAAAAAATGGCTTGTAGAAGAGGCTGGCGTCGCTTTGAATCATGGCCCTATTTTTGGTGAAGAGGGAAAAAGTTTTGAACGAATTAATTTAGCGTGCCCAAGAGCAACGTTACAAGAAGGTCTTGATCGTATAAAAGAAGCCTACGAGGGTCGTGGCTTTTAACTGTTTAAATATTTAAAAAGTAGGGTGAAAGGATAAAATGGATAGGTTGGAATATTCAGTTTTATTAGAAGCATATGAGCGTGCAATTGAATTAAAATTAGAGGAAGACTTTATTCAACTATTACGAGAAGAAATCAATGGACGGAAAAGTATGTTGCTACACAAAAAAACAAAAATGTATGTGTAAGAGCTTGAGCGTAGCGAGAGAAGCCATTGCATAAAAAGTCAAAAAGGGGCGATTTTCGAGGCCACTGAAAAAGTTAAAAAGCAACCTTTTTCAGTGGCCTCCGATTTTCCCCTTTTTGATCAAGCTACCTATTGGCCACACTCTTTTTAATGGCAAAAGATATAGGGTTAGTTCGCTTTTTATAGAAAAATAGGCATTATTTTTTCATATTAATAAGCTTGAACACATACATTGACAGAGTGACACCATAACAGTTGAGAAAAATCGACAAAGGAGACATTTACTTTATGCTAGTAGAAAATCTATATGAGGTACTTGTAGACGAATGTAAATGTAAGCTGAGGAGAGACCTAACTAGTGAAGAGGTGGAGCTCATTAAATGGATCCAAGAAAGACAATTTGAATTGTACTTTCAAAGGATTAAAAGTTCATGAATATGGTTCAAGAGGCATTTCTTTTCGCTGCTTTTTTTAGCTGTTTGAAGAAAGCCTCTTTATTTTGAAAACACGACTTGGTATGATTTAATAAATGTAAGAGAAAGGGGGAGAGCATTGCATGAAAACATTTAAGCTCTACTCGATTAGTTTGCTTGAAGGTAAAGATGGAAATGTTCATCAAAAAATGATTCCAATAGAAGATGGTCTTATCATTAACATGGAAAACAAGCAACAAACATGGTATATTGAGGCTGTAATCAGTCACGATTATTATGATTACTTTAAAAAGGTGAAAGATCAAGATGGTCATATTCTTGTTGATGTTATTATAACAAGTAAAGACAATCATCCAGCAGCAATGATTACGAGCGTTCAGACGTTAACGGAGTTATCGGAATCTGTAAGTGTATTACTGGAGGCAAAGCTAGCTTTAAAGAAAGATGTCATCATTGAAGATGTATTAAAGGATTTAGTGGGACAAGGCTTTTCTGAGAAACGGTTACTGCAAGAATTTAAAAACAAGATGGAGAATTTAGCTGCTCATCCCCAAGGTGCATTGAAAACAATTTATCGTTCAATTAAAGAAAGTGGACACTATAAACTACAATAAAGAATTAACATCTATTCACGTGGATAGGTGTTTTTTTTTTGCGTATAGAACGTGAACTGTTCCTCATACTAACAAAGTATTTATATTTAAGAGATTAAGGAACGGGGGAGCCTTTATATGCAAGGAAAGGATAAATGGGCTATTTTCTCGATTTCATCCATTCCACTTGTCATGACATTAGGAAATTCAATGCTTATTCCTGTGTTACCTGAAATCGAGAAAGAACTAGGAATTAGTGCTTTTCAAGTAAGTATGCTCATCACAGTCTATTCTGTTGTGGCAATTCTTTGCATCCCGATTGCAGGATATATTTCCGACCACATAGGGAGAAAGAAAGTCATTATTCCAAGCTTAATTATTGCCGGTTTAGGGGGATTTATATCTGGGTTTGCGGGTTGGCAAATGGAAAATCCATACGGTATGTTGATTATTGGTCGACTTTTACAAGGTGTTGGAGCGGCAGGAGCAATGCCAATTGTTTTACCATTAGTTGGTGACATGTACAAAGATCAGAACGATGTAAGCAAAGGACTTGGTATGATCGAAACTGCGAATACGTTAGGGAAAGTTTTAAGTCCTATACTTGGTGCAGCATTAGCTCTTGTCGTTTGGTATATGCCACTTTTGTCAATTCCAGTTTTCTGTTTTATTTCTATCATTGCGATGCTTTTTTTAGTGAAGGTTCCGCCAATGAGTGGAGAGGCAGTTGGGTTTAAAGATTTCGTCAAAATAACAAAGGTCATATTCAAGCGGGAAGGTCGTTGGTTGTATGCTGTTTTTGCAATTGGAGGCATTCTAATGCTTGTTATATTCGGTGTTCTTTTTTACTTATCATCTATGCTTGAAGATACATTTCAAATTGAAGGAATAAAAAAGGGTATTATTTTAGCCATTCCATTAGCAGCTTTATGTGCTGCTTCTTTTGCAACAGGAAAAGTAATCGGTCAGGATAAGCAAAAAATGAAATGGTATACAGTAGCTGGTTTGGCGATATTAACGATTGCCATTTTTACTGTATCGTTCTCAAAAGATATTTATTTGTTGCTCACCTGTCTTTTCGCTAGTGGGGTCGGGATAGGAATTGCCCTTCCTTGTCTTGATGCACTGGTAACAGAAGGGATTGAGATGAAACAAAGAGGAACGATTTCATCATTATATAGCAGTATGCGTTTTGTTGGAGTGGCTTCAGGACCACCGATTTTCGCGGTGTTAATGAAAACATCTCATTTTTTTATGTTTTTTTTAAATTCAATATTATGTCTAATCGCTCTTGTTATCGTCTTAATTGCTATAAAACCAGAATCAGTGAAACCAACGTGGGGATAAAAAGGTTTCACTTCAAATTTTTCATCGGTATACTGGGGGTATAGATAAGGGGAGAGGCGAGTGACATGTATCAATTTGTTGATCAAAACGGTTGTCGGGTAAGATTAGTGTTTGATGAAACTGGTTTTGGTAAAGACATTGAACATATTTGGGTTGTGTGTCGTTATAAAGACAAATGGCTTGTAACAAGCCATCAATCGAGAGGGCTTGAATTTCCTGGAGGGAAAGTGGAACGTGGGGAAACGTTACCTGAAGCGGCCAATCGTGAAGTGTGGGAAGAAACAGGAGCGGAAATTAAATCATTGCACTACATTGGGATGTATGAAATCACATGTAAAGACCATGTAATGTATAAAACGATTTATTTTGCTGAAATATCGAAATTGGTAGCAAAAGATTCTTATCATGAAACAAATGGTCCGGTGCTTCTTGAAGAATTACCAAGCTCAATTAAGACGGATCCAGCATTCAGTTTTATCATGAAAGATCAAGTACTTCCTTACACATTAGAACAAATAAGTAAGAAACAACTTATTGAGTTATAGGGTCCGCCCTACAAGCTGAATTCGAAACGGGAAGGACGTTTCAAATTCAGTTATTCTGGGTGAGAGAGGTTAAAGGTAGGGAGGTAAGAAAAACTAAGACCTCCGCCTGAGTTCGTTCTTCGGTCGAGGGATGATTGGGGCTGAGATAGGTTTTCTTTTTTAGGTGGTCTGGCGGAGGTCAAGTTTTTCTAAAATCTTTTTAACATTTGTTTTTCTAGAATTTCAACTATTTTATACATAACTGTTGCTAGTATGGCGATGATTAGCAGGCTCATGAGGACGAGGGTGAAGTTGAATACTTGGAAGCCGTAAATGATTAGGTACCCGAGTCCTTTTTTTGAGACTAAAAATTCGCCGACGATTACTCCAACCCAGGCTAACCCTACATTAACTTTTAATGTGGAGATGATGGTTGGGAGTGTTGCTGGGAAAATAACATATTTAAACGTTTGGTGTTTGGTTGCTCCAAATGTATTCATTACTTTTAAGTAGTTATGATCGACTTCCCGAAAAGCGGTAAAGACAACCATTGTTGTAATGACAACCGATATAAGGGCTCCCATAGCAATGATTGATGTAAATCCTGGACCAAGACCAACAATTAAGATGGGTCCGAGTGCCACTTTCGGCATAGAATTTAAAACAACTAAATACGGGTCAAGAACTTTGGAAATAAAACGTGACCACCATAATACAGCTGCCAGCAAGGTACCAATTCCTGTTCCTAACATAAAGCCCAGTAATGTTTCAAATAGCGTTACGGAAGCATGGGTAAATATAGAACCATCTCCGATTCGAGTGATAAGTAGATCCCATATTCTTGATGGCATACTAAAGAGTAGCGGATCGACCCAGTGTTTTCTAGCAGCTAGTTCCCAAAAGGAAAAAAACGAGACAAGTATGCTAAGCTGAACAGCAAGAACACGTCTGTTTTCACGTTTTAGAGAGGACAAGTACTTCCGGTGTTCTGTTTCAACTTGTTGTTGCAAGGCTCTCCATCTCCTTCCAAATGATCTGAAATTGATCGTTATAATGAACATGCTGTCTAGCCTCAAAGGGGAGACTAGTTGCAATCTCAGAAGGTAGTTCAAAGATACGATGGATGTGACCTGGTCTTGGAGATAATAAAACGACTCGGTCTGACATCGCTATCGCTTCACCAATATCATGGGTGACGAGAATAGCTGTTTTGTTTTCTGATTTTAACGTTTGAAATACGAGATCTTCTAGCTTCAACTTTGTTTGATAATCAAGGGCCGAAAAAGGTTCGTCAAGAAGCATAAGCGTTGGATTAGTAGCGAGCATTCGGACTAAAGCAACACGCTGACGCATCCCACCAGACAGCTGATTCGGATATAAATCCTTTTTGTCAGCGAGACCTAGTTGCTCTAACCACTTTAATGCTTCGATTTTTGTAGTTTGAGAAAAGGTTCCGCGGATTTTTTGCCCTAGTGTAATATTGTCCTCAATGCTCCGCCACGGGAATAAGTAGTCTTGCTGAAGCATATATCCGATATTTGCTTTCGCATGCTTAGACTCTTTGTTTCCGATCGTTACGTGACCAGATGTTGGTGATAGAAGACCTGCAATAATGGAGAGTAACGTTGTTTTACCGCACCCACTTGGTCCGAGAATGGAGATGAATTCTCCATCCTCGACAGTCAATGAGATTGATTCAAGTGCTAACATAGCATCACGTTTCGTTAAATAAGCCATCGATACATCATGCAATTGTAAGGTTGACATGTAAATCAGCCTCCTAATTTGTAACACTCTCAGCAATCGATGTATTCACTAATTCTAAGTATTCAACTTGTTGCGGAAGTTCACCAGCTTCATCCATAATGAGTTGTAAATTATCCCATGCATCTGATTGTAGGAGTGGAGAGGTTGCATAGGACCCTTGTGTGCGATAGCGATCTATGACTTGTGCAACAAGTTCAACATCTGTATCTTCAAAAAAATCAACAATGGCCTCGGCAACAACGTCTACTGGTTGTTCGTCAACCCACTTTTGTGCTTTATAGAGTGCACGAGTAAAAGCTTCAAGCTTTTCTTCTTCTGCGTTAATGTAACTTTGTTTAGTCATGAAGACCGTATATGGAACGTTGCCTGACTCCGCACCAAAGGAAGCTACGATGTGGCCGATACCTTCGTTTTCAAATAAGGTAGCTTGTGGTTCAAATAATTGAACAAAATCACCTGTACCTGAGGCGAATGCACTTGGGATATTTCCAAAGTCAATGTTTT
This sequence comes from Halalkalibacter lacteus, assembly GCF_036663595.1. Lineage (NCBI taxonomy): Bacteria > Bacillati > Bacillota > Bacilli > Caryophanales > Bacillaceae > Halalkalibacter > Halalkalibacter lacteus. The sequence continues at coordinate 15,212 of NZ_JAWRVL010000035.1, forward strand.
GAATGAGGTTCAAATCTTGGTGTGGATCAATTCCATTAAGCTTAAGAACATGTTCACCGACCATTTGTGGCATCCCACCTATTCGTTGACCAAGGAATGTACTTCCTCGCAAGTCATCCCAGTCAAATGAATCAAATTTTTCACGAGAAACGAGAAAGGTACCATCGGATTTTGTTAATTGCGCAAAATTGATGGCAGGATCTGTAGCTTGTTGAGCGTAAACGTAAATCGATGTTTCTGCACCTACTAAAGCGACATCGGCTCCGCCCGACAGCAAGGATGTCATTGTATTGTCGCCGCCCCACGTTGTTGTTAGGTCAAGGTCAATGCCTTCTTCTTCAAAAAAACCTTGTGAAATGGCTACATACAATGGTGCGTAAAAAATGGAGCGTGTGACTTCCGATACGCGAATCGTGTCCTTGTTGCTTCCTCCAAAGGAACAAGAGCTAATTGCAACTATGAGAACGAGGGATAAGAGCAATAGGGTTGTTTTTTTTAAAACGTTCATGACTTTCATCTCCTTAGAGTTTGTGGGTAGATATGATAGTGTATGTCAGAGATGAAAAATGTGTGTTTGCCCATTTTTAAAAGAGATGCTTAAAGATAAAAACGCCCTTTTTGAACATCCTCTAGAAAGGATAAAAACATGAATATGATCGAAAAAATTCGATTACCTTCACCACATCCGCGTATTCACCTTTTTCTTGTTTCATATATGAGTAGTGGTTATCTCGTGAAAGGGTATATGGCAATCCCGCAATGGGGAAAGCAACTACCTGGACTGCTGTATTTAAGAGGAGGAATAAAAAGCGTTGGAATGGTACGAATACAAAGAGTTATTCAATGGGCTGCTGAAGGAATGGTTGTCATTGCACCATTTTACCGAGGAAACAAAGGAGGACAAGGGCAGGAAGATTTTTGTGGAAACGACCGAGAAGATGCTTTTTCAGCGTTTGACTTAATGAAAAGTCTTCCTCAAGTGGATCCTGACTCTCTTCATATACTCGGGTTTTCTAGAGGTGGGGTGATGGCGCTTTTAACTGCAATTGAGCGACCAGAAACAAATTCAGTCATTTGTTGGAATGGCGTAACAGATATGGTACTAACGTATGAGGAAAGAATTAAATTACGGAGAATGATGAAACGAGTGATTGGTGGCACTCCGAACAAATACCCAAAAAGATATGCGTGGAGAACGCCATTGTTGTCCGTTTCAAAAATAAGAGCACATGTCTTACTTATTCATGGAGAACAAGATGAGCATGTTTCAATTGAGCATGCATACCGATTAGAAAAAGCCTGCAAAGCCTCAGGTGTGACGGTTTCATCTTGGTATTATCCGACTTTTTCGCACCATTTTCCTATGAAAGAACAACGTAAGATTCTTTCAAGTGCTGCGGCTTGGATGAAAGAACGTGTACATCATAGTATGGGACGACAGTAAATAACAAATACTACCTTTACATAACTAAAATGGAGTTGTATAAAGGTGACAATTTCTCACATTCAAAAAGAAACGATTTCCATCGGAGATGTAACGATTTATTGTGAATATGTATTAAATGGGAAACCACCGATTTTATTAATTCATGGCTTTGTTTCTTCCACCTATACATTTAACCGACTGATGCCTTTATTAACAAGAGAATTTTCTGTTATTGCTGTTGATCTACCTGGCTTTGGAAGAAGTGAAAAATCGAAAACGTTTATCTATTCGTTTACTAATTACGCCAAGCTTATTGCTGAATGCATTCAGTATTTTAAGCTAGAGAATGTGACGATTGTGGGTCATTCTATGGGGGGACAAATTGCGTTATATACAGCAAAATTAGCTCCTAGTAAAGTCGAAAAAATGATTTTATTATGTAGTTCTGGTTATTTAAAAAGTGCTAAAAAACCGTTGATCTATTGTTCATACTTGCCATTTTTTCGATTTTTAGTAGAGCAGTATATTCGAAAGAAAGATGTTAAGAAAAGTTTAGAAAATGTATTTTATAATAAGACATATATTACAGAGGAGTTAATGCGAGAGTTTTCAAGGCCATTAACTGAAAAAGACTTCTATACATCGCTATTAAGGCTGTTAAGGTATCGTGAAGGTGATTTAACTAGTGAGCAGTTAAGCAAAATACAAGTACCTACCTTGTTAATTTGGGGCGAAGAGGACAAAGTTGTTCCTCTTGAAATTGGAAAGAGGTTGGTTCAAGACTTACCAAACGCCGAGCTCATTATGTATGAAAAAACGGGTCATTTAGTTACCGAGGAGCGTCCCAATGAACTTTATCATCACATTCTTTCGTACATCTCCTAATGAATGATTCCGTTAAGAAGGAGAAATGGCTTCATCATTACTTAAAGGGAGACTCAAAAGGTAGAAAAAACCTTTTGAGTCTCCCTTTTCACACATATATATAATAGACCGCAAGAATAGCGCTGATCGTTCCAAGTAAGGCTCCAATAAAACAGTCTGTTGGATAATGCAAGCCCACATACATTCTTGATACGCCTACAAGGGACGCAAGAGGAATAACGCTTAATGCTAGAAGTGGAGAATGGAGCGCAAATACAACTGCAATGGAAAAAGCGGCAGTCGTGTGACCGGATGGAAATGAATAGTCTTTTAATGGATTTCGGCATATATTGACATTAGGTAAAGTAAGATAAGGGCGTTTGCGGCCTGATAGTTTCTTAATAATTTGAACAGCAACAAAACTTAAGCTTAAAGATATAAAGGCGTCAATTGCCCAGTAACGTACATCATTTGCAAATATGAGCATGATGAAAAAAAGCAATGATAGTGAGAAGCCTGCCCCACCAAGATGAGTAATTTTTGGGAAGAAAACGTCTAACGTTTTGCATCTCCACTGTTGATTTACGACGAAAAATACTCGATCGTCATTTGTGGATAACCAGTTCGCAATTCGATTCATAGAAAACACTCCATCAAGTAAGATTCAATACGATACTCTGGAACTACCATTATTATAGTATCATTCTTTTGAGCTCATGTTGATAGAATGTTGATTTTTTAAAAGATAAGAATTTATCAAATGTAATTCAAAGAAGCGTGAAAGCCTACCGATAGAAGGACAATGGCTCACAAGCTGCACGTCGGACGAGAAGAACCCCACTTGTCGTTATACTTTAAAATAGGCAGTGGCTCTGCTCATTGGAGAAGGCTATGAAGATGTAATCAATAGGACGAAACAACTATATTCAGCTTGAAGGAGGGTCAATATAAGATAAGAAGGTCTGGCCCAACTTATATAAGTTGGGCCAGACCTTTTTTTGTGTATATGGATTTACTTTGGACCAGCTTTTTTTATGCGATCGCTAATAGAAGTAAATTTGGTGAAATTTTGTTTGAAATTAGTAGCAAGTTGTTGTGCTTTTGCATCATATGCATCTTTATCATCCCATGTATCACGAGGTTGCAGAACGTTATCAGGAACACCTGCACAATGAAGAGGAATGTGTAAGCCAAAGATAGAATCTGTAACAGTTTCTACTGTCCGTAATTCTCCTGATAGAGCAGCTTGAACCATTGCACGCGTATATTTTAAGTTCATTCGTTCGCCTACTCCAAATGAACCACCAGACCAGCCTGTATTTACAAGGTATACATCGACATGATGCATTTCAATCTTTTCCCCTAACATTTCTGCATAACGAGCAGCTGGGAGCGGTAAAAATGGTGCACCAAAACAAGTTGAGAAGGTTGCTTCTGGCGATGTCACGCCACGCTCGGTTCCAGCTAACTTACTCGTGTATCCAGACAAGAAGTGGTACATTGCCTGTTCTTTTGTTAGCTTACTAATAGGCGGTAGAACACCAAATGCATCAGCTGTAAGAAAGATGATCGTGTTGGGGTGTCCAGCTACACTTGGTGCTAATGCGTTTGGAATAGCCTCAAGTGGATAAGCAGCTCTCGTATTTTCTGTTAAACAAGTATTATGATAATCTGGTTGGCCTGTCTGCTTATTTAGAATGACATTTTCAAGAACAGAACCGAAACGGATTGCATTCCAGATTTGAGGCTCTTTCTCCTCTGTGAGGTTAATGCATTTTGCGTAACAACCACCCTCGATATTAAACACACCAGTACTTGACCAGCCATGCTCATCATCACCGATTAATGATCGATGTGGATCTGCTGAAAGCGTTGTCTTTCCTGTGCCAGATAATCCGAAAAATAAAGCTACATCTCCTTCATTGCTCGTATTTGCTGAACAGTGCATCGACAGGACGTCTTGCTCTGGAAGTAAGTAGTTCATAATGGAGAAAATCGACTTTTTCATCTCGCCTGCATATTCTGTACCACCTATTAAAACAATACGTTCTTCAAATGACACAATAACAAATGCTTCGGAACGAGTGCCATCAATGGCTGGATTTGCTTTAAACGATGGTGCTGAAACAATCGTGAAGGCCTTCTTTTCATTATTATATTTTATTTCTGTTGGCCTAATAAATAGTTGGCGAGCAAACACTTGGTGCCACGCGAATTCGTTGATTACTTTTAAAGGTAAGCGGTATAAATCGTCTGCACCTGCATACCCATCAGAGACAAACAGTTCCTTGCGGTTACCTAGATGTTCGATTACTTTATGGTATAGAGAGGTGAAGACTTCTTTCTCAATTGGTTGGTTCACAGTTCCCCAGTCAATCTTGTCTACAACACATGATTCTTTGACAATGAATTTGTCCAGAGGGGAACGCCCTGTGTACGCGCCAGTTTCAACACTAAGTGCACCTGTTGAAGTCAATGTCCCTTCACCACGTATTAAAGATTTTTCGATTAGTGAGGAGATTGGTAGATTAAGGTGAACATTGTCTTGATTCACTAAATTGGCTAATTCTGATTTTAGGCTTATTGTTTCCATTGTCGCAAAATCCTTTCTTTTACATAAATTAGTTACCATTTTTTATAAAACTTGTTTATTAGTATAACACATTAAGTTTAATAGTCTATACTATTATAAAATTTTTTCAAATGTGCTAGTGAATCAAACATCTTTATAAAAACAAGCGTGAGCCTATTCTTTCATCGCCCCTTTCAGAGGGGGCGCTTCATCAAGTCACTTCTTAAAAGTTGGGTCATGTAAGCAAGGAAGAATGATAAGTGTAAATACGAATGACGTTCCTATTTTTAGTTTCTATGCATACGATGTAGCTAAAAGGAAGGAAAGGAGGCGTTTGTGTTTGGACCAAGTATCAATGCTTGATTTGGCGACAGTTTCCGCAGTTGTTGCAGCTCTTGTAACTGTGATCGGAAATGCATTTGGTGTTGAAAAGCAGTATCGGGCTCTTTTGGCAATTGGTATAGCTGGTATACTTTGGTTTATCCCAAGAGAATGGGGAGAGCAAGTTTTAATGGCTTTGATAATCGGGCTGACCGCAAGTGGTGTGTATAGTCAAGTGAAACCGAGAGATAATGAAAATGAACTGATGAGAATGCAACTAAGAGAAGACATAAGGCAAGAGCAGGAACGAGAGCAAGAGCGCAAGCAGCGTGAAGAATTGCAACGTCAACGTCAGGAGGATCCAGAGCGTAGACGAGATGATACACCTTATTAGGAGGAGCGGAAAAAGATCGATTTTTACCTTTTTCAGTTTCCTCTTTATTAAGGTGAGGGGAACACGGAGCATAGATTCGAAAAATAGCTTACACACTATAGTATTAGAGTGACTATGCTAGTTCAGAGGATGGTCAAACGTATTCTGGCGTAGGACAATCAAAAAAAGATTCCCCTCTCTTTGCTAATCATTTTAGTGTGAACAGGTTGACAGCATACGACATGTGCGATATGATATGCGTCGAACGGATACTCTTATCCTGAGTAGGCGGAGGGACAGGCCCGAAGAAGCCCAGCAACCAACACTTGTAGCCATGAGTGAAAAGGTGCTAACCTGCAAGGCATTTGTCTTGAACGATAAGAGGCTAAAGGTAAACATTCAACCCTTTTCCTCTTTAGGAAAAGGGTTTTTATCGTTTATACGTCTTTACAGGTAGGTATTTCCCATTCGGTGGGGCATGAGTGCCGTCTCAAAGAAAGATACATGCTAGGAAAGTAGCAGTGTTTAAAGGAGGAAATGATTAGTATGACAGAATTGAAAAGCAGACGTTTATTTACGTCAGAATCTGTAACAGAAGGGCATCCTGATAAAATTTGTGATCAAATTTCCGATGCTATTCTTGATGCAATTTTAACAAATGATCCAAACGCCCGTGTTGCGTGTGAAACGTCGGTAACAACAGGACTCGTATTAGTAGCTGGAGAAATTACAACTAGTACGTATGTGGACATTCCAAAAATTGTCCGTGAAACAATTAAAGGAATTGGTTATACTCGTGCGAAATATGGTTTTGACTATGAAACGTGTGCGGTCCTTACATCAATTGATGAACAATCAGCTGATATTGCTCAAGGTGTGAACCAAGCACTTGAAGCACGTGAAGGACAAATGACAGATGAAGAAATTGAAGCAATTGGTGCTGGTGATCAAGGTCTTATGTTTGGGTATGCCAACAATGAAACAAAAGAGCTTATGCCGCTCCCGATTTCATTAAGCCATAAAATTGCGCGTCGTCTAACTAAAGTACGTAAAGATGAAATTCTACCATACCTTCGTCCTGATGGAAAAACGCAGGTGACTGTAGAATATGATGAAGATGGAAAACCTGTACGTATTGATACAATTGTTATTTCTACGCAGCACCATCCAGAAGTAACACTTGAACAAATACAACGTAATTTAAAAGAATATGTGATTAATCCGGTCGTTCCACAAGAACTGATCGATGAGAATACTAAGTATTTCATTAATCCAACTGGTCGCTTCGTCATTGGTGGACCTCAAGGCGATGCTGGTCTAACGGGACGTAAAATCATCGTTGATACATACGGTGGCTATGCTCGTCACGGTGGAGGAGCATTCTCTGGTAAGGATGCTACAAAGGTTGACCGCTCCGGTGCGTATGCAGCTCGTTACGTAGCAAAAAACATTGTTGCTGCAGGCCTTGCTGATAAATGTGAAGTTCAACTAGCTTATGCAATTGGTGTCGCGCGCCCAGTATCTATTTCAATTGATACATTTGGAACGGGCAAAGTATCTGAAGAATCTCTTGTTACGCTTGTTCGAGACAACTTTGATCTTCGTCCGGCTGGAATTATTAAAATGCTCGACCTTCGTCGTCCTATCTACAAGCAAACAGCAGCATACGGTCACTTCGGTCGTACAGATGTGGAATTACCTTGGGAGCAAACAGATAAGGCAACTGCTTTAAAAGAGCAAGCTGAACTATAAGAAATTAGAAGAGGCAGGCTCATGTGAGAGACTGTCTCTTCTTTTACTTAGAGGTTAGAATGACCGGAAAACACGAGCAATTGACCGGAAAAATATAGGAACTGACCGAGATAACGCATTAACAGACTGGAATGTCTAAAAAGCCATACAAAAGGACTCGCTTTTTTTACGAGTCCTTTTGTATGGCTTTTACCCCTTTTGGCCAAAATGTAAGTAAGAGGGGGTGAGTGATATGGCACAAGATGTGTTATGTGAAGTGAATAACTGTGTATATTGGTCTCAAGGTAACCAGTGTGATGCAGACAAAATTTATGTGGTAAGTCATACGGGTAAAGAAGCAGAGAAACAAGAAGAAACGGATTGTAAAACATTTGAAGCACAACATTAATCGTGAAAGAAAAAGAGCGACGCACTCGCTCTTTTCTTTTTCTATTATTGATAATAATAATCAATCTTATTCATACAGCAACTAATTTTTCATTTCTTCTTTGAGTTGTTTATAATATTGCCCTTTTTCTACATATTCACGTCGAATGCGTGCCATGTCATCAAGATCTTCTTGAGTTAGGCCACGGATGACTTTAGCTGGTCTGCCAAAAGCCATTGTATTAGCTGGAATCTTTTTACCAGGAGGGACAAGGCTGCCTGCTCCAATAAAAGCGCCCTCTCCAATCTCTGCACCATCTAGAACAATTGAGCCCATACCAATTAAGGCTTTTTTGCGAATTGTACAACTATGTAACATGACTTGGTGACCTACCGTTACATCATCTTCAATTATTAAAGGGTATTTCGGACTTTGATGGAGCATAGATTGATCTTGAATGTTAACACGATTACCGATCATTGTAGGTGATACGTCTCCTCGTATAACAGTTTGAAACCAAATACTTGATTCTTCCCCGATTGTAACATCACCAGTAATGGTAACACCATCTGCTATAAAGGCATTTTCAGCAATGACAGGGAATTTATCTTGATATCGATAAATCATATAGACACATCCTTTTCGTTTCGTAATAAAATCGCTATACTTATTTTAACGTATATTTGCAGGTCATGGTCCTATTAAAAAATTGATTTGCTAAGGAGGAATACATAATGTGGAAATGGGAAGTGACTGATCCAAGAGGTGCCGTAGTTGTTGTTCACGGGGCTGGAGAACATCATGGAAGATATCAATGGCTCGCCCATAAATGGAATAGTCATGGTTTTGATGTTGTCATGGGAGATCTTCCTGGACAAGGAAAAACAAGAGGGAAACGTGGACACATACAATCATTCACCCAATATCTAGATTCGGTTGAAGAGTGGATCGAAGAAGCACGAATCAAAGGATTGCCTGTATTTTTATTAGGACATAGTATGGGCGGTCTCATTGTTATTCGTACACTAATGGAGCGAAATGGCGCGATGATACAAGGGGTGATATTATCTTCTCCTTGTTTAGGCTTAAGCAAACCACCAGCAAAAACAAAAGAGTTTGCAACGAAAATGTTGCACCGAATCACACCGTCATTGAGTCAAAATTCAGGGATTCGTTCTGAGTTAGTAACACGTAATGAAGACATACGTGAACAATATTTAAGAGATGAGTTACGAGTTAGTAAAGTATCGGCAAGGTGGTATCAAGAATTATCAAAAGCGATGCGGATGGCTCACAGGTATCCTGAAAAGTTACCAAACATTCCTCTTCTAGTCTTGCAATCAGGTGAGGATTATGTAGTAAATAAATATGAAGTAAGGGATTGGTTTAATCAGTTAACGTTAACAGAGAAATATTACAAAGAGTGGGATGGACTTTATCATGAAGTGTTTAACGAGCCAGAAAGAGATGATGTTTTCCGTCATGCGGTGGGATTCGTAAATTTATTGCTCCCATAATAACTGTCGATTTGTTGTCATTGTATGTGACCTATGATTGTGCTAAGGTTCTTATTATGAAATTGATTAGGAGGAAAGCTGTTGAACGCCCCGACAAAACCAATCCCATTACTGATGAAGATTTATAAAGAAGTAATTCCAACTGTCCACAAATATTTCGATCCGTGGAAGCAGAAAGCGGCAACGATTCCGGATCCCGAACTTAGAGCTCAAGCACTTGATTCTCTTGAAAAAAAAGAGTTTCATTGTGAAGGAGGAGGAGTTTATGGTCTTGTGGCCAAAGATCGCTTTGAAGACTTGATTCAGTTTATTATTGCTTATCAAATTGCATGTGATTACCTTGATAATCTATGTGATCGAAGTCCAGCACTTGATCCAAATGACTTTCGTTTACTACATCAATCGCTTTTGGATGCCTTAACTCCTGGTGCGGAATTGAAAAATTATTATCAATATCGAACGGAACAAGAAGATGGTGGGTATTTACATGCCTTAGTGAAAACGTGCCAAGATATTCTTATAACGTTTCCAGCTTTTGATAAGGTGCAAGCCGGTATGTTGGAATTAAGTGGTTACTACGGTGATTTGCAAGTGCATAAACATGTGAAGAAAGAAGAGCGTATCCCTAGGCTTGAGAGCTGGTTTGAAAAGCATCGTCATAAAGTACCTGAAATGACTTGGTATGAGTTTTCAGCTTGTGCCGGGTCAACCTTAGGAATTTATACATTAGCTACGTATGCAACAAAATCCGATCTAACGCAAGAAACGGCTAACATATTAAAAGAAGGTTACTATCCTTGGCTTCAAGGTGTCCATATTCTTTTAGATTATTTTATTGATCAAGAGGAAGACATCGCAGAAGATGAACTAAACTTTTTGTTTTATTATGAAAACGAAGAGGAAATGATTGATCGTTTTCGTTTGTTTGTCGGGAAATCAGAAGAGTTAATTGAGAAGTTACCTGATCCGAAATTTCATAAAATGATTATACGTGGAGTTATTGCGATTTATATATCTGATGAAAAAGTGCAGAAAGACAAAGAGATGAAAATAAAATCGAAGAAGATGATTAAGATGGGTGGTTTACCGACACTTCTTTTTTATCTAAACAGTTGGATGTATCGACGTGAGCGTTGAATAAGAAAAAAAAGCAAGCTGCGGTCTTTTGAAGCAATGAGTGGAGCTATTGTCCTTCTTGAGTAATCAAAAGTCTTCTTTGAACTCACACTGCTTGAATCGGCATTCGAATTTATACTTTTCTTATTTTTAAATATCAAGGGTTTGCCCCTAGTTGGAGGCGAACCCTTTGTTCTGTAATTTATGTAGTAGTCGTTTCGTAACCATCGATGAGCAAATCTAATTTCCCTGTATTAGGACAAATTACAAGGCCATGAACGGGAACATTTTTCGGTAAAAGTGGGTGGTGTTTTATCATTTTGCAACTATGTAGAACATTGTCTTCAACTTTGTCAAACCCAGTTAAAAATGACTTAACATCAACTCCAGAAAATTCAAGTGTGTCAATGGTTTTCATATCGACACCTTTTGCCTCAGCTTTTTTTAAGACCGATGAAGCCTCTAAACCAGTCATTCCGCAGCCATGATGACCAACAACCATAACCTCGTCAGCTTGCAATTCATAAATTCCCACTAAAATACTACGCATTATACTTCCAAATGGATGGGAGATGACGGCTCCAGCATTTTTTATGATCTTCGCATCGCCATTTTTAACATTCAACGCTGCAGGTAGTAATTCTAGTAAGCGTGTATCCATACAAGTTAAAATAACTACCTTTTTATTAGGAAACTTTGTTGTTTGAAACTTCTCATATTCCTTTGCTGCAACAAACTGTTCGTTATGATCCAAAATTGTGCTAAGTAATGACATAAGTAAGAATCTCCTCTCTACTTCTTTAATTTTTTTTTGAAAAGGGGGCCCCCATTTTGTTGTCAATTCAACGTTTTTCAATCGCCACGACAAATGGAGGATTGTTTGCTTGATTTATAAATTCATATTTTAATACATGTGCATGTCTTTGATCAATTTGTTCCACGAATGAAAGAACACTGTTTTTTTCATTTTCCCCTTCTTCGTGCCCGTGATAGATAACAAGGACAATCGTTCCGCCTGTTGGCATCATGTCGAGTAAAGCACTCACAGCTGCTAGAGTAGAGGTTGCCTTTGTGACAATGGATTTGTCACCACCCGGCAAATAGCCGAGGTTGAATATAGCCGCTTTAAGGTTATTTACTTTGTCTAGCGGGATAAAAGACCGTACTTCCTCATGCCCAGATTGAAATAACGTAACGCGCTTATCCAAGCCTTGATCAATTAACCGGTTTGCTGCTTTTGTAATCGCTTGCTCTTGTATATCAAACCCGTAGACATGGCCAACTTCCCCAACAAGAGTTGCAAGATAAGCGGTGTCATGTCCATTTCCAACGGTGCAATCGACAGCGGTATCTCCAGGGCTTAGTGCATTTTCTACTGTAAAACGTACAAAAGGTAAGATTCCTAGTACCTTCACTATAAGGACACCCTCTCTTCCTGGTAATACTTTCCTTGCCAACTATTCCTTCGGATAAGTTCGGCTTCAATTCCATTCAATACGCTCCATTTATTCATGCTCCACATTGGACCAATCATAGTTTCAGCAGGACCGTCACCAGTAAGTCGGTGGATGACCATAGTAGGAGGTAGGACTTCTAATTGATCGCAAACAAGGCTTATATAATCGTCAAGGCTCATAAATTGGACTAACCCTTTTTCGTATTGTTTTACCATTGGAGTCTTTTTTAAAAGGTGAAGCAGATGAATTTTGATTCCTTGGACGTCAAGCTTCGATACTTCTCGGGCTGTCTCCATCATCTTTTGATGATTTTCTAAAGGGAGCCCATTTATAATATGAGCACATACTTGAATCCCATACTTCCTTAATTTTTTGACACCTTCGATATAACATTTATAATCATGAGCGCGGTTGATCAACAAAGCTGTGCGTTCATGAACCGTTTGCAGCCCAAGTTCGACCCATAAAAATGTCCGCTTATTTAACTCGGCCAAATATTCAATGACGTCATCAGGTAAACAGTCTGGTCTTGTTGCTATCGATAGTCCAATAACCCTGTCCTGTTCTAAAATGAGTTCAAAGTATTCACGTAACGTTTCAACCGGTGCGTACGTGTTTGAATAAGCTTGAAAATAGCCGATATATTTTCCACTTTTCCACTTATTGTGCATACGGTCTTTAATTGTATTAAATTGTGTCACAAGATCATCTTTACGATCTCCAGCAAAGTCACCTGAACCCCGCTCACTACAAAACGTACAACCACCATGGGCTACGCTTCCGTCACGATTTGGACAGTCAAACCCTGCATCAAGTGGTATTTTAAAGACTTTTTCACCGAATTGGTCACGTAAATGTTGATTCCACGAATAATATCGTTTGTCCCCAAACGTTTGATTGATCATCGTATCACCTTTCTTTTTAAACACAGCAACAAGAAAACAACTTATCGCTCTATATTGTAGCATGTTAGGAGGTTTCGCCAAAACTTTTTGGGATACTATTGAATGAAAATGAGTGCAATTCGTAGGCAGATCACCTAAAATGGCTTGGAAATTAGAAAGAAAGGGAGGAAATAATTATACCGTAATTACTGTGGTTTCTTATAATCTCTATGGCTGGTTGATTTCTTCTCAATAGAGATGTTGATCTGAGTGCTCTTAATCTTAATTGTTTTTTTCATTGGCATCGTGTTTGTGTATGATTATCTACTAAAGCGTGTCCTCCAAGCAAAAAGCCAAGAAATTGGCTTTTTCGTTACTTGACACAAGACGTGTGAATTCATACAATACTAGTAAGTACATATGCTGACGTAGAAAAGGAATAGTAGTCATAATTGGGAAAATAGAGAGCTGACGGGTGGTGCAAGTCAGTCGAACAAGTATGATGAACTCGCCTTTGAGTTTTAGAAGTGAATACAGTAGCTTCTAACGGGTCACAACCGTTATTTGTGTAGAGCGAATGAAGTTTGTAGAAGTTTCATTAATGTGGGTGGTACCGCGGGAAGTATAACAACTCTCGTCCCTAACAGTGTGTTAGGGATGGGGGTTTTTTTGATATTAAGCGAAGCACCAAGGGTCTGACCCTTTTATCCATATCGCCATTCGAACAAAGATACATGAAATTAGGAGGAAGCAAAGATGTCGTTTTCACATGAACAGATTGAGAAAAAGTGGCAACAGTATTGGGAAGAAAACAAAACATTCAAAACAACAGAGGAAGAAAGTAAACCGAAATTTTATGCATTGGATATGTTCCCATATCCGTCTGGAGCAGGTCTTCATGTTGGGCACCCAGAAGGCTATACGGCTACAGACATCTTATCTCGTATGAAAAGAATGCAAGGGTATAATGTCCTTCATCCTATGGGGTGGGATGCATTTGGTTTACCGGCAGAACAGTATGCACTGGATACGGGGAATGACCCAGCTATTTTTACAGAGCAAAACATTAATACATTCCGTCGTCAAATTAAATCTCTTGGTTTCTCTTATGACTGGGATCGCGAAATCAATACAACAGACCCAGAATATTATAAATGGACGCAATGGATTTTTACGAAACTATATGAAAAAGGCTTAGCTTATATTGATGAAGTTGCTGTTAACTGGTGCCCAGCACTCGGAACAGTTTTAGCGAATGAGGAAGTCATTGATGGCAAGAGTGAGCGTGGGGATCATCCGGTTGAACGCCGTCCAATGAAACAATGGATGTTGAAGATCACAGCTTATGCTGATCGCTTACTGGAAGACTTAGAAGAACTTGATTGGCCTGAGAGTATTAAAGACATGCAACGCAACTGGATCGGGCGTTCTGAAGGGGCTGAAGTGACGTTTAAAGTGGATGGGCATGAAGGAGAAGAGGTAAAAGTCTTTACAACTCGTCCTGACACACTGTTCGGTGCAACATATATGGTATTAGCACCGGAACATAAGTTAGTGAATGTCATTACAACCGCTGAGCAACAGGAGCTAATAAATGCATACAAAGCAAAAGTAGCTGCAAAAAGTGATTTAGAGCGTACAGAGTTGTCAAAGGAAAAAACAGGTGTCTTTACAGGGGCATTTGCGGTTAACCCTGTGAATGGTGAGTCAATTCCTATCTGGATTGCTGATTATGTCCTTGTGAGTTATGGTACGGGTGCAATTATGGCGGTTCCTGCTCATGATGAGCGTGACTATGAATTTGCGAAACAATTTGATTTAACCATTCGTGAAGTTGTTGCTGGTGGCAATGTTGAAGAAGAAGCATACACTGGAGATGGAGAGCACGTAAACTCAGATTTCTTAAATGGGTTAGATAAGGAAACTGGAATTCAAAATATGATCGACTGGCTTGAAGCTAATCAATTTGGTGAAAAGCAAGTAACGTATCGTTTGCGTGATTGGTTATTTAGCCGTCAGCGTTATTGGGGTGAACCAATTCCTGTAATTCATTGGGAAGATGGCACGATGTCAACAGTTCCGGAAAGTGAGCTACCGCTTGAATTACCGAAAATGAAAGAAATCAGACCATCTGGAACAGGAGAATCTCCACTAGCGAATGAGATAAATTGGCTTGAGGTAGTAGATTCTGAAACAGGGAAAAAAGGTCGTCGTGAAACGAATACGATGCCGCAGTGGGCAGGTAGTTGCTGGTACTACCTTCGTTATATTGATCCGACGAACAAAGAAGTACTAGCTGATCCCGACAAACTGAAAAGATGGCTACCTGTAGATATTTACATTGGTGGCGCAGAGCATGCAGTTCTTCACCTATTGTATGCGCGCTTCTGGCATAAAGTTCTTTATGATATCGGTATTGTTACAACAAAAGAACCATTCCAAAAGTTATTTAACCAAGGGATGATTCTAGGGGAAAATAACGAAAAAATGAGTAAATCAAAAGGGAATGTTGTCAATCCTGATGATGTTGTTGAAAGTCATGGTGCTGATACATTACGTCTTTATGAAATGTTTATGGGACCATTAGATGGTGCAATTGCATGGTCAACAAATGGCTTAGATGGAGCTCGTCGTTTCTTAGATCGCGTATGGCGTCTATTTATTGACGAGGCTACAGGACAATTGCGCAACACTATTCAAGATGTAGAGGCACAAGAAAGCTTTGCGCGTGTCTACCACCAATCAGTGAAAAAAATTACAGAAGATATGACAGAGTTACGCTTTAATGTCGCGATTTCACAAATGATGGTGTTCATTAACGACGGGTATAAGCAAGAGGTGTTACCTCGTGACTTGATGGAAGGTTTTGTTAAAATGCTTGCTCCAATTGCACCTCATGTTGCGGAAGAACTATGGGAAAAGCTTGGTCACGAAGGCACAATTAGTTATGCAGAATGGCCAACATTCGACGAATCGATGCTTGTTGAAAACGAGGTTGAGGTTGTCGTTCAGATTAATGGAAAAGTAAAAGCGAAATTAGTCATACCGGCTGATGCAACTCGTGAGCAAATGGTAGAAATCGCTCAAAAAGATGAAAAGGTTCAAGCTGCAATCGGTGATAAAACGGTACGAAAGATCATAGCAGTACCTGGTAAATTAGTGAATATCGTAGTTGGATAGGTCCTAAAAGCACTAAGGTTAGCAATAAAAAAAATAAATTCATTAGAATCAGCTCTAAATAGAGCTGATTTTTTCGGTTTTTTAAGGGAGAGTTCAGCTGAAGAACGTTGAATGAGCATAGAAACAGCTATAATGAGCACGATATTATTGGGTATATAAGTTACCTAACTACGATGATCGGAGGCTTTTCATTATGGTAGAACAAGATAAGCAACTACTACTAGGACAACAAGACAATCTAGAAATACAAGAGACCAAACAGTATCTCCTACAAGCCCAGCAGAATTTACAAACGGAGAATGAACAGTTACAAGAAGCCGAACAGCAACTCCAACAAGTGCAGCAACAAATGCAACAGCTAAATCCATTTCAGCAGGCACAACAGAATTTGCAAATAGAGAATCAACAATTTCAGGAGGCCCAGCAAAAGCTTCAACAAGCGCAGCAGCAAGTACAACAGCAAAAGCTAAACTTGCAACAGTTACATCAACAAGTTGAACAAGGCCAACAACAGTTACAGACACTTCAAGGGAAAGTTGATCAAGAAAAGCAGCATATTCAACAAGAAAAACAACAAGTCCAACAAGCGCAACAAGAGGTTTTTGATGCGATGACAGAGCAAACTAAATTTCAATAAAGAGCATAGGAAAGAGCCAACATTTCATTATGTTAGCTCTTTTTTTCATTATTAAACAAACGTATATTTAGTAACAGGACAACTAAAACTACACTTCTTTTAGTTCAGAAATCTCTACTTCTGATCTTTCCTCTAAAGGCCCTCGTAAATGAACGGTAGCTGTTTTTCCATCTTCATTTAGTTGATCGATCCAAACAGAAGTACCATTATAGGTTACATTAATGTTAGCAGAAGAAGAAAGTATTTGTTTTACACGTGTCGCATCCATTTTAATCACTCCTACTTTTATCTTTTCGTTATATTTTGTGTGATAGTAAGTCGGTTTATTCAAACTTCTCAATAGGATACTTTAAAAGGCAATAATCCTGTTATGATGATACGAGAGGCTCTCATGAAATCATAATTGAATTTTATGAATAAAAAGAAAATTAACTTGATAAAAGTGAATAATCAGTGCCTTTGAAACCAAAAGACTTACATATGTAAGTCTTTTCAGGCTGTTGAGAAAGTGTTCTCAACAGCCTGTTTTTTTTGTTTTTAAATCCGATTATTCAAATGGATATAGTAT
>NZ_JAWRVL010000036.1:0-32073 GCF_036663595.1 Halalkalibacter lacteus
CATAATAAACTGCTTCTGGATGAAAGAATGCCTCCATTTCAGTTTATAATCAAGTCCAGATAATTCGATTTCATACTCAGAGGCGATGTTCTCAAATAAGGTATAAGCTTCTACCGATTTCATATCAATGGTTTCTAGCGTAAGCTCATCCTTCGTAAACGCAGAGAAAGCATCGATAAGCTCAGCCATATACTTCGCTTTTTTAATAGTAAGTGCACAATATTCTTGTTTTTCTCTTTCGGTTAGATTTTTCTGTATGGAAAGTAGCTCCACAAAACCTGTTATGGAAGTCAATGGAGTTTTTAAATCATGAGCTATGGCTGCAATCATATCAACCTGTTCCTTATGTGCTTGATAAAGTCTTTCTTCCATTTCATTAAAATGATTGTACAATTCTCCGATTTCGTCGTTTCTTCTTGAATACAGTGAAGTTCGGGAATGGCCGATATTTACTTGTGTCAACCGTTTATTGAGGATCTGAATTGGCTTTGTAATGTTAAAGTGAAAATATACAATTAAAACAATAAACATCAATCCCATTAAAACACTTAGGAGCAGAATCATTTGAAAATGCAGGGGACTAAAAATATCTCCTTGCCACATGTGTCCTTCACCCGTTACTACCGATTTTATATATATAACAGAAAAGATGATAATTAGTAGAAACATTAGTAAAAACAGCAGCAGAAACAGTAAAGGAAGCTTAATTTTTAGCTTGATATTCATTCGCTCCCTTCAACATATTTGTATCCGATACCCCAGATTGTTTTTATAAAATCGAATTGCCCGATTTTCTTTCGTATATTTTTGATATGCACTGTGACAGTGTTTAACTCTCCATACTCATCTCCCCAGACGCTTTCATAAATTTGTTCGCGAGTTAATACGTTATTCGAGTGGTTCTTCAAATAAGATAAAATTTGGAATTCTTTTGTCGATAACTCTAGCTTCTGATTATTTAGAAAAGCTTCAAATGTATTTTCATTCAACACAAGTGGAGAACTTAAAGCTTGAGTATTCATAACCTTTTCTTGACTGAGACCGCTCCATTCTTTATATAAGCGGTCCACCTTTCTGAAATGAGCTTTGATTCGCGAGCAAAGCTCTTGCACGCTGAACGGCTTGGTCATATAATCGTCAGCGCCTATTTCCAATCCAATAATCTTATCCATGTCCTTGTTCCGAGCACTTAGCAACAGAATGGGGATGTTGTACTCACTTCTGATAATCCTGCAAACTTCCAACCCATCTATTTCTGGCATCATGATATCGAGCACGATAAAATTAACCTTGTTTTCTTTCAAAACTGATAGAGCTTCTTTTCCCGAATAAGTGGGAATCGCTTTGAATTGCTCGAATTTTAAGCTTTCAGTGATTAGCCTTACAATATCCTGGTCATCATCCACAACTAAAACAGTTTTCTCCATTTTTTCACCAGCTTTATTACATATTTATATTATTTCTATCATAGTAACAAAAATTTAAAACGTATACATTTATTATTTAATGAGTGCTTTTGTTGAACACCACAATAATTAAATAAGCCTTATATATACAGTTTTATTCGAAATATCGTCCACATAGGGCTGATCCCCTCATCGTGTAATTCCAATATCTTTCGATAATGAATCATAAAAAAATACCTCCTACATAATAATGGCACACCCAAAGGTGTGCTCACTAATTATACAGAAGGCGAAGTGGCAAACTCCCTGTCATTTACTGGTACATCCTTTGTCATTCGGTGGTAAGAACTATGTCAACGGTGGTACATTTCATTGGCCGTAATCATGTTGTTATTCAACAAACGGGCCAGATTGTGGAGTAACTCATTTTCAAAATAAATGGATATTTTAGAGGAGATTGTGAAGAAATACACTTAAACTATAGGAGCAGTTTTGTTTAACAAGGACCATCTTAATTTGAATAGTTAGAGAAAGTAGCCAAGCAAATGTATAAAAGTTAAATATTGG
Organism: Halalkalibacter lacteus; assembly: GCF_036663595.1. Taxonomy (NCBI): domain Bacteria; kingdom Bacillati; phylum Bacillota; class Bacilli; order Caryophanales; family Bacillaceae; genus Halalkalibacter; species Halalkalibacter lacteus. The sequence goes on from NZ_JAWRVL010000036.1 coordinate 1,974, forward strand.
AATAACAATGGACTATGAAGGAGGGATTTCTCATGAAAAAACAACTAACATTATTTCTCTCTGTATTTACTATTTTATTATTTTATCCATCTCAAGGTCTAGCTGCTAATGAGTGTTCAGAGTCATCTTCAATTTTTAAGGATTTAAACAGTGAAGATAGTCACTGGTTTTCAAAGTTAATAAATGCGGAGCGTAATAACAAAGTAACGAAAAAAGATTTGATGGTTACTGATCAAGAAGTTTCTTTATCAATTTGTGAATTTTATGTTAATGACAATACACTTTCTTACTCTTTTAAGGTAACTTTTGATGAGGAATTAATAGAACCGAATTTTTTTAGACATTCAATATTAAATAAACCCGTAATTTCTGTTAATGGGGAATGGGTAAATCATAGTGATGTAATTTGGTCAGATAAAGTTTCTGAAAATGAGTATATTGGTGTTCAAGTTGTTGATGTTCATACAAAAGAAATTGATCAAAATGATACGTTTGAAGTTATTTATCAACAGAATGTAGGCTTACAAGGTATATGGGGATTTGAAATATCTAATCAAGAAGAAGAAAAGGAAGAAATCTACGAAATAGAAATTTATAAAGAAAAATTAGAGAGAGCAGATCGAATTATTCCTTTTTTACCTGTCTATGAACGGTTGGGAATGAGTAAATATTTTTTTATAACATCTTATTGAAGTAACGGGCGTTTCTGCAACAGCAGCAGGGACGCTTCTTTCTTTTTGTGTAAAAAAAGCCTACCTTGGTGATATTTCTGAGGACCAGGACTCCATTTTGAAAATCGAAAACCTCTCTACAGAAATCACCAATGTTGAAAGTATAAAGTATGTAAGTGAAAGTGTAAATTATTACAAAAATCTGTTAAGTGACTGGATTGCTTTTAGTAGCAAGGGTAAGAAAGGTTTCCTTAAATGGTGTGCTGAAAATGGTAAAGAATATGGATGGACTAACTCATATTATTATGAATAGTTTGTGAAGAAATGTACTTAAGCTCTAACGGGTGCAAGAGTTGAAGATCAAAACCTCTAACATAATGAATATCGATCTTCCACAATCGGGCGCTTTTCTGGAATAAAGAATGCGCTCTTTCTTTTTGTATAGGGCCAGATTGTGAGCATGATTTGACAGTGTAGTCTTGTGATTTTACAATGAGTATATATTCATTCATTAAAAATAAGAAAGGAGAATGGTATATGCAATCTGGGGTTCATAAGTTTACAATTTTTAAAGCTGATGAAATTGACCTAGATGTAAGGATGCAAATGTCTGAAATTTTTACGGAAGGATTCTCACAATGGTTAGGCTATTTTTCCAAAGACAAAAACAAAATTGCAAAAGCTTTTGCTCACATGTTTGTTTTAAATCAATTTTATGTAGCTATAACAAATGATAAAGTTGCTGGAATGACGGCATGCACGGACGGTAAAACGTTATCGGTAAGATTAAATAAAAAAGAGCTAAGAAAACACTTAGGTTTCTTCAAAGGAAGTATGGCAGGGATCTTTTTAAAAAAAGAATTTGAATCACTTTTTGAAAATTTCCCTCCCAATACAGGCTCGATTGAGTTTGTTGGAACAGCTTCCGAATTCAGAGGACAAGGTGTAGCATCCCAAATCATCCAGCATATTTTTGAAAATACACCTTACAAAGAATACGTCATTGAAGAGGTTGCGGATACAAATACTCCGGCAATGAGATTATATAAAAAATTGGGATTTGAAGAATATAAAAGAAAGCCTCTTCCGAAAAAGATAGCCAAGAAAAATGGAATCAATAACCTTTTGTCTTTGAAATACATGAAAAAGTAAGGATACATTTCTGCTGGATGAAAGTAAGTACTAAAGGAGGAAGAATCCTTGCCTAGGACCAAAGAACAATATGAAGCAATGAGGACTGCAACTAGAAACAAAATTCATTCTGCTGCCATTAAACTATTTGCAAAAAAGGGTTTTGCAGCAACTAGTGTTCAAGATATTGCAGATAGTGCAGGAATTAGTATTGGACTCTTGTACCGTCACTACCAAACCAAAGATGATTTGTTTAATGAACTTGTTTCATATGCAGCATCAGGATTAGAAAAAATGGTTGAAAAGTTTAAAACCGATTCCTCTCCAGTCGAATTAATTCGACAATTCACATTGGAAATTTTGAATGATCTTAAGAAAGATGATGAATTCGCAAAATTTCTTATGATTATGAACCAGTCTTCCATGATTGACGAGCCTTCCCCTCAGGTTCAAAACCTTAATAAACAAAGTGAATTGATGCTTAAACAAACAACCCATTTAATCGAAAAAGGCCAGGAACTTGGTCAGTTTAAAGATGGAAGTGCTACGGAAATGGCATTTTACTACTTTGCTTCGATACAAGGGTTAACGATGATAAAACTTACAATGAGTGAACGATATATTACGCCAAGTCCCCAAATAGTGACAGCATTTTTAATAAAGGAATAAGCTAATTGGACAGATTTACTCATATGTATATCAATGACCAAATAGCAAGTGATTATAGGACTAAGAACATATTTTAGTTATTCCATTAAAGGGCGCATTTCTGGAGCAAGAAATGCGCTCTTCTTCTAACGAAGCAGGTGTGCGGCCGAGCCTAGGTCGTATCATATAGCGGGTGGGATTCCCGTCGAGCAAGAACTAGCCATTCACTCGTAGCGAGTCTTGGAGGGCTAAAGGTAACTTTAGTCTTTAAGCGTAGACAGTTAGGTTGCGGGCCGAAAGCCAAATGGTTGAAGGGATTGAGCCCCATAATGTTAGTAATTCGAGAGGGCTGATGCTTTACCTGCAGCAGAAAGCAACATTTCATTCTTCGTATATGGCAAGAAGAATGAAACCTCTCTGGGGTCAGAGACCTTGGCACGTTACACATTGATATGATACGGCAACTCGGGAGACCCTATCAGTCTTTTCTTAAGTAGAAGAGTATGGTGTACAAGCGATAATAAGTAAGGAAACCAAACGCTGGTTAGGGAGTCGGATAGCAGCGTAGTACCAATGAAGTTGGGTAATGCTGATGGAGGAAAGGCTGCTACCTAGTTACCACCCTTGCTAGGGACACATTTACTACACACAGAGGTAGACCTACACTCAGAGGTAGGACGATTAAATGGAAACAAAACTAGTAAGGATAGCAGGAATGGCAAGTTATTTCTGCGAATGGTAACTAGGAGGAGCCGTGTGCGTGAGTAGCGCAAGCACGGTTCTGTGAGGGGGGAGAGTACAATCTATCGAAAGGTAGAGAGACTCTCTTCTACTCGACTCAGGAACAAGTAGAAACGCTTATTTTTATTTAGATAGGTTTTGTTTTTAACCAAGAAATTAAGAAGAAATGGTAAAATAATGAAAAGTATCTAATTTGAACTTAGGGGGAATGGGATATGAAGTCGATAACGGTTTATCATTATGATGCTTTTAGTAAAGAACCTGACAAGGGAAATCCTGCGGGAGTAGTTTTAAACGGTGATGAATTGACAGATGTAGAAATGCAAGAGATTGCTTTCAAAGTTGGCTTTAATGAGACGGCTTTTCCAGTTAAATCGGATGTAGCTGACCTTAGAATACGATTTTTTACACCAGGTCATGAAATGAATTTATGTGGTCATGCAACAATGGCAACTGTTTATGCTTTAAAAAGTAAAGGGTTATTGGGAGATAAAACAGAGATATCAATTGAAACAAACGCTGGCATTCTACCGATTAAAATTAACGCATCTGTTGATAGTGAAATATTTATAACGATGAAACAGGCTTCTCCCCAATTCAAGGAATTTACAGGTTCAAAAGAAGAATTAGCGAACTCAATAGGATTAAAAGAATCAGACCTTCATGCTGATTTGCCTATCCTTTATGGAAGTACAGGTACTTGGACTTTGCTAATACCGATAAAACAACTATGTGCTTTTCAAAAAATGGTACCGAATAATAAGCAATTTCCTGAAATTTTAAAGGAACTGCCTAAATCATCTGTCCATCCTTTTTGTCTGGAAACATATGATTCTAAAGCTGATATGCACGCTCGGCACTTCTCTTCACCCTATTCAGGGACTATTGAAGATGCAGTAACTGGTACTGCTTCAGGGGTAATGGGGACTTTTTATGCAAAATACATAAAAAATAGTTTTATAGAACCTCTGAATCTTATAGTTGAACAAGGTCATGAAATTGAAAAAGATGGTCGGGTTGTAGTACAGGTTTCAAAAAATAGTGAATCATTTGATGTTCAAATTACTGGAAATGCAGTTTATGTTAAAGATTTTCAAGTTTTGTTAGAAAATTAAGAGTTTGTGAATTTATACACTTTAATTAACGGGTTGCGATTGCTCAATAAGGGCAGTCGCTTCTAGTGCTACGAGGCAGTAATGTTATACGAGGGGGAAAAGCATGAAACGAACTTATTTAATTTTTACGACTCTGAGTATTGTACTACTAATATTATTTGCTGGTTGTAGTCAGCAACCTGATATTGATATGAGTAAAGCATTAGATGAGTGGAGAGAACATTTTGAAGGCGTAGAGACAGTTGCAGCTTCATTTGATGGGGAGAGTAATATCAAACTTAGAGTAATGGTTGAAGAACAACTAACTCAAGAAGAAGCAGTTTTGTTATTTAATCATATGTTAGACAGTATTATTGAGTATTCCAATTCATCAGACGTTTGGGATAATTATAATGGTTATTTTGAAATTGTAAGCTATGATGACGGAATGCTATATGAAGCAACTAAGCTTATTGGTGAAGATTTGGATGTCATTACTAGCGAATAATAAATAACAGAGTGCTTGAACGAAAGAAGGAGTTGTCGCGGCGGAATAGCCTATCGCTTCTTGTGCTAAACCAGCTAATAGTTTGTCAACATTTTTCAATAAAAATCTTAAATCAGCCATGATATACTAAATATGCGCATACTAAATAGCCTTCCAATTAGACTCTTTTGGAAGGTTTTGTGTTATTTAGTTAGATATAGAGTTTAAGCTATATCTTGGAAAGCACTCTTGCTTTTTAATAGGGCGTAGATCCAGTGTAAGAGCTTATTAACACATGCGATGACAGCTACTTTAAAAGGTTTTCCTTCCGCACGTTTTTTATCATAAAACTCGCGTAATTTTTTGTTGCGAGGAATGATTTCATCACTCTTCTTCTTCTTGCGACAATCGCGAATAGCACAACGGACTGCCATATATAACGCATGACGAAGCCTACTTGAACCACGCTTCGTAATTCGGTTTTGAGTAGCTGTAAACTTACCAGACTCGAATACACTAGGATCAACACCAGCGAAAGCCACAAGTTTCTTAGGATTATCAAATCGATCTATCTCACCGATTTCAGAGATAATCGTTGCAGCGATTTTTTCTCCAATACCAGGGATAGATTTGATAATGGTATATTCCTCAACTTCTTTGGCAAGGGCATCTATCTCTGACTCCAACTTTGATAGGTGCTCTTTGTATTGAAGAATAATGTTGATAAACATATCAAGGCTTAAAAGATGGCTCTGATAAACAGTTTTTTCAAACGGATTACGTTTTGCCGCAGCTATAAGTTCGTTCGCTTTTTCATTTGCCCACCTTATTGAACGACTTCTACAAAGCTCATTTATCTTTTCAGTTAGTGTCTCTTCACTTGCGTTTAGAATGTCCTCCGAAGATGGAAATTCTAATAAAGTTAAGAGAGAAACCACCGAATACAAATCACCAAAAACGCCTCTATATTCAGGAAACACTTGGTCAAGAATGGCTTGAAATTGTAATTTAGTTTGAATAAGTGTCCCAGTAATATTTTCATGTTGTCTTGTTAGATTACGAAGGTTTAAGAGTTGAACTCCACGCTTTTTATAGGGTTCTAACTCTTCCTTGTAAAACAGCTCGCAGAGGTGATAAGCATCAACCGCATCGGTTTTAACCTTCCTTAAACTCGAACTTTTCGCTTTATAAGAAATCAGTGGATTAATGATAATTAATAAGTACCCACGCTCCTCTAAGTAATGAACAACTGGTGTTTGATAATGCCCCGTTGCCTCTAGAATAATTGGTGGTTTTACATCTGACTGTTCTTTTACTTCCTCAAGAAACTCTCGAAGAGAAGCAAGCCCATCCAAGGTATGACTAACTTTAAAACTCTTACGGTATGGTTTTCCCTTATCTAAAAAAGCTTGAACCTGACTTTCCCCTTTTGACACATCCAGACCTATGACTGGATTCATTCTAAATCTCCTCCTAAACTTGTAATTTGCCAGTACCCCTAATTCATCTTGCAGTGTCACAGCTTCGCTTGTTATACGAGATCTAAGTCCCAACCAGCCTCAATCATGTTTCTACAAGTAGGGGGCAAACTGTTTAGCTGACGGGATCAAAGCCCCACGGGCAGTTACGTTTTACCCCTGGCTACTGTTATAATAAGACCATATAAAAAAAGGTCAACCAGAAATATTTTCTTATCTGGATGACCTTATAATACGAACGTGGCAGTTTAGTGAACGAAAAATATAAGAAAAGTGATTTAGGGGGGTATTTATGTATAGACATGTATTATTTATTTTAATAATTAGTTCTGTTTTTGGATTGATAAGTTACAATACCCATGTAATGAAGAGTGAACCAACTCTATTTCATGCGATTTCTTCTATACTCTTTATCTGTATATTGTTTTTTTACAGTGCATTTATGGGAAGAAAAAAACAGTAAACTTTTTATCATTTATTACAAAATATTGGGGTATAGGATTTTTTATATTTTTAACTAGCTACTTTTTGTTTTTGGCACCAATTTTTTACCCAGCAAATTTTCTATTCACAATACCAATATACGGAGCAGTTAGATATTTCTCCGATATACTGCCATCCGCGAGTGTAAGTATTTTTATTTTTAGTATAGCTTTTCTTTACTTAACTTGTGTAGTTGGATATTTTGTAGGACGATTAAAATCATAAAATTACTAACGGGAGTATTAGTTTAGGAGCTGTTGCAATGGCAGTCCCTTTTGAAGTAACGAAGCATTTTCTTCAATAAGGCAATGAGCTTTTACTATGAAATATAGGTGGGGTTTGTTAGGAGGTATTTATGTATAAGGTAGTTGATACTTTTAAAAGTATGTTCCTAGATTTATTTTCAATGGGTAAAGGCTTTGTTTATGGGTTTGTAATGATTGGACTGTTTATTGTTATTGGTGTTGCTTTAATATACGGTGTTCTCGTTCTAAGAAATCTATTCTTTTAATTTATAAAGGGTGCGATGCTTGAATAATCGGAGCATCGCTTTACTTGTTCTGCAGGTTTTGTTTTGAAATATCATGTAAACAGAGTTCGATAATAATTAGAAGATTGTTAGGAGGAATATTTATGTTTTTAGTGGATATAGCACTAATTTTAACATTGATATTATCTGTACTTTATCCAATTATACTTATTTTTGGAGTAGTGATTTCTTGGAGAAATTCATTCAAAGAGGGAGTTATCAGTTTTATTTTAATGCTCAGTCATAATGTTGTTGTGTTTTTATACGATAAAACAATTTTAGAATACTATCCAACCTATACGGATGCGGTATTAAAAATTTTAATAACATTAGCAATTAGTACCTTGATTTTAGGCATTTATCGTCGTTGGAAATAATTATCTAAATATCTAACACTATTAAATTAACGGGGGCGATGCTTTAACAAGGCATCACTTGCCTTGTTGCGCTAACTGGCAGGATGGTTTAAGAAGAATTAGTAAAATATGGGTTGACTATTACTTGAGCAGATTATAAAATGAGAAAAATCAAATAATTCAAACGCAATGAATGGGACTATTAAGGAATATTTGTCGTTTAGAGAGCTGTCGGTTGGTGAAAGACAGTCGATGAACTCCCCAAGTCACCCATAAGTGGCAAGACTGATAAGTAGGTCTTGACGGTTAACCTCTGTAATCAGGTTTTAAAAGTGGATTCGTAAGCCTTATTTAATTGAATCAAAAAGAGTGGTACCGCGTAGGAAAACCTATCGTCTCTTTATAGAGATGATAGGTTTTTTATGTTTTTCTTTTAAATAAAAAATAAGAAGATCAAATTAGCAGCAACATCTTATTCAAAAGTAGTATTTTTAGAGTTAAGGTTCTTTTCGTAGCTTCATTAAATTTAATAAAAGGAGTATTTTCAATGACCACACATTATATTAACCCTAAAAGAGAGACACTTCACGGTTCTTTCTCCAAAGATTATCAACCGATTATAACGATAAGTTCTGGTGATTCTGTTCGTTATTCTACCCTTGATGCACTTTGGGGCTTGGAACCTTTTAGATCAACAGGAGAACGTAAAGTCTTTGAAACAAAAGATTCAAACGAAAACAGTGGTCATGCACTCTGTGGACCAATTGCTATTAAAGGTGCTGAGGTAGGTATGAGTTTGGTGATAAAAATTAATGAAATTCGTCCAGCTTCATGGGGATGGAGTTTTGCAGGAGGCACTACTCAAGTAAAAGAACGACTTGGGGTAGAAGATCAAGAGGGTTATCACTTAAATTGGAATTTGGATACAGGAACCATGATTGGAACAAGTCAATTCAATCATAGAGTTCCTTTAAAACCTTTTATGGGGACGATGGGAATGCCACCTAACGAACAAGGAATTCATTCAACTGTACCTCCAAGGTTTTGTGGTGGGAATATTGATTGTAAAGAACTTGTTGCAGGAAGCATTTTATATCTACCCATACCTGTTTCTGGAGGCTTGTTTTCGGTAGGTGATGGACATGCAGCTCAAGGAGACGGAGAAGTTAGCACTCAAGCAATCGAATGTCCAATGGAACTGGTTGATTTAACTTTTACACTTAATAAGGATTTAAAATTATCAATGCCCCGTGCTTATACTCCAGTAGGTTGGATTACATTTGGATTGCACGAGGATCTAAACGAAGCTAGTATGATCGCTCTTGAAGGAATGCTCGATCTTATGGAAGATCTTTATGGTTTCAAGCGAAAAGAAGCTTATACTTTAGCTAGTTTAACCGTGGATATGAGGATTACCCAGATGGTAAATGGGGTTAAAGGTGTACATGCTATATTGCCACACGATGCATTAATAACACCAAAATTGGTTTAAACAAATAAAAATTGCAAACAGGACAATGTTGATTATACTTACTCAAGCCTTTTCGTTTCTTCTTATGGAAGAGTTCTACTTTGTCAATTTTATGCGTGTTATTAAATCATTTTATAACTTTGATCCAAGTGATGTAGTTTTGGGGATGTGAAGATGAATGGAAATTTGGAAACGTAATTTATGGGTTCTTTGGATTGGAGCTTTTATTACTTCTGCTAGCTATACAATGGTTATTCCTTTCTTACCATTGTTTCTTCTTGAATTAGGTGTTAAACAACACACAGAATTGTGGTCAGGTTTTTTATTTAGTTCTGCTTTTCTTGCGGGAGCAATTGCTTCACCATTTTTGGGAAATTTGGCGGATAAGTATGGACGAAAATTGATGATCATAAGGGCTGGGATTTTTCTTTTCCTAATTTATACTCTTACTGCTTTTGTAACAAACCCATATGAATTACTCACGTTGCGAGTCATGCAAGGGCTATTAACAGGGTTTATTCCAGGTACGATTGCATTAATTGGTACTAATACACCCAATCATAAAGTTGGATACGCACTCGCTATGATCTCAACCTCAACTGCTGCGGGAGGTGTATTAGGTCCGCTTCTAGGTGGCGGTATTGCACAATTAGCAGGAAGCAGAATCGCTTTTGCAAGTGCAGGAATCATAGTGTTATTCTAACTTTATTAGTCATGTTTCTAGTGAAGGAAGAAAAATTCACACCAAACAAAGTTCGAGGTTCTGTCCTAAAAGACATTCGAGTATCGGTAAGTAATCGTTCATTCATGATGATCTTATGTTTAACTATAATCACAACATGTTCTGTTATGACGATTGAACCTATTCTTCCCTTATATATTGGGAAGATAGATGATACTATACAAAATACGATGTTTTTTACTGGTGTTTTGTTTTCATTACCTGGCATTGCTAATATCTTATTCGGACCCTTTTGGGGCAAGTTGGCAGACAAAATAGGGTTTCACAGGATCTTATTTATTGGTTTGCTTGGAGGTGGAATAGGATCTTTATCTCAAATGATGTTTACAGATATATGGGGGTTCTCGATTGCCCGACTAGGATACGGTATTTTTTTCTGTGCTGTGTTCCCTGCATTAAATGGACTCATGATTAGAGCAACACCAGAGGGATTTCGTGGACGTGCTTTTGGATTAAAGGAGTCAGCAAATCAATTAGGTTATATGATAGGACCTATAATTGGTGGTGTTTTTGGAGGATTCTTCCCAATGCAAAGTGTGTTCTTAATTACAGGATCATTGCTATTAGTTGCAGCTGGTATGTGTTATGCGTGTAAAGAGCAGGAAAAAAGTAAGGAGTTTCCAGCAAAGCAAAAAGCTATATAAAATTTTCTATTCTCTCTGTTTTTATTATGTGCACCCATATCGAAAGCGAGCTATTCGATTTATGGAACTATGGGAGAATGATAAAAGCGAATGGAAAGTAAAAGTTTATGGTATTTCGTCCCACGAAAGAAGGTAATATTCTTCCACAGTAGGGTGCGTTAATTGAAGTTCGCTTTTGAATTTTAGTCTGACTATTTTCTCTAAACAACCGCAATAGTGGTATAACCCTTGAATTACTTTTTCATAATAGGTAAAATTATTAATGAATAGAATATTTAATAATGAACTGGAAAATTGTAGCTAGGGTTCCGCTTTTTATTTAAGGTCTGTGACCGAGGGCTATATCTTTTACATATTGTGTAAAAGGCACCTATTGACACAAAAGGTCCGAGGGGAAAGGTTCAGCGTATTTATCATGCGTTGAAATCTTTCACCTCGGACTTTTTTATTTTAAAGGGAGGTAGTATGTTTGAAACACATTGACGACATTAGAGCAGGAGTTGCTATTGTAATTTTGGATGAGGAAAAGCGAGTTTTGTTGCAGAAGAGAGCTGATGTAGGATTATGGGGGATTCCGTCAGGACATGTAGAAGTAGGAGAAACAGTAGCTGATGCAGCAATTAGAGAAGTAAAGGAGGAAACTAACTTAGATATTCGCCTTATAAAGCTTATTGGTGTCTACTCTGACCCAAGTTCTCAAGTATTTACATATCCAACTGGAAAAGTTGTTCACTTTATTACAACCTGTTTTTCAGCTGAAATTAAGGGTGGAGAACTTCGATGCAATTCTTCAGAGTCGCTCGATGTTCAATTCTTTAAACAGGATGTTTTACCACAAGATTTGTTAAAGATGCACCCTCGATGGCTGACGGATGCTCTTGAAAATAAAGAAGCAGCATTTATTCGTTAATTTATTATTTATCTTATACCATTATACGAAGGGCGGATTTCTAGAGCAAGTCATGCGCTTTTCTTAATGAATTAGGTCATTTTACTAGGAGGGATAATTTTGTTTAAGTCAGTTATTGATCCTAATTCTTACATATCTATTTTAGAAACAAGACACGCAGGTGAATTATTTAACCTAATTGATGGAAGCCGTGAGAGTATTGGAAAGTGGCTGTCTTTTCCTGAATTTACAAATGAAGTTCAAGATACAAAGACATTTATTGAAAAATCTCTAAATAGATTTGCATCTAATAATGGATATTGGGCAGGAATATGGCATAAAGGGAAGATTGCGGGTTCAATAGGTTATTTATATTTAGACTGGGTTAATAACAAAACAGAGATTGGATATTGGTTAGGAAAAGACTTTGAAGGCCTTGGATTAGCAACAAAGGCTTGTGACATTTTAATTGAACATGCATTTAGTGAATTACAACTAAACAAGGTGGAAATAAACGTAGCAACTCAAAATATAAAAAGTAAGGCTATTCCAGAACGTTTGGGATTTACAAAAGAAGGATCAATAAGAAACTACGAATTCTTAAATGGCGAATACCTTGATAGAATTATATATGGGCTTTTAAAAGATGAATGGCGTAATAAAAAATAATTAATTTGGCTTATTCAGCGAAGGGCGCGTTTAACGCGTCTTTTTATATAGGGAGTTTCGATGAAAAAGGTATTTTGACAACAAAAAGAGAATTAAGAGATCATATATGTAGAAATTTAATGGAGGATATAGAATTGAAGTGGACAAAAGATGATTTTATGATAAGTGATGATACATTATTAATTAATTTTGATACTGTTTTACAAATGTTGTCGAAAACATACTGGGCTTCAGATAGAACAAAAGAAACAGTTGAAAAAAGTATTGAAAATTCTATTTCTTTTGGTATATATCACAAGGATAAACAAATGGGTTTTGCTAGGGTTGTTACTGATAAAGCTGTATTTTCATGGCTTTTAGATGTTGTAATAGATGACAGTTATAGAAGGAATGGATTAGGTCAATGGTTGATGGAATGTATCTTAGAGCATCCAGAAATTAAATATACTCGTTTTGCTCTTGCTACTAAAGATGCTCATGATTTTTATAAAAAATTTAATTTTAAAGAAAATGAATGTATGGCAAGAGGATTAGTTGTTGAATAATGCTTGAATTTTCTTAACAAACGTCTGTAAGAGAGAGATATGAAGTTACTTTTGCCAAAATGTGTGAGGGATAATTGATGAGAAATGCAACATTATTAGATATACCTGCAATTACATTACTCAAATTAAAGATGTTTCAAGAGGTTGGAATGGAACACAAGCTAAGAGTTGATTTTATTCAAGAAGTTGAGAATACGTATAAGTTGTTATATGAAACAGGAAAAGCACAACATTTTCTCATTGAACAAAATAATGAAATTATTGCATGTGCGGGTGCATTTATCAAAGAAGACATTCCTTACTGTTTTTATAAAGATGTTCAGTATGGATTTATTGGAGACGTATATGTTGAGCCTCATTACAGAAAAAGAGGCTATGCAAGAGAGTTGACAAATGAAGTCTTAAATTGGTTTTCTGAAAAAGAATTAAAAACTATTCGTTTATTAGCAAGTCCAAATGCAAGAAAATTGTACAAATCAATAGGCTTTAAAGAAACTGACGATATGATTTTACATAGATAAGGCTTTAATTTTTTTTAGCAAAACTACATAAAAGCTATATATCATTCAATTATAGGGGGCATTTCTGCAATAAAGCTAATTCAGATCAGTCTAAAAATGATCTTCAATAATCGGGCGCTTTTCTGAAATAAGGAAAAGCGTCTTTCTTCATGAAAAGGGCCATTTTCTTGAATAAGAGAACCGAATTTTTAGACAGTAGGGTTATATCTCTTTGTTGATTAAATATACAATAAGTTGTATCTTTATAAATAATGAGGGAGGGATATAACTTGGAGATAAAATTTGCTGAGGTATTGGATGCACCAATAATACACGACTTAATGATCAAGGCATTTATGGAATATAAAGACGAAGTACCATCCTCAAGTGCTTTGGAGGAAACTGTACAATCTGTATTAATTGCTTTAAAAGACGGTGAGCAGGGTTTAATAAGCTATGTTGATAATCAGCCTGTTGGAATGGTTCGTTTTCAATTAAAAGAAGACGGTTTATATTTTTATAGACTATCAGTAATTCCAGAAAAACAGGGTCTTGGTATTGCGAAAAAAATAGTAAGGTCTTTAGAAGATGTCGCAATAAAAAAGGGAGTAACTACGATATTTTGCAAAGTTCGTATGACTGTGCCTAAAAATATAAAGTTATATCGTTCAATTGGGTATGGAATCTATGATGAGGAAGTTGTACATAAACCAAACGGTATAAATATTAAAGTTGTTTCTATGAAGAAGAGACTCAATTAGGGCAAGCATCACAATAATTGATCAAGGAGCGGAGCTAGTGTATCTAATATGTGAAAGTGATAATTTAGAAGATTATTTGCTTGAATTAAACGAGATTAATAATTCTAACCCTTTGATAAAGTCGAAAGTAGATGAACTTTTTAATCCATCTCAATCTGAAATTGAAAAGGCAGAGGTTGCTTTTGAATTTGTTCGTGATGGAATATCTCATTCTTGGGATATCCAAGGGAAACGAGTTACGTGTAATGCATCAGATGTATTAACCTATAAAGAAGGGATATGCTTTGCAAAATCCCATTTACTAGCATCTTTATTACGTTCACAAGGAATACCAACTGGTTTCTGTTATCAACGTTTGATGTTGTTTGATACACCAGAAAAAGGGTACTGTATTCATGCTTTGAATGCTGTCTATTTAAAAGAACTTAATAAATGGCAAAGGCTAGACGCTCGTGGGAATAAAAAGGGAATTGATGCCCAATTTTCAATTGATGAAGAAAAATTAGCTTTTACGCCCCAAGAGAAGTTTGGTGAAAAGGATTATCCTATTATTTATAGGAAACCACATCCAAAAACAATAGCTGCGTTAAAAGAACAAACAGATGTATTAGAATTGTATAAATATCACTTACCAGAGAGCTTATAGTTGTTCCATTTAAGGGCGCGTTTATCGAACAACGCGTCTTTTTATATAAGGCCAAATAGTTGAACAAGGAACTTTAAAATTGAAAGAGAATTATTTATGTATTAGAAAATTAGGAGGTTAAATGGTTGGGATATATTTCTGAGATAAGGAAGTTTATTGGTAATCGACCTATTATTAGTGTGGGAGCAACTATACTTGTAATAAATGAGAAAAAAGAAGTTCTCTTTCAACATCGTTCAGATACGCTGGATTGGGGATTACCTGGTGGCTCTATGGAACTAAGGGAGACCTTAGAAGAAGTTGCTTCTCGTGAATTAAAAGAAGAAACAGGACTTGAAGCGAAAAGCTTTGAATTAATAGGTGTATTTTCGGGTCCAAAATATTATTTTCGTTATCCAAATGGGGATGAAACATATAGTGTAATTAATCTATACCGAGCCATAGATGTTAGTGGGCAACTTGAGATGAATGATGGAGAAAGTATTAATCTTAAGTATTTCGGTAAAGACAATCTTCCAGTTAATCTTGAAAAAAGAGCAAAAGCTCTTATTGACGCTTTAGGGGATGCCTTTTGGGAATTAGATTCGACTTTCTAGTCTCGACCTATAATTATCCTCTTCAGCAACAGGTTGCTTGAGTTTAATAAGTGAGAGACAGCTCAAGGATCCTTTATTTTTCCGCAATCGGGCGCTATTCTTGAATAGAGAGGACTCTAGGAGTATCAGAAGGGTTTGAATAAAAGAGAATGCAGTCCGTTTCAATATTGTCTCCAACTATTAAGAAGGTGATCTCGAAGTGATCAATATAACATCTAAAACAATTACCCCAGAGGTAAGTGAACTTTTATCATACGCCACTTCCGAAGCGAAAATTGTCCAATCATATGAGAATTATGTTAAATTTCCAGACCATGTTTTGTATGGATTTGAGTATGGAAGAAAGATTGTCGGTTGTATAGGAATAAAGCTTTTAGGGCGAGATAAAATTGAAATAGTACACATTGCCGTTGCTCCAAATGTAAGAGGGAATCGTATTGGAAGCAAAATGATTGAGTTCATATGTAACGAACATTCTCCTAAAATTCTTTATGCTGAAACTGATAATGATGCTGTGGATTTTTATATAAAATTTGGTTTTAAGATAACAAATCTTGGTGAGAAATATCCTGGTGTTGAGAGATTTTTATGCGAATATGAAATAATTAAAGAGTAATAAATTACTCAACAAAAGGGCGCTTTCCTGTAAGAAGGATTGCGCTCTAATTGTATTTAAGGTCCAGATTGAAGAAGGTATTTAGGTTAAGATAAAGAAATAAATTAGAATTATGTTTCTTGGGAGAGAGTGTAAAATGATTAAGGCAGTCATATTTGATTTAGATGGAACTTTGTTATATCGAGATGCTTCAGTACAGAAGTTTATAGACAACCAGTACGACCGACTAAATAAATGGGTAGGTCATATACCAAAAGGAAAATATACTTCAAGGTTTATAGAGTTAGATTGCCGAGGGTATGTTTGGAAAGATAAAGTGTATCAACAATTGGTCAATGAATTTAATATTACTGGGATCACTTGGGAAAGTTTACTTCAAGATTACTTAGAACAATTTAAAAATAGTTGTGTCCCTTTTCCTAATCTCAACAGTATGTTAAAAGGGTTAAAAAGTAAGTCCATTAAATTAGGAATAATAACTAATGGAAAAGGGCAGTTCCAAATGGATAATATAAAGGCATTAGGGATTGAAAAGTATTTTGAAACTATAATTGTTTCTGAATGGGCAGGTTTAAAAAAACCTGATCCTCAAATTTTCAAAAAAGCTTTAGAGCAATTAAATGTTTCACCGAATGAAAGTATGTACGTTGGAGATCATCCAGAAAACGATGTAAGAGCTGCTCAAAAAGTAGGAATGAAAGGAATTTGGAAAAAAGACTCTCAATGGAACAATGTTGAAACGGATTTCATTATCGATGATTTGGGAGAATTACCTTTAATCATTGAAAGAGTAAGTAATGAAAGTATTGAGTCTTGATAAACTATAATGCAATAAGTACTAACTTTGTTAATTAAGAAGCGATTTTTTTACCGAAATTAATATTGAGGTGATATGGTGACTATAAAAGGCTTAAACCATTTTTTATTTTCTGTCTCTAATTTGGAACATTCTATTAAGTTTTACCAAGATGTTTTTGATGCAAAGCTTCTAGTTAAGGGGGGAAGTACTGCTTATTTTGACCTAAATGGGATGTGGCTTGCTCTTAATGAGGAAAAAGACATTCCTCGTAATGAGATAAGACATTCATACACACATATAGCCTTTTCAATAGAAGAAGCAGACTTTTTAAAAATGTACGAAAAACTAAAGGAGTTGAATGTGAACATTCTTTCAGGTCGCCCAAGAGATGAAAAAGATAAAAAATCTATTTACTTCACTGATCCAGATGGTCATAAATTCGAATTCCATTCAGGTACATTACAAGATAGATTAGATTATTATAGACAAGATAAAAACCATATGAAATTTTATAATTAGTAAGAAGTTTTTTTCAACTTACAAGGGCTTTTTGAAAAAGTTGCCGCAACAACATCCTAGTTTACCATTATTAAGATCGATCATAGGCTTATTCAAGAATAGAGCGCTTTTGAAATAAGGAAAGCGTCTTTCTTCATGAAAAGGCCAGATTCTTGAATAACTAATTGTGGAAATAATGGAAATTTGAGATATTTGTTATTGAGTTAATTGGAAGAAGGTATTTGGAGGATTTAAATATGACTTATAGTTGGAAAAATTGCTCTTTAGATATAAAAGATTTTGTTTTTTATCTCCTAAGTGAGACTAAAGAAATTATTAATGACGATATTATTGGTTTTTACATACATGGTTCATTGGCGATGGGAGGGTTTAATCCGAACAGTAGTGATATTGATGTTTTGGTTGTTACAAACAAATCAATGACTATTGAAACCAAAAGAAAATTAGCACAGTTATTTCTAACTTGCTCTAATGACCCATTTCCACTGGAAATAAGTTTCTTGAACAAAGAACAATTAGAAACTTGGAAGCATCCCTGCCCATTTGATTTCCATTACAGTGAATTCTGGAGAGAACGGTATGAAGAGGATTTGTCAAAAGGGACAAAGAAATATTTAAATGGAAAGATAAAGACTGATGCTGATTTAGCTGCACATATAACGATAACCACTCATAGAGGAATTTGTATAGAAGGAAAACCTATTGTTGAAGCCTTTCCTTCGGTACCACGTTCGCATTATATATCTTCCATTATGGGGGATTTCCAAGAGTGTTTAGAAAATATTAAAGAAGACCCAATTTATTGTACATTAAATTTGATTAGAGTATTTTGGTATCTAAAAGACGGAATTATTTCATCAAAGCAAGAAGCTGGTAACTGGGGTCTAGCATCTTTGCCAAAAGAGATGAGCTTTACTATTCAAAAAGTGGTTAACAGTTATGCGAATGAGAAAGATACTTATGATTTTGAGAAAAATGAACTTTTGTCACTAAGAAACTATATATACTGTAATGTGCAAGAGTTATTAAGCTAAAGGGCGCAATTCTGAAGTAAGAATTGCGCTCTATCTTTATTTAAAGGGCCATTTAATGGAGTAAGGTATATTGAACGAACTAGCAGGTTATTTCAATAAAAACTGGTAAAATAAAAGAAATTACAAGTTTATTAAGGGAGATTAATAATGAATATTAGGAAACTGAACATAGGTGAAAAACTTCCAATGGAATTGTTGTTATTGGCTGACCCTTCAAAAGATATTGTTGAGGAATATGTCAATCGAGGCGAATGTTTTGTAGCTGAAAGTGAAAAGCAAATTGTTGGAGTTTATGTATTACTTCCAACAAGACCTGAGACAGTGGAGTTGGTGAATGTTGCAGTCGTAGAAGAGCAACATAGTAGAGGTATAGGGAAACAGTTAGTAATGGATGCAATACAGGTAGCCAAGACAAAAGGTTATAAAACAATTGAAATTGGTACTGGAAATTCAGGTATAGGACAATTGGCTCTATATCAAAAATGTGGTTTTAGAATTATTGGTGTTGATATGGACTTTTTTATTAAGCATTATCCAGAAGAAATTTTTGAGAACGGTATACAGTGTAGAGATATGATTCGCTTATCTCAAGATATATAAATGGAAAAAAGTCTGTTTCTGGGGTAAAAGTTAATGCTATTTTCGGAAGAATTATTAATAGAAAATGGGGGCATTTTATGGAACTATTAGTATCGGATCTGTATAAAAAATTTATGGATAACAAAATAACCAATAAAACTTTTTTGTTAGGTATTGATGGCTGTGGTGGAGCTGGAAAAAGTACTTTGGCTCAGTCTTTTAAAGAAGTAGGGGGCAATAATGTTACTATCATTCACATGGATGATTTTTATAAACCCTCAGGACTAAGGAGGCAAGTAAGTGATGATGAAATAGGTGGATATTGGGATTGCGAACGTGTGAAAAAACAAGTTCTCGAGCCACTAAGAAATAATCAGAAAACAAAATATCAAAGATATGATTGGGATGTAGATGATATGGCGGAGTGGCATGATGTACCTACCGGAGGACTAGTAATAATTGAAGGATGTTACTCATTAGTAAAATCTCTAAATAATTATTATAATTTTAAAATTTGGGTTGAAAGCCCAAAAGAATTAAGACTTTCTAGAGGTATCGAACGTGATGGTGAAGGAAAACGTCACTTTTGGGAAGATTTGTGGATGCCTGCTGAAGAACAATATATTAGAGAACAACACCCCTTAAAGACAGTTGATTTAATAGTTGATGGAACCGGTAGAGAAAGTGATATTAAAAATTTAGAACTTACCGCTTTAAAAGTACCTTGTTCATGGATTTAGGATGCAGGTGTTGGTATAGGACTTCATTCTTTTACCAACTTTATTTTTAAATCAATGCTAACAGTTGTTAATAATCTAGTTGGTCAAAAAATTGACCAAAATAGCCAATAGAAGCTATTCAAGAATCGGGCGCGATGCTTAAATAAGGGGCATCGCCTTTGTTATTTAATAAATAGGATTTAGAAGGTATTGTTTGTGCGAAGTTGAATTCATAATTACAGAAAACTCCCTGCTTGAATCATATGAAAGGAGATAATATGAATAAAGAAGAACTTGGCAAGTTATATCCTATAACCATTGTACAGTATGACGAAAAATGGACTTCAATGTTTCAAAAAGAAAAACAAATCATTTCAAATATTTTTGGTTCGGAAATTGCTTTAAGAGTCGAACATATTGGGAGCACTGCCGTACCCAATTTATCAGCTAAGCCTACAATTGATGTTTTAGTGGAGATTCCAGGGGAAGATGGAATTAGGGATTTAATAATTAGCAAGATGAGTACAAATAATTATATACATATGAAGGAACAGAGAAACCATTTGATGTTTGTTAAAGGGTATTCCCCCACAGGATTAGAAAAAGAATCTTTCCATATTCATATGGGTACAAAAAAGCAAGATTTTCTATGGGATAGATTATACTTTAGAGATTATCTCCGGATGAATCCTTCTGTTGCAAATGAGTACCAGCAACTAAAGGTTAAATTAGCCGAAACTTATAAGCATGATAGGGAAGCCTATACAGAAAATAAGACTGAATTTATTAGTAAAATGACCAAATTGGCAAAAGAGAGATTTACATAAGTATCCTGTTTTGAGAAAAAATTCCATAGTTATTCGCTATAATTTTTTGTCTATGTTGGCGATATCCCTTGTTCCACAAACGGGCGCGATTCTTGAAGAAAGATAACGAATTTCCCTTGTCTTTCAAGGTTTTTTAGTTCAAGTTAACTATTAAATTCTTAGATTGTTGAATAACTATGATTAGAAATGACTCTCCTTGAACATAATAGAATCTAGAATAATTGGTTCATAACTTGGGAGAGTGAAGAAAGATGTTATTATCTGAAGCTTGGGAGAAATATCAACTAGATAAGAAGATTGAGGGATATTCAGCATTAACAATAAAAACATATTGCTTTCAGTATAATTTGTTATTACGATATTTTGGTAATATTGACTTGAATGAATTTACTACAGAAAAATTAAAAGGTTATTTAATCGATGCGGGAGAACATTTAAAGCCATCTAGTCTGGGACATAGAGTTCGTAGTATTAGATCACTATTTAAATGGACATATGAGGAAGGCTTCATTTCTAAAAATCCTGCAGCTAAACTGAAGGAACCAAAAATAGGAAAACGAATTCCTAAATTCCTTTCTGAACTCGAAATAGAACATCTGAGGGAAGCGTGCCATACCACGATGGAAAATGCGGTATTTGAGTTTTTTTATTCTACCGGCTGCCGTATTGGAGAAGTTGTAAAACTAAATCGTGATGATATTAACTTCTCTACGAATTCCGTTATTGTACATGGAAAAGGTGATAAAGAAAGAGAAGTGTACTTTAATACTCGTTGTTCTTTGTGGTTGAAAAGATATTTAGATGAACGAGATGATGAAGATCAATGTTTGTTTATCACTGATAGAAGGCCAAAGAGGCGAATGAGTATTGATCTTATGAGATATATCATTAAGCGTATATCTAGTCGAGCAGGAATTAAAAAGAAAATTCACCCACACCAATTAAGACACAGTTATGCGACACATATGATCAACAATGGAGCCCCACTTGAAGTGATCCAGAGCTTACTTGGTCACGAGAAGAGTGAAACTACAAAAATATATGCTCAGCTAAGTGGAAAGCTGAGACAAGATTTCTATAGCAAATACTTTTAAATGAATAATTGAACGTTTTGACATGAAAAGGTTCGTACTCTATACGGAGTGCCTTTTCATTTTTTTATGGAGTAAAGGATTGAGTATACTCACATATTTGGAAATAGTTAAAATTGATTTAAAGGGCCAATTAATCGAATAAGGATTATTGAACGAAGGGAAAGATAAGTAAAATTTTTTAACAAAATAAGCTTTCAATATTCCTTTACAAGAATATTCTTTATGAGTTATATTTAGTGTGAAAGGAGAAAGGTAATATGGGCATTAAAATCACAACAACTTTGAATGCACTTGCTGAGCCCAACCGACTACACATTGTTGAACTTTTACGTGCTGGCCCCCTTACTGTAGGGGAAATTGCTGAACGACTTGGTCTTCTCCAGCCACAAACTTCTAAACATCTCCGTGTACTTAATGAATCTGGACTCGTCGAGGTGCAAGCAATTGCTAATCGGCGAATTTACAAGCTACGACAGCAGCCGTTCCAAGATCTAGATGATTGGCTGGAGTCTTTCCACCATGTCTGGCATGAAAGATTCGATCGCTTGGATGATTATTTAAGTGAATTGCAAAGAAAAGACTAATATTGTGACGGGAAAAGTGACAACTTAATACAAAAATTTATTGGGAGGAATGGAAATGTCCAACAACACAATGGTTTCGAGGGTAGAGAACGATCGGGTACTAGTGCTGGAGCGTATTTTGGCCGCGCCGCGCGACCTCGTGTTCAAGATGTTTAAAGATCCCGAGCATCTCAAACGCTGGTGGGGGCCAAGAGGCTGGGAGCTTCCTGTCTGCAACATCGATTTCCGGCCGGGTGGCGTTTGGCACTACTGCATGAAGTGCGTGGATCAAAATCAAGGTGAATTTTACGGTATGGAATCTTGGGGCAAAGGGGTTTATAAGAAGATCATCGAGCCGGAGAAGATCGTCTACGTCGATTTCTTCTCGGATGCCGAAGGCAATACGAATGAAGCCATGCCATCGACTGATGTTACATTGGAATTCATCGATTTGGGCATCAAGACTAAGCTGATCAACCGTGCTGAATATGCGTCGGCGGAGAGCCTCAAGACCGTCATGGACATGGGCATGCTGCAAGGAGTCACCGAAACTTGGGATCGCCTGGAAGAGGTTCTTCAGCAGATGAAATAAGGAAATATCACGTAGTTCAGGAATTCAATAATAGACATTTGTGAGATGCTTTTCGAGCGATTCTTCAAAATGAAGATTCGCTCTTTTGTATTTCAAAGGGACATAATTGGGTTGAAGACTTTAAATGTTCTTGAACTGATGATTTAGTTTAACAAGCAGCTAAAAGGATCTTCCGGTCGAAGATCCCTTTTCAGTACCCATAACATCTAATTATGTGAACTAGAAATGTATAGAGTATTCATTTGATTCTTGGATCTTGTTCAGCAATCGGGCCAGATAATGGAATAATACTTGGGGGTTGAATTGGATATTTATGTTAAAACATTTTAGAGATTGTGAAGGATTGCACTTAAAGTAAACGGGTGCTTCAACATTAAAGAGAAGAGGGAAGGGGGGAAAGTCTGGAAATGCCTTTATTAAAAAACCAGCACTTAATGGGAATTTCATGGATTTTAGTAATACTCTTATTAGTAGCATCCTTTCTGATTATTTCAAAGGGTTATTTCAATACTAAAGAAATAAGTTCATTAACTTCTCAATGCTATGAAAATGGTGGAGAAATTATATTAGAAATACATGATAATCTAACTAATGAATATTCTTTTGAGTGTAAATAGAAGAAATACTCTTATTAAAGTAAACCAGCTAATAGAATCTATGTCTGATCTTCAGCAATCGGGCGCTTTTCTGGAGTAACGATAAAAGACCAATTTCTCAATTTTAGTGCTGAGAAATTGGCCTTTTTAAATATATGGTCCTAACGCTACCCCTTTATTAAAAGATAGCATTTTTATATTTACTTATAGTGCAAAATAACGCTTTACTAACATTTTTTTTTGAAAATTTATAATATATTAGAGATATGAAACATATAACATATTCACCTCCTTTCTTTTCATTCTGCACTTTGATCTACATGCAAAAGAAGCCTTCACTACTATGTGAGGGCTTCTTTACACGGCTATTTGATTTGTTCATGGAGGTTGTTCACTTATATTTTTTATGTCAGATAATATATTATATCTCATTGACAATTGTAAAATTTTGGATATTGTATATAGGAAAGGAGTGTTGTTCTATGAAGCCAAATTTTGCAGAAGTCGTAAAAAGCTTTGAAAACCGTCTAAAACGCAAATTAACGGACTTTGAATACCGCATACTCTACTTAAATTTTGTTAAGTCTTCTCAAAATCGCAAGTAAATCCTTCTTATCTCTTCCTGTCCATTGTACTAATTCTTCTATAGTGGGATTCCTACCTTTTGTAATTTGTATGTTTTGTATAATTTGTTTAACTTTACGTTCTATATGATTCAAAAAATCACCTTTTTGAGTACATTATATAAGAACGTATATTCTCGTATCAAAAGAAACGCTCTCTGACGCAATTAACTTTTCTTTTGTATAGAGTTGGTTATCTAATTTCTTAAGAGAAGAGCTACTAAATAAAAAATAAAACAATAAAACCCGATAATCTCTACTTTAAACGAGTAGCAAAAACCCACCTCAACGTAACGCAAGGTGGGTTTTTTACATATCCCAGAAATCCTGCATCTTTGCGCTAGCGTCTTTTTGTCTGATTGCTTTGAGTATCTTCTTCATTGTTTGCGGACTTGGAATATAGTCGTCATCAGAGCAGGCTTTCCCTAGAGTGTTTCTATTTACCTTCGAGACTTTTGATAGCTCAGAAATTGTATATCCGTTTTGGTCGAGCCATTTCCCAAGTTTACTTTTTGGCTTGCCCAATCCCCAACCAAACATTACAATCACCTCTCGTTTTTTAACCATTCTTTACCAAAGTGCAAAAATCTATTCGCAAAATGAAAAATCTTTTTTGCATAGTGGACAAGCGGTGTTTAATATCCTTTATCAAAGACGTGAGGGAGCGTACCGCTATTTATAGTAGTGGTGATACTAGAGATATATCAATGTGCGTCAACACACGTCAACAAGACGTCAGGAGGGTTTTATATGTATAGACCTACGGTGAGATATGAGGATGTGTACAAAGAGTATGTGGAGAATGTTTTTCATGCTACTCATTTAGATCGTAGCCAAATCATAAGAGCAGCGTTATTTATTGCTGGGCACACAGAACAGTTTTCTAGAATAGTAGATCCTTACTTAAAAAGAGGCATGTCTTTACCATCCCCGTTGTGGGAAGAAGAGGATGAAGAGTTGTGGCTTAACCAAAAGACTATTGAACAGACGGAGATTCTAAAAGTAGGTAAGTCAGCTCATAGAGAACAAATTAAACACGAACAAAAAAGAGAACATGAGCAACTAATAGCAAGTCCAAAAGTGTTTAGTCCTGGTGGAGGGATATCTATTAAGATTGGCAATGGGAATAGGTGACGTCCCTCTTCTCTATCTAGGAAAATTCTTACCACGTTACCTAGATACCGAGTTACCCAAGGCTAAGGGAGGGAATTTATAAAAAATGAGGGTGGGGAGTAAGGTGCGGTTAAATCCTATGTTAAACAAACAGAAGAAAGACGTCTCTAGGAGAACTCGTTCTGATAAAAAACGGGATATAAAAATCCCTGTTACCAAAGAAGAAAAATTATTTATTATCAGAGCATCGATCGAGAGAAAAGAATCAGAAACGGACTATTGCACTCAACTTTTAAAGTCGTCTTTATCAAGAAATAGAGAATTTGAGGAAGTGGAGTATGTTAATCACAAAGAAACGGTTCATGTGAAGGTCAATGCTTTTCTAGAAGAACAAATTGCTTACTATGCAACGTTATGGGGTTGGAGAAGTATGCGGAAGGTAGCGCACCGAATTTTTAAGCAGTCATTGCGACTAGAGAGAGGGGAAATCATCTTTGAGGGCATTTAGTGAAAGGAATCTTATTGGTCAAGAGTTAAAGCCATCAAGTTTTATGACGCGGATCTTCATACCCATGAATACAGAGTTACGGTTAATGGTACCAAGAGATATTTATTTTAGAGCACAGGTGTTATGTGAAGATGTTTATGACCTGACAGAAAACCGTTTTAAGTTAAGGGACCTTGTTGAGATGTTATGGGAAGACTTTATTGATTACGTAAGGAGAAAACAAGACATAAAAGCAACCTATCAACTTCTTCTTGAATACGACCAAGGAACGCCTAATGTGAGATTGAAAAAATATGATGAAAAGAACATAGAGGAAGTGCCTCTTTATCCAGTAAGAAAACCTCCAGTAGATGAAGTCGAGGTTTTCTACTCTAAAATGAAAAGGAAGGATGCGCTAAGAGGAGAAGTGATGCTTTCAGATATAGCGCAGGTATTCCCTAATCACCACTTTACGCTAGAAAGGGTATTAGAAATCCTTCTGATTGATTTTATTGTTAAGTATAGCAAGGGTGAAGCGCAAAAAATTGTGAAAGAATTTCTCGATGATGAAAAATAAAATAATAAGGGAGTAGGTTAACTAACCCACTCCACAAAAGACGGAATCCTTAACATATTGTTTTTAGTCAGGTTCCTGTATTTAACTTTACACTTCATATACGGATCAAATGAAATGAAATCTTTCGTTTCTTTTACGACGTGATCACTATACGTTTGATAAACTTTATTACGGGCTTGAGGGGGCATAAACTCCATTAAGCCTGTATATTTGCCTTTTTCATCCGAAAGGGTAAGACCAGGAAGGGTAATGCCTTCTTAAGTGTAAGGTAATTGCACTTCTATCAAGGTAACACCTATGATGGAGCGAAGGACCTCTGGGCACTTGGACAGTCAGAACATCAAAGACACTGAGCTTATTATGTGTTCATTGACTAGCATACAAGTAAACCAATAATTGATGGGGGAATATGTGTACCAACATTTAATCCTACGGTTATTAGGGAAGGCGAGTATGTGATATCCAAGGTCAGAACCGGACTCGGGAAATCCGACCGTCCGGGATCGTAGGGGGGCCACAAGAAACGTGATTCATTAATCATTGATTGCGCGCGCTTGTTTTCTACCCGACAATGGGCCGAAAGCCAAATGGTTGAAGGGATTGAGCCCCAAAATGTTAGTAAATCGAGAGGGCTGATGTTTTTCCTGCGACAGAAAGCAACATTTCATTCTTCGTAAATGGCAAGTAGAATGAAACCACTCTGGGGTCAGAGACCTTGGCACGTTACACATTGATATGATACGGCAACTCGGGAGACCCTATCAGTCTTTTTTCTTAATAGAAGAGTATGGTGTACAAGCGATAAAAGCAAGGAAACCAAACGCTGGTAGGGAGTCGGATAGCAGCGTAGTACCAATGAAGTTGGGTAATGCCGATGGAGGAAAGGCTAGCTACCAAGTTACTACCCTTGCTAGGGACACATTTACTACACACAGAGGTAGGATGAGTAAATGGAAACAAAACTAGTAAGGATAGCAGGAATTACAAGTTATTTTTGTGAATGGTAACTAGGAGGAGCCGTGTGCGTGAGTAGCGCAAGCACGGTTCTGTGAGGGGGAGAGTACAATCTACCGAAAGGTAGAGAGACTCTCTTCTACTCGACTTGTGGACGTCTTATGGAAATAATTGTTGATTTTGGATTAAAGCTTAAATATACTAGATAATGGTTATCTAGTATATTTATAGGAGGTTTATTAATGTATATTTCTAGAAAAATGAGCAAACTAATCTTTTTATCTTTGGTTTTATTAGTAGGCACCTTATCAATGGCTTCTTTTGTTTTTGCAGACGAACCAAGTCTATCGCTAGACCCTATTCAACCATCTGAAATTCAACATGATATCAATAAGAATTTAAATCAGATACAAATTGCTGAAAGATTCAATGAAATTAATTCTACCTATGAAGTAAATGAACCATTCTCTTTAGAAGACACAGAATTTATAAGAGTATATGCTGATTCTGCTAATGAGCCATCAATATTTACTCCTTCCCAACCTGGTGATATATCAACTATGTCTTTTTTTAATAGCTCATATAGCAAACCTTTTAATAAAACTTTAACTAAAAATGGTGTGACAGTTAATTTTAGCGGAAGAGTCTACTCCAATATAGGTATATTAAATCATAGTTATAGAGGGAACGTTACTTCTAAAGTTACTGCCGGAGGACCGAAGGTTTCAAAAATAGAAAATTTTGTAACTAATGTTGCATATGGTGCACTTGGAAGTAGTGGCACGTATGTAGGGATAGTTTATGATGGTAATATAAATAATTCCACAACTAAATATAAAACATGGAGCTTGGATGAAACCCAGAGATATGGTGCTGTTACTGTTGTATATACTTATACAAATGCATATACTAGAATTACATCAACAGGGGGAACATTTAGATTATATGCATTTTAAAGGGGGGTAAACTTTGGGGAATTTCAGTCTAATAGGAGCTTTTATATTATTAGGTATTTTATGTTTAATAGTTTTTCTTATTATGAAGATTTTCAAAAAAATAAAAAATAAATAAACTTGATATTATGTCAATAAAATGGACACTACGAAAAGAGAGAATCTTCTCTTTCCCTACCGCGCTTGGCTTGCTGACTTCTGTGTAACGATAAGGGGCGAAACCCTTATCGCTACACAGAGGCTAATATTCTTTTACATAAGCTATATTAATTTGGGTGTTTTTGTCCATCCCCCGAAAATGAGGAATAAGAATCCTAATAGGGTATTTTTGCATATCCCTTCGGGAAATCAAGACTAAAATGAAGAAATTATAGAATAAATAAGGCTTCCTACTTTGTTTATATGAATACAAAGTAGGAAGCCAGTTTAGTTTATGTTGTTCGACAATTACGCTCTTCACTTTAAGTTCTACTAAAGTTAAAACAACAATTGTTGTAATATGAAGTTATTAAAGCATGTTAATGACACATGAAAAGTGAGCCACATGACTTTTGCAATTTTTCGTTGAGACAGACTTTCTACCTTATGTAAGAATTTGATATTATGAAGTTAAGCTATATTGATCATCTTTCTTTTCCTCTCTTATGATTAAACGTTTAGTCACTTTCAATCATAAGAGAGGTTATGGAAATTGGAAATCATGTCGCTCATTTTTTATGTGATCGAACCATTGGCTCAATATTAAATTATCAAATACATTTATTAATAGGGCTACAATTGTAGCAACTGTGACCCTAGTAGAATAGTGCCCGATTGCTTGAACTCTTCAATTACCTTACTTGTGTTTAATAGCGTATGAATTACATATTATAAATTTCAATTAACTTATTAATAGCGTATGAGTTACATTCTATAAATTACAAATTAACGTATAAATAGCGTACAAATTATAAACTACAAATTTCAATTAGCGTATGAATAGCGTATAATTAACTTATCAATTAAGTTAAAAAGGATGGTGAAATGATTTGTACATGCCTAAATTTAGTTATTCCCAACCAATCGTAAAAGACTTAATGTCAATTGAACGTTCTAGAGCAATTGTTGAATTGATGCCTATACCAGCACATATTGAAAGTGACCTAAAAGAACAAGCTAAATTAAAGGCAACACATTATTCTACACGTATAGAAGGAAACACACTTGATTTAGAACAAGTTGCTCGTGTAGTTAAACAAAAACAAGATGATTTTAGAATTCCTGTGGAAGAAGAAGTAAGAAATTATTGGGAAGCTCTTTCTTTCTTATCGCAAGAAAAACAAAACAAAACTCCTATTACAGAAGATTTTATAAAACAACTCCACTCTATCATTGTTAAGCATGGCGCTGGCAGAAAGTCTACAAAAAGTATCTATCGTGGGACAATGCCACCTGGTGTCTTGTTTGCTGTATATGATAATCAAACAAGACAACCAGAATATATTCCTCCCGAACACTCAGATGTTCCACCATTAATGAAAGCATTGGTAAAATGGATTAACACAGAAAAAGAAATTCCTGTTCCAATTAAAGCATCTATTGCTACATATCAACTACTCACAATTCACCCATTTGAAGATGGTAATGGGCGAACAGCACGAGCATTAGCATCATACATTCTATCAATAGAGAATTACGATGTTAAAGGATTTCACTCAATGGAAGAATACTATGTGGAAGATTTACAAGGATATTATAAGCATTTACAAATGGGACTACCTGCACTTTATTATGAAGGTCGTAAAAATCCTGATGATTTAGCCCCTTGGATTGAATATTTTTTAAGAATCATGGCTCTAGCATATGAAAAGGTTGCTAATCTTTCAATTAAATTTGCCACAACCCCTTCAGACCCAAGAATCCTTTCTTTAGAGCCAAAAGAAAAAACATTATTACGATTTCTTATAGAACGTAATAGACCCACTAAACCTAAGGAAATTGCAGAGTTATTTCAAGTAAAGCCAATTACTATCACTAAATGGGCAATAACTTGGCTAGATAGAGGTATTATTGTAGGAGCAAGTGGTAAGGAAAGAATTACTTCATATCGAATTGGAGAAGCATATCAAGATTTAACCTTAAATGATTTAGGATATAGAGAAGACTAACGAGAGAAAATAAATGCAAGTAGATTTCTAGTTATTTAAAAACATCTGCTTGCATTTTATACAAAAAACCTCATTTACTTATACGATTCCCCACTATTAATGCCAAACTAAATCCTACATAATCTGACAAGTTGTTGAAACCAATAACCTGTGAACTACCCACCACTTAATTCTTGCAGAATTTGAAGTGGGGGCTTCTCGGATAATAGTTGCTTTTACTAGCCAAC
>NZ_JAWRVL010000037.1:0-30664 GCF_036663595.1 Halalkalibacter lacteus
ACATTTGGATCACCTCACGTTTAATTATCTATATTATACTATATCCATTTGAATAATCGGATTTAAAAACAAAAAAACAGGCTGTTGAGAACACTTTCTCAACAGCCTGTCACGTTATTTATACATAACGTGATTTTTTTATTTTAGGTTTACTTTGCAAATTATGAGGTTAACCATTTATTTTTTTTGTAAAATCTAGGGGTAGCTTTTCATTAGTAAAAAGGAGCCAAGAAGGATAACTTTGAATTATAGGAAAGTCTGCCATGATTTTACGTTTCCTCATTAGAAAAAAGTGAGGAATTAGATGATCTTTATCGACGAGAAGAGCTAGTAATTGGAATGCTCACTGAAAGGTAGTAAATCAGAAAGAGTGATGAACAATAATTATTAAAAATCGCATCCATATTTTTGCAATTTTCGCACATATTCTATGTTATAACTGTAGTAGTTCCTTATTGACTTGAGTTAAGACTTCTAGATAGTAATCATAATGTTCAATAACTCACTATGCAAAACGATATTTTACAGATTGATAAATAATTGAATGTGACTATTTAACACTATGTATAGTGCATTAGCCTATCATTAAAAGTACAATTAACTCAAATTTCTGCAGGGAGGTACATTAGTAAGTCATTAATAGAAAGAAAACCTATTCAAAATCATTATAGGAAACGCTTACATATTGATTTTTTTAGACGAAGGGATGATGATTTAACGCTATATAAAATTGTTGATGAACTCACTATTAGTAGGAGATGTCATCTTACTATAGAGTTTCTTCTATAAATATATTGAAATATTAAGGAGGAATGATTATGTCAGATACGGTAAAAATAGGACTCATTCAAGCTTCTAATGATGTACATGGGGATGAGCCTGTTGAGGTTCATAAGGAAAAAGCGATTGAGAAACATATCAAGTTAGTAAAAGACGCAAAAGATAAAGGGGCTCAAATCGTTTGTTTACAAGAAATTTTCTATGGACCATATTTTTGCTGTGAGCAAAAATCAAAATGGTATGATGCAGCAGAAGAAATCCCGAATGGTCCTACAACGAGACGCTTTCAAAACTTAGCAAAGGAATTAGGGGTTGTTATTGTTCTACCCATATATGAGCGCGAAGGTATTGCAACTTATTATAATACAGCAGCTGTTATTGACGCAGATGGTTCTTATCTTGGCAAATATCGTAAGCAACATATCCCTCAAGTCGGAGTTGGTAATGAAGGACACGGATTCTGGGAGAAATACTACTTCAAACCAGGAAACTTAGGCTATCCAGTGTTTGATACTGCATTTGCCAAAGTTGGTGTCTATATTTGTTATGATCGACATTTTCCAGAGGGTGCTAGATTACTAGGATTAAAAGGAGCTGAAATTGTATTCAATCCTTCAGCAACTGTGGCTGGTTTATCAGAGTACCTTTGGAAGCTAGAGCAACCAGCACATGCAGTAGCAAATGGCTATTATGTTGGAGCGATCAATCGTGTTGGAGTAGAAAGACCTTGGAATATGGGTGAGTTCTATGGACAATCGTATTTAGTCGATCCAAAAGGAAGCTTCGTCTCTATCGGAAGCCGGGACGAAGATGAAGTGGTCATTGGTGAAATGAATAAAAAGCTAATACGTGAAGTAAGAGACACGTGGCAATTTTATCGTGACCGCCGTCCGGAGACTTACGAAGAAATGACTTCTCTTCTTCCGTAAAATCATAATTTAATGGGTTTTACATAGATTGAAAGTAATTTATATCTATGTAAAATCCTATTTTTGAAAATAGTATCTATTTGGTAAAGGAGGCATTTCTATTGAATAACAACAGCAAAACGCAACTATCGTTATATGATTTAAAGAAAAACTTTCAAGAAGTTCATCTTGGCCTATCAAATCAAGAAGCGATTGAAGAGGCTAACCGATGTTTATATTGCTACGATGCTCCCTGTATTACCGCTTGTCCTACTGGAATTGATATCCCCTCGTTTATTAAAAAGATCGCATCTGGAAACGTAAAAGGTTCTGCAAAAACAATTATGATATCAAACCCAATAGGAGCAAGCTGTGCGCGCGTATGTCCAACAGAGGAACTTTGTGAAGGGGCCTGTGTTCTCAATCATTCTACGAAACCGATTATGATTGGTAACTTGCAGCGCTATGCAACGGATTGGGCAATGAAAAATGATCAATTATTATTTAAAGCTGGTCAGAAAAATGGAAAAACCGTAGCGATTGTCGGTGGAGGACCTGCTGGTTTATCTGCTGCTCGAGAACTCGCGTTATTAGGATATCAAGTAACCATTTTTGAAGCGGAAAAGGAAGCTGGCGGACTAAATACGTATGGAATTGTTTCTTTCCGATTGCCTCAAGCTATTTCTTTCTGGGAAGTCGATCAGGTGAAAAGTTTAGATGTAGAGATACGAACAAATACAAGAGTGGGAAAAGATGTTTCCGTAAAAGAGCTGATGGAAAACTATAACGCTGTTGTCTTAGCGATTGGGATGTCAAGCGTGCCTAAGCTCGGCATTGAGGGAGAAGATTTAGACGGTGTATATGATGCAATTGAATTTGTAAAAACGACTAAATCAAACAATATCTCTGATCATTTAGTAGGAAAGCGTGCTGTCGTTATTGGTGCTGGAAACACGGCCATTGACGGTGCAACATGTTCTGTTCGCCTTGGAGCTGAAAATGTTAAGATATTGTACCGAAGAACAGAAGAAGAAATGACGGCTTATGACTTTGAGTATGAATTTGCAAAGCAAGATGGCGTTGAATTCCGTTGGTTAATGGCTCCAAAAAAAATCATAGGTGATGAAAATGGCAAAGTGAAAGCAATGGAGTGTATCAAAATGGAGTTAGCAGAGCCAAATGAAGATGGTCGACGTCGTCCGGTGCCCGTAAAAGGCTCTGAGTTTACTTTACAAGTAGACGCCGTCATTAAAGCTATTGGACAATCTCGTTACATTCAATTGATCGACCAGTTTGGCTTGGAACATGACGGGGGCGTCGTGAAAATAAATCAAGAGACGTTCCAAACATCTAATGAAAAAATATTTGCATGTGGAGATGTTATTTTTGGTAAAGGACAGGGCGAAGCGATGGTTGTTTCCGCAGCTCAGCAAGGGAAGGATACTGCGTATGCCATTCATAAGCAATTATTTAAAAAAACAACAGAAACTGCGTAAAGATTATCGGGTATAAAACGAGGAGGGTAAATATGGCTGATCTACGAATAAACCTTGCAGGAATTAAATCACCGAATCCATTTTGGTTGGCTTCGGCTCCTCCAACTAATTCTGGCTACCAAGTTCAACGGGCATTTGACGCTGGCTGGGGAGGTGCTGTTTGGAAAACATTAGGAGATCCGATTTTGAATGTTTCTTCACGCTTTGCTGCAGTTAGCTTTAATGGACAAAAAGTAGCCGGTTTTAATAATATTGAGCTTATTACAGACCGTCCGCTTGAAGTGAATTTGAAAGAGATTTATGAAACAAAAAAGAGATTTCCAGACCATGCCATTATTGCGTCATTAATGGTTGAACCAAAACAGGAAAAATGGCATGAAATTGTAAAACGTGTAGAGGATATAGGTGTTGACGGTCTTGAGCTTAATTTTGGCTGTCCACATGGAATGGCAGAGCGTGGCATGGGGTCTGCTTCTGGTCAAGTTCCAGAATTAGTAGAAAAGCAAACGTATTGGGTAAAAGAAGTGGCACAAACGCCTGTTATTGTTAAGCTTACGCCCAATATTACGGACATTACTGTTACGGCAGAAGCCGCGGTTCAAGGCGGCGCAGATGCCATTAGTATGATTAACACAATTAACAGTTTAATGGGGGTGGATATCGATACATGGAACACGATTCCACATGTTGCTGGCAAAGGTGCTCATGGTGGTTATTGTGGGCCAGCGGTTAAACCAATTGCTCTAAACATGGTTGCAGAATGTGCACGTAACCCTCGTATTAATGTGCCAATTTCAGGCATTGGAGGTATCTCCAATTGGAAAGATACCGTTGAATATTTATTGATGGGTGCAACAGGAGTACAAATTTGTACAGCAGCCATGCACCATGGATTCAGGATTGTAGAAGATATGATCGAAGGTCTTTCCAATTATTTGGATGAAAAAGGTATCCCATCAATTGACGGAATTGTTGGAAAATCAGTTCAACGATACTCTGATTGGGGCAATTTAGATCTAAATTATAAAGTAGTCGCTAAAATTAACAACGATGTGTGTATTAATTGTAATAAGTGTCATATTGCGTGTGAGGATACATCACATCAGTGTATCGATATGTTAAAAGACGAAAACGGCAAAGGTTATTTAAAAGTGAATGAAGAGGATTGTGTAGGCTGTAATCTATGTTCGATCGTTTGTCCTGTTGATGGAGCAATTGACATGATTGAACTTCAAAGTGAACACCCGCCAATGACATGGAATGAACGTCAAGCTGCGATTGGTTCAGTACAAAGTCGTCAAGTAGATGTAGGAAAGTAAATAGGAGGGTTAATCATGAAGAAAATCATTAAAAACGGAATCATTGTAACGGCAACGGACACGTATCAAGCTGATTTACTTATTGAGAATGGAAAGATTTCTATCATTGGGCGAGATTTATCCGTAGGTGGAGCAGAAGTAGTTGATGCCAAAGGGTGCTATGTTTTTCCAGGGGGGATTGATCCTCATACTCATCTTGAAATGCCATTTGGCGGAACGGTTTCAAAGGATGATTTTGAAACAGGGACGATTGCGGCAGCATTTGGTGGAACAACAACGGTTATTGATTTCTGTTTAACGAATAAAGGAGAGCCCCTGAAAAATGCGATTCAAACATGGCATGCAAAGTCAAAGGACAAAGCGGTCATTGACTATGGATTTCATCTTATGATAGGTGAAATGAATGATGACGTCCTAGAGCAATTACCAGTCGTCATGGACGAAGAAGGGATTACATCGTTTAAAGTATTTATGGCCTATAAAAATGTCTTTCAAGCCGATGATGGAACACTGTTTCGTACATTAGTTGCGGCAAAAGAGCTTGGCGGATTAGTTATGGTTCACGCAGAAAATGGGGACGTGATTGAATATTTAATAAATAAGGCATTGGAAGAAGGAAAAACGGACCCAATCTATCATGCACTTACTAGACCGCCAGAGGTGGAAGGGGAAGCAACTGGAAGAGCTACACAGTTAACCGGCTTAGCAGATTCACAGCTATATGTCGTTCATGTCTCCTGTGCTGAAGCCGTTGAGAAAATTGCTGAAGCGCGAAGGAAAGGATATGACGTATGGGGGGAAACGTGTCCGCAATATTTAGTGCTTGACCGAACCTATTTAGAAAAACCTGATTTTGAAGGTGCTAAGTATGTATGGTCACCACCACTCAGGGAAAAATGGCATCAAGAAATTTTATGGAACGCGTTAAAAAATGGTGATTTACAAACATTAGGATCTGACCAATGCTCTTTTGATTTCAAAGGACAAAAGGATTTAGGGAAAGGAGACTTTACAAAAATTCCTAATGGCGGGCCAATCATTGAAGATCGAGTGAGTATTCTCTTTTCTGAGGGAGTAAAAAAAGGTCGAATCTCCTTAAACCAATTTGTTGACATTACGTCTACACGAATTGCAAAACTGTTTGGTTTATATCCACAAAAGGGAACAATTGCTGTCGGAGCTGATGCAGATATTGTAATTTTTGATCCGAGTGTTGAGAGAACCATATCTGCCAAGACCCACCATATGGCTGCCGATTATAATCCATTTGAAGGGATAAAAGTAACAGGAGAGCCAGTATCGGTGTTATCTCGTGGTGAATTTGTCATTCGTGACAAGCAGTTTGTAGGTAAGCTAGGGCAAGGTCACTATCTTAAACGAGCAAGATATAATTCGGCCACAATTGAAACTAATCAAAGCGATAAATTAACGATGTAATCCAAATAACAATTGCTTGACCTTAGTGAAAAAAGGTTGAGCAATTGTCTAAAAACAAAGTACAAAGCCCAAAATTCATCCTCCTATTAGTAACGGAACATTCCGAAAAAAATAATGACGAAAGGGTGATACCATGAAGGGAAACCAAAGTCATTTAAAGTCTCCGGATTTATTGCCGATTCCACATAATGAGAAAAAGATAGGAACGTTTGGGTTTGCGTTCATTTGGGTTGGGATGGCCGTCGTTTTAGCTGCTTTTGCAATTGGCGGGTCTGGTGTGCAAAATCTCTCCCTCGGCTGGGTAGTTTTAGCAACCATTATTGGATCTGTAGCCATAGGTCTCTTTATGACTATGACTGGTGATATCGGTGTTGAGCATGGTCTGTCCTTTCCTGTTTATCTAAGGGCTCCATTTGGTACAATTGGAACTCATATTCCTTCTGTTATTCGTGGATTTGTTGCTTCTTGTTGGTTTGGGATTAATACGTACTTTGGTTCAACAGCAATGAATGGAATCTTATTTGTTTTGTTTGGTTTTGATAACTGGTTTGTCTGTTTCTTAATTTTTGCGACGCTTCAAATCGTTAATACGTCACTCGGAATTAAAGCGGTTGAACGTTTCGCAGACTTCGCGGCACCTGTTATCATTATTATTTCAGGGTGGATGTATTTGACTCTAGCGGATAAAGCATTAGCAGAAGGTCGAGACGTTTGGGCTTGGATAGAAAATCCTGTAACAGGCGGTGCTGCGATAACTGCATTTATCGTCGTCATTATGAGTAATATGGGTTTTTGGGGAACGTTAGCAGCAGATATGCCGTCGATTTCTCGCTTTATTAAAGCTCCGAAACTTGAAAGAAGCTGGGTTAAACGTAATAAATCACAAATTGTCGGGAGTCTAATAGCTCTACCATTAACACAAACCTTTATGGTTATCATTGGTGGGGTCTCCTACATTGCCGTTGCTAATTACGATCCAGTCGTTGCCCTTCAGCAAGCTGCTAGCGGCTTAATATTAGGGGTGCTTTTACTAATGATCGTCTTTGCACAGTGGTCAACCAATATTTCAGCGAATTTAATTCCAGCGGCAACTATATTTTCAAACGTAGGTGGACCAAAAGTGCCATTCTGGGCAGGGGTAGTAGCCGCAGGTCTGATTGGTTCCCTTGTTCAACCATGGAGTTTGTTTGGTATCATCATTCCGGCTTTACTAATTGTCGGCGGAATTTTATCGGCCATTGTAGGAATCTTAGTTGCCGATTACTATCTTATTCGTAAGCGTCGAGTAAATGTCCCAGATTTATATAGGGAAGAAGGTCAATACAAATATTTAAACGGTTTTAATTTAGCTGGTTTTATAGCGTTTGTTTTAGGTGGAACAGCAGCGTACCTTTTATCCAACTATTCGTTTGTTGTCGGGTTTGTCGTTGGTTTGACAGCCTATTATTTCCTTGCAAAGTATTGGTGGTTCGTAAAATACAAACAGTCTGAAATTGAAGACCCGAGTGATGAAAAGTTTTTAGGAATTACTGTCGGCAGAGACTGGAATATAAATGAGGATGAACCTTTAGTCGAGTCTGATGTTACGGACAATAATTAGAGAAATGGAGGAGGTTTGCACATGTCTGAGTACAAGGAGTTTATTGCAGAGAGAGAAAAAATCGACTTTTTGATCGAACAAGGCTATCAGATTAAAGCTGTTACAGAAAATCTAAGCGGTGCATTTGTTGAATTTGAATTAAAGACTCCCGACTCATCTGGTTATAAAGAACCGGTAGAACGATTACACATTAAAAGCGCTGATGCTAGAAAATACTTTAGTTCAATCATGATTATACAAAATAAATAGAAACCCTTCTTGGAAGAGACTTCATGAATTCAGAAAAGCGATTAGTGATTGAATTTATGTTTCTTGCTTATGACTACTTAAATACAACAGAAAATAACACACAAGTATCGAATAATGAAATGTAAGTACGAGAATCTTAGTTTTTTCGTGCTTTTTTTAAGAATTTATAAAATTCGAATGTCGCTTCAAGCCGTTTGAAGGTTTCGTCGAGGTATTTTGATTACTGGAAGAAGGGAAATGGCTTCACACGTTGTTTTAAAAACAATCACTGTTCATAATGTGGAGTATTTCCACTTAGTTATTTGACATAGTGTCTAATAAACACGTTTACAAAATGAGGGATAATGGAAACAAGCGGAAAATAAAAAACAAAAGTAGGAGGCAAGGATTATGGCACTGATAAAAAAACAAACAAATCTCCTGAAAAATTTTATAAATGGAGAATGGGTAGAATCGAGTAGTAGGAATACATTAGAGGTCCCTAACCCAGCAACAGGTGAAATAGTTGCGACAGTGCCTATATCAGCAAAAGTAGATGTTGATCAGGCTGTAAATGCTGCAAACGAAGCTTTTATCACATGGAAGAAGACCCCGGTACCGAAGCGAGCAAGAATCTTTTTTAAATATCATACATTGCTATCAGATCATCATGATGAACTTGCAAAGCTTATCGTTCAAGAAAATGGAAAAGCGTTTAAAGAGGCACATGGAGAAGTGCAACGGGGAATAGAATGTGTTGAATTTGCAAGTGGGGCACCGACATTAATGATGGGTGAGACGTTATCTGGGATTGCTGAGGATATTGATTCGGAAATGTTCCGTTATCCATTAGGAGTAGTCGGAGGAATAACACCATTTAACTTTCCAATGATGGTTCCATTATGGATGTTTCCGCTCGCAATTGCATGCGGAAATACGTTTATATTAAAGCCATCGGAAAGAACGCCGATGTTAGCGAATAAACTGGCTGAGTTGTTTACTCAAGCTGGTGCTCCTGCTGGTGTACTAAACGTCGTTCATGGGGCTCATGATGTGGTAAATGGCTTACTTGACCACGAAGATGTTAAAGCTATTTCCTTTGTTGGCTCACAGCCAGTAGCAAAATACGTGTATGAACGAGCAGCTACGAATGGCAAGCGCGTTCAAGCGCTTGCTGGAGCTAAGAACCATCACATTGTTATGCCCGATGCAGATGTTGCAAAAGCTGTTAATCATATTGTTACATCGGCTTATGGAAGTGCGGGACAACGTTGTATGGCATGTAGTGCGGTCGTTGTTGTTGGAGACGGCGAAGCATTTGTCAGCGAACTAAGGGCTAGAGCTGATGAATTAATTATCGGAAATGGATTAGACGATGAGGTTCTTCTAACTCCCGTCATTCGTGAGTCACACCGTACAAAAGTGTTGGACTATATTGTAAAAGGCGTGGAAGAGGGAGCTTCTCTTATTCGTGATGGGCGAATAGAAATGGAAGAAATGAAAGGTGGCAATTTCTTAGGTCCAACGATCTTTGATCATGTAACACCGGATATGACAATTGCAACAGATGAAATCTTTGCACCTGTACTAAGCTTGCTTCGAGCAGAGGATTTAGATGAAGGCTTAGAATACATTAGAAAGTCTAAATACGGGAATGGAGCTACGATTTATACGAAAGATGCAAAAGCAATCCGCCAATTCCGTGAAGAAGCAGATGCAGGAATGCTCGGGATTAATGTCGGTGTACCAGCAACAATGGCGTTCTTCCCGTTCTCCGGATGGAAGGATTCATTCTACGGCGACCTTCATGTCAATGGTAAGGACGGAGTAAACTTTTTCACACGAAAGAAAATGATTACATCAAGATATGATTTCTAGGAAAAAGTTGAATGGTTGATTACTAGTAGAAGATTGGTGGGCTGCTACGGTTTTTGTGGATTTTTCTTTTGAAGTTGGGAGGAGGAGTGGCAATGGAAAGGACGAACCAGAACAATGAAGCTCTTACAAAAGATGAGAAATATGTTTGGCATTCGATGAAACCTTATAATCCTAACGCAACAATGGTTATAACTAAAGCAGAGGGAGTATGGATAGAAGATAATGAAGGAAATAAATACCTAGATGCAATGTCAGGACTATGGTGTGTGAATATAGGATATGGACGTACGGAATTAGCTGAAGCGGCTTATGAGCAATTAAAGGATTTAGCTTATTTTCCTCTGACTCAAAGTCATTTGCCAGCTATTAAACTCGGGGAAAAATTAAATGAAATGCTCGGCGATGAGTATATCATTTTCTTTTCCAATAGTGGTTCAGAAGCTAATGAAACTGCTTTTAAAATCGTTCGACAATATCACCAACAAAAAGGTGATTCTCACCGTAATAAATTCATCTCAAGATATCGTGGGTATCACGGTAATACAATGGGAGCACTTGCTGCAACTGGCCAGGCAGAAAGAAAATACAAGTACGAACCGTTAGCATCTGGTTTCATTCATGTTACACCGCCAGATTTATATCGATCTACTGACCAACCAAACGATGACCCTTCGGAACTAGAGTCCGTGCGAGAGATTGATCGTGTAATGACGTGGGAGTTAAGTGATACAATTGCCGGAGTTATAATGGAGCCGATCATTACAGGAGGAGGAGTTCTCATTCCGCCTGATGGTTATATGTCCGCAGTTAAGGAAATCTGTGAGAAGCACGGTGCATTGCTTATTGTCGATGAAGTCATTTGCGGTTTCGGTCGAACAGGAGAAGCCTTTGGTTTTATGAACTATGGAGTGAAGCCAGATATCATTACGATGGCTAAAGGGATTACGAGTGGGTATCTACCGTTATCAGCAACAGCTGTAAGAAGAGAAATATATAATGCTTTTAAAGGGTCAGACCAATATGATTATTTTCGGCACGTTAATACATTTGGTGGAAATCCAGCAGCGTGTGCACTAGCACTAAAGAATCTTGAAATTATGGAAAACGAAAAATTATATGAACGCTCCAAACAGTTGGGAGAGCGTTTGAAAAATGAGTTGAGTAACCTTTTACAAAATCACCCAATTGTTGGTGACGTACGTGGCAAAGGTCTACTTATTGGAATAGAATTGGTAGCTGATAAAGAAACGAAGGTCCCAATTGATGTAAGCATTGTAAATCAAGTGATTGCTTCATGTAAACAAAAGGGAGTTATTATTGGGAAGAATGGGGCTACTGTTGCGGGCTATAATAACGTATTAACGTTAGCTCCGCCTTTAAATATTGAAGAGAAAGATCTAACTTTTCTCATTCAGACGTTAAAAGATGCACTTTATGAAGTAAATGATGATTAGTAATGAAAGAAAAACGATCTAGGTGTCATCATGTACTTCTTTTCTCTGTTAAAGAGAAGTCTCTAAGTAAATGAGCGCAGCCATTTGGATATTTTTTTCAACAATCATGCGTTTGTTAATAGAGTAACGAAAAGCCCAATTTCTCAATTTTAATACCTGAGAAATTGGGCTTTTTATATTGGAAATGCGTTAACATTGTAAATTACGTTTTCTAACCCCCCAATGACAGCCTTATAAAGTAGACACTTAAAAAAGTCTACTTAAAGGGTACATTTTTGTATAATTACATTAGCATTGCATTAATAAAAAGTTTGAATGTCAAACCTGTAGATTTAACTAGCTCGTTATAGGCTGAACATTCAAATTAAACTTATCTTTAAATCAAAATCTTTTTCTTTAAAAAACATTATATTTTTTGTCGATCTTACAAGGGTTTTAGCGTATAAAAATAGAACTATAAGATAAGGTTCTCCTTAACAAAAATGAAAACAACTTACACTCAATATTATTATTTAAAGGAAACGCTTACAATTTCTTCTTAACGCAGTATTTAAAATATGTTTAATATCGTAACAAACGATGGACTCCTTCCTTTTAGAAGCATTCAAAAAAGTTATCCAAATGTTTTTCCTATTAAAAAACCTATAATTCAATATCAAAGATGACTTGCTTCCTAACTTCATTAGACCGGCTATACTTAAGCAAAACTGATTAATTAGCTAGTATATCAATTCTCCTCTCCAACTGAAAATTCTCAGCATAAAGGAGGTTTGACTAATGTTTAATATTTCAGAAACAGATGTTTATCTATTTCATCAAGGCACTCATTATCGGAGTCATCAAATGCTCGGTTGCCATTACATAGACTATGAGCAGGGAAAAGGATTTCGTTTTAGTGTTTGGGCACCAAATGCTAAACAAGTAAACATAGGCGGGGACTTCAATAATTGGGATGGAAGACTTCACCCCTTAACAAGAGTAAACGAACAGGGATTATGGGTTGGTTTTTTTACTAATATTCCTGAACAAACACTTTACAAATACGAAATTATTAAAGCTGATGGCTCGAGACAATTAAAGTCAGATCCCTATGCACGTCAATCTGAACTTAGACCAGCAACTGCTTCTTTAACTACACTTCCCTCTACCTTTGAATGGAAGGATGAAGCTTGGCAGCAAAAAAGAAAATCAATCAATGTGTATCGCTCACCTATTTCCATTTATGAAGTCCATCTTGGGACTTGGAAAAAAAAGAAAGATGGAGAGTTGTTCACATACAGAGAATTAGCCGATGAACTTATCCCCTATGTTCAATCACT
The DNA here is from genome assembly GCF_036663595.1 of Halalkalibacter lacteus. Classification (NCBI taxonomy): domain Bacteria; kingdom Bacillati; phylum Bacillota; class Bacilli; order Caryophanales; family Bacillaceae; genus Halalkalibacter; species Halalkalibacter lacteus. The sequence continues at coordinate 12,420 of NZ_JAWRVL010000037.1, forward strand.
GGGATTTACTCATATTGAAATCCTGCCTTTGGCTGAACATCCCTTTGATTTATCTTGGGGCTATCAAATAACAGGCTATTTTTCTGTTACATCACGATATGGCACACCGGAAGAGTTCAAATATTTTGTTGACCAATGTCATCAACACGATATAGGTGTAATCATGGATTGGGTACCGAGTCATTTTTGTAAAGATGAACATGGATTACGTTTATTTGATGGCAGTCCTCTTTTTGAATACGCTGACCCACGAAAAGCAGAAAAACATTCATGGGGGACGTTAACCTTTGATTTTGGTCGACCGGAAGTACAGAGCTTTCTTATCTCGAATGCACTATTTTGGCTAGAGGAATATCACATTGATGGATTACGAGTAGACGCTGTAGAAAGCATGCTTCATCTTAATTTTGACAAAAGCGATCAAGATGAACGTATCGTTAATTCATACGGTGGCGATGAGAATCTTGACGCATTCGCTTTCCTCCGTAAATTAAACGAGGTCCTATTTAACTTTGATGAAAATGTACTAATGATGGCAGAGGATAGTTCAGATATTCCAATGGTTACTGCTCCAACCCACTTAGGTGGATTAGGCTTTAATTTCAAATGGAATATGGGTTGGATGAATGACATGCTGAAATATATGAAATATGAACCTATTTACCGCAAATGGAATCATAATTTATTAACCTTTTCCTTTATGTATAGTCATTCCGAAAATTTCGTCCTACCTCTTTCTCATGATGAAGTTGTACATGGGAAGAAATCATTGCTTGATAAAATGCCTGGAGACCAATGGGAAAAGTTTGCTAATTTTAGATTGCTTTACGGCTATATGGTCGCTCATGCAGGTAAAAAATTAATGTTTATGGGGGGTGAGTTTGGTCAATATGCGGAGTGGAAAGATAAAGAACAACTAGATTGGCATCTATTAGATTATCCGCTTCATCAATCAATGCTTGAATTTGTGAAAGCAGCAAATCATCTTTATTTAAATTATCAGTCTCTTCACGAGCTAGACCATGATCAAGAAGGGTTTCAATGGATCGATCCTCACAATGTTGACCAAAGTATTATTTCCTTTAGAAGGAAAAGCACAAAATTGGAAGACGACTTAATCGTTATCTGTAACTTTACTCCAAATGTTTATTATGATTATAAAATTGGTGTCCCCTATTCAGGTACGTACACTGAAATTTTTAATTCTGATGCAAAAGAGTTTGGTGGTTCAAACCAATTAAATGGTCGTATTCACTTTAGTTATCCAACGAAATGGCACGGGTTAGACCAACATATAAAAATTAAAGTTCCCCCGCTCGCTATTTCGATCTTTAAATATATGGATAAATTCCAGTCTACTAAGGAGAGGGAGGAAGCTATATGAAAAAGGAATGCATAGGAATGTTACTCGCAGGTGGTGAAGGAAAACGATTGGGATTACTCACAAAAAATGTAGCAAAACCAGCCGTCCACTTCGGTGGCAAATATCGGATTATCGATTTCACATTAAGCAATTGTACAAATTCCGGTATTCATACAGTCGGAGTTCTTACACAGTACGCTCCTCTTGTATTAAATAAGCATATCGGAATTGGGAAACCTTGGGATTTAGATAGACAACAGGATGGGGTATCGATTCTCTCTCCTTACACCGCGCAAGAAGGTGTAAGCTGGTACAAGGGAACTGCAGATGCCATTTACAAAAATATTCACTATATAGAACAATATGACCCAGAGCATATTCTCGTGATTTCTGGTGATCACATCTATCAAATGAATTACAAGATATTGTTGGATCATCATATAAAAACCGAGGCTGATGCGACCATCTCTGTGATGGAGGTCCCCATTGATGAGGCATCCCGATTTGGAATCCTTAACACAAGTGATGACCTAAGAATTTATGAATTTGAAGAGAAACCACAAAATCCAAAAAGCAATCTCGCTTCAATGGGCATTTACATTTTTAATTGGAAAAAATTAAAATCCTACCTCCTACAGGATGCTGAATTACCTGATTCTAGTCATGATTTTGGAAAGGATATTATCCCAGCTATGCTAGCTGACAGCCATCGTCTATTTGCCTATCGCTTCGATGGGTATTGGAAAGATGTAGGTACAATTCAAAGCTATTGGGAAGCAAATATGGACCTGTTAGATGAAGACCTTTCACTTTCTCTAAATAACAAAAATTGGAGAACCTATTCTCATGACTCGAATTACTCTCCACAGTTTATAGATAAAGATGCAAATGTCAATCGTTCCTTAATTAATTCAGGATGTTGGATTTCTGGAACCGTTGAACATTCCATCTTGTTTGAGAATGTAACTGTTAGACACGATAGTTTTGTTCGAGAATCTATTTTACATCCACATGTAAAAGTAGGTAACCATGTCATTCTTGAGAAAGTTATTGTCGTAGAGGGTACCGAAATTCCTGATCACACTGTTATTCGCTCAGAAGCTAATCAAGAACCACTTATTGTGTCAAAGGAAAATCTAGGTAGTTTATTAACCATTTAATTAGAAAAAAACTTGAATTCATTACATTAAAATATAACAACTGAAAATATGGGGGAGGAACCACTAATGGATTCTTTAATGGGCGTCATTAATCTTGATCATGAGTATGATTTTTTGAATGAATTAACTTATTTTCGCTGCGGAGCTGCCGTGCCTTTTGCTGGACGCTATCGCCTTATTGACTTCACACTTTCTAATATGGTGAAATCGAATATTCAGGAAGTCGCCATTTTTACCCGAAATAAATATCGTTCGTTAATGGATCACCTTGGTACCGGAGCGAGCTGGGAGCTTGATAGACGTCATGGCGGCCTTTTTGTCCTTCCTCCAGATTGGAATGACCCGACTGATATATCGAAAGGCGACTTACGACACTTTCACAACAATCGTGATTTTTTTAATCGTGGCAAAGCCGATTATGTGTTAATAAGTGGCAGTCAATTTATATCAAATAACGAATATCAAGAAGCATTCCAACAGCATTTAGAAATAGAAGCCGATATCACTCTTATTACAACTGAAATTGATTCCTTACAAAAAGAACACGAATCATGCTTACGAGTTGAAGCAAATGCTGATGGCCAGGTTACAGACATCACAAACGACAAGCATAATCATCATGTTTTTACTGGTATTTATATTTTGAGTAAAGAATTATTACTAAACCTTGTTGATGAATGTATTGCCCACCATCATGGGCACTTCTTCTTTCATGGTATAAAAGAAAATGTAAATCGATTAAAGGTTCAATGTTTTGAACATAAAGGCTACACTGCCTTTGTAAATTCTGTTGAGAGTTATTATCGACACAATATGAATTTGCTGTATGAAGAAAATTGTAAAGCACTTTTTAATCAAGATCATCGCATTCGTACCAAAGTTAGTAACGAGCCACCCACAAAGTTTAGAGAACAAACAATGGTAACGCAGTCCTTGCTTGCGAATGGTTGTGTCATTGATGGAAATGTTGAACATAGCGTTCTTTTCCGAGGGGTTCATGTACAAAAAGGAGCAACGATTAAAAATTCAGTCATTATGCAGCGTTGTACCATCGAATCAGGTGCGTACTTAGAAAATGTAATCTTAGATAAAGATGTTCATATTACAGCAGGACAGACCTTTATTGGTGCAAAAGAAATGCCTTATGTAATTGCCAAACGTAAAACCATCTAATCAAAAAATGAAAGGGGAAGAGTCTAAGATGAAAAATGTATTATTTGTAGCATCAGAATGTACACCGTTTGTCAAAATAGGAGGACTTGCTGATGTCATTGGATCTCTTCCTCGTGCGTTAAACCAAACGAATAAAGTTGAAGTACGAGTTATTCTCCCACTTTATAAAGAGATAAAAGAAAACTGGTACGGAAAATTGAGCTTACAATCTACCTTTCTTGTACCTCTTGGTTGGAGAAAGCAAGAAGGTATTCTCTATACGTTGGAGCATGAAGGAATTATCTATTATTTTATTTCAAATGATTATTATTTTTCAAGAAACAGTGTTTATGGCTACTATGATGATGGCGAACGTTTTATCTTTTTTAGTCAAGCTGTAATTGAATCCCTTCCTTACTTAGATTTTACGCCTGATGTTCTACATGGTCATGACTGGCAAGCTGGAATAACAGTTGCTTTAGCTAAAATTCTTCAACCTCTTGAAAAATTATCGACTGTCTTCACCATTCATAACATTAAATATCAAGGTGTCATGCCTCATCATGCCTTTGCTAATTTCTTCAACCTTCCTCTCACCCATTTTGGAGGTTTAGAATGGGGTGAAATGTTAAATTGTTTAAAAGGTGGAATTTTCCATGCGGATAAAATTACGACTGTAAGTCCTAGCTATGCAGAAGAAATTAAGAATCCGCTCAATAGTGAAGGATTACACCCGCTATTGTTGGAACGATCTTCGGACCTTGTTGGGGTGCTAAATGGAATTGACACGAATGAATTTAATCCAATGATGGACCCTTACCTTTTCACTAACTATCGGCACTCTCGTATTAAAAAGAAGGAAAATAAAGTCGCCCTTCAAGAAAAAATAGGACTACCTAAAAATGGAGATATTCCTCTTTTTGTGATGATTACAAGACTAGTTGAACAAAAGGGTCTCCATTTGTTAAAACATATTTTTGACGAATTGCTGCAAGAAAATATTCAGTTTGTTTTACTTGGATATGGCGATACTGATTTTGAGGATTATTTTTCCAAAGCTTCAAAACGTTATCCTGATAAGTTTTTTGCGCAATTTACTTTTGATGAAGAACTTGCCCGTCAAATTTATGCCGGTGGAGATTTTTTCGTAATGCCTTCCCAGTTTGAACCTTGTGGTTTATCTCAGCTTATTTCTCTACAATATAAAACCGTGCCAATTGTTCGTGAAACAGGCGGACTAAAGGATACCATACTTCCATTTGACGAAGAAACAGGAACTGGAAATGGCTTTAGCTTTTCTAATTATAATGCTCACGATTTATTGTATGTCATGCGTTATGCACTAACAATTTATCATGAACCGATATTATGGAAAAAACTCTTAAAAAATGTCAATAGAAGTAAATTTAGTTGGCGACACTCAGCAAATGAATATACGAATATTTATAGCGCATTGTAGAAAATAGGTGAAGAAGGTAGATGCAAAAACCTACTGATCCAGATGGTCATAAATTCACTTCAAATGCTTACCTATTGTTGACGACTAGATTTCACGAAGGAAGGAAAAGGCATTACTCAAGAAATTCTTTTCAATTTCGTAATTATCAAACACCTCTAGTTTGTATATATAATACATTTTCAGTTGATATAATTGCAATTTTAGGAAATTGAACAAAAGCCAATCCTTGATACAAAAAAGGGATTGGCTTTTTGTTCGTTATTTATCGTTTATACACCATTAGTTAAAGTTTCCTGTTCATTAATTTAAATGCAAAATTTTGAAGAAACTTTAATGGATAAGAAACGACTTTATTGTAATTGAACCAACTAGATCGTCATTCAACATTAGGTCTTTTACTTCTGCTATGAATTATGTCAACTCGTCTTGAAATGAAACGTTCACGTAAATTTCGCTTGACAGGAAGTGTTTAACATTGATATTTTGAATAAGGCCTCTCAGACAGGTCTAGGAAGAATTAATATAAGATTGAATATTGGTTCCAAGGTTCTTTATGAAACCGAAATCTATATGATATTTATGATTACAGTAATGGTTATTTTGAAATCAATATGAAAAGTATGGTTTTGATAAAGTTTTATTAGTGAACAATTAGATTTAACACCTCTAGAATAGGCAACTCAAATAGATAAATAGTCTGTCTGAATGTGTCTTTAACTTATAAGATGAGTTAAAGATTTACTTCGAATACAACAAAGGAAAAATTTTGTTGTGTTCGTTAAAGCCTTATAAAGCTAGAGGGAGAGATTTATTAAATGATTCTCAATGATTTTTTCATTAATCTTTGTATTTTTTCGTTCTTGGTTAGTGTGGCTATATTTATTCGAGTTTTCGTATTACATAAACACTTTAAGCCGAACCAATTGTTTGGCGGATTATATGCAGGTATGATTTCTACTATATTGATGTTCTTTCCGAATACATACAATGCATGGATCTTTGACCTTCGCGCTGCCCCTTTCATACTTTCGTTTATTTACTTTGGGCGTACTGCTGGATGGATTACCACAATCTTCATTTGCGCTAATATAACATTTCATTATATAGGAAGTCATCATTGGGCACTAAGCGAAATGTTGTATTTCGGAACAGCTCTACTATTCACCGTATTTAAAACTTATTTCAACAACCTTTCTCCTTTTAAAAGTGCTTTTCTTTACCTGGTTGGTTTTATAGGGATTCATATTTTACTAGTCACATTCTTTTCTCCCTTAAAAATATCCATAGCTTTTGAAGTCACACGACTTTTATGCCTTTCTATAGGACTTTTAATCGGTATTTTTCTTATGGAAGCTTATCAAAAATTGTATCGTTTAACACAGGATTTATCGAGATTGAATCGATCATTAGCAGAATCAAAGCAAGAACTAAAGGATACCGTACATGAACAGCAAGGAGGTATTTTTAAGTTCAAAAAGGAGAATGGAAGTTTTATCCACACTTTATGTGATGGACAATTATATTTCAAAAGTGGAGTCTATCCTGAACAAGTAGTAGGGAAAGATTTAAAAACGATGGGACCTTCCGTCATTCCTCCCCAATTAGTTCCCCAGCTATTGGAATCTTATCAACGGGCTTGGGAAGGAGAAGAGGTCACGTTTGAACTACCAAATCCAAATGATAAAACCTGTATTTTCACCTCGCTTAGGGCTATTAAACGTGAAGGAAAAGTCATTGAGGTTGTCGGCTCTGCCATTGATATAACGGAACGAAAAAAGATGGAAGAGGATTTAAGGACGACTAAAGACCGATTGGAATCATTTATCAGTCATAACACAGATGCGATCATTATATTTGATTTAGAAGGACATATTTTACAAGTCAATAAAGCTTATGAGAGGATGTTGGGTTGGTCTATACAAGAAATCATAGGACAAAAATTACCATGCGTCCCTGATTTTTTTATAGATCGTGCTTTCGTAACCATTCAAAAGATTATATCTGGAGAGTCTATTACCACTAAGTTAGAAACGGTGAGACAAAGAAAAGATGGAAGTCTTTTCGAAATTAGTTTGACGCTTTCACCTATTCTGGATTCAAAGGGAAATGTGATTGCTTTATCAGCAATCTATAGAGACATTTCCGAAAGGAAACAAGTAGAAAGAGAACTTCAACAATTACATCAACAATTGCAGGAAAGTGAGATGAAATACCGTGTTCTATTTGAACAGTCACCTGATGCCGTATACTTAGTGGAATTGAATGAAGATCAATTACCAACTCGATTACTTGAAGTAAACCCAGTTGGGTGTGAAAGATTTGAGTCCCGTAGGGAAGAACTTCTCTGTATGCCATATGCCGATATTGTTCCTCAAAATTCTACAATGTACATAAGAATTGTGGAAAAACTTACAGAAGGTAAACGTTCTTTCACTTTACAAGACGAATTTGTTTTTACAACAGGCAAAAAAATAAATAATGAGTTTAGTGTCCGTGTTTTTAACTTGAATGGAAAGGAAGTTTTATTGCTTATCTCCCGAGATATCACTGAGCGGTTAAAAACAGAAGAATTATTACGGAAGTCGGAGAAGCTTGCTGTTGTAGGGCAATTAGCCACTGCAATCGCCCATGAAATTAACAATCCTTTAACCGCATTGAAAGGATTTATGCACTTACTAAAACCAACAGAAAATGAGAACAAGCAGCATTATAATGTAGTGTTGTCAGAGATTGATCGAATAGAAAGTATTACCAATGAATTTATGGCAGTGGCCAAGCCACAGGCGGTAAAGGTTCGGCCCAATGACTTACATCAGTTAGTAGGACAAGTTATAATGCTGCTTCAACCCCGAGTAATGATGAATAATGTTCAAATTAGAACAAAGTTTGAGTCTGACATTCCGTTGATCCCCTTTGAAGGGAATCAATTAAAACAAGTATTTATCAATATTTTGAAAAATGCGATTGAAGCGATGCCAACGGGAGGGGAAATTTTGATCCAAATCGATAAACCCGATGATCATCAAGTGAGTATTCGTTTTATCGATCAAGGGTATGGGATTTCAAAAGAACGTATCCCCTATCTCGGTGAACCTTTTTACAGTATCAAAGAAGAAGGAATTGGTTTAGGGTTAATGATCTGTTATAAAATTATAGAAACATATCAAGGAAAGATAGTGATTGAAAGTGAAGTGAATAAAGGAACGACAGTTGATGTCATTCTCCCTATTCAAAATCAAGGCATTCATTCATTTTCTGATACTGAAGTGAGAGAGTAGTTTAAACCTTATTGTTGAATAACGATAAAGGTGTTACACTTTTCAATAAAGTTGTTAAAAAACGCCCGTCCTCTTATTCCATTAAAGGCCATTTAATGGAATAAGAGGAAAGGTCTCTATCCCAATTTTAATAGACAATTGGATTAGCAAACTGATAGAATAAGCAGAAATATATTAGAGGCGGAATGAAATTGAGAAAAAGAATAGGATGCTTACACGCCCATTATTCGAATATAGAATATATAGAAAATGCACTTTCCCCATTATTAAAATCATCTGTTACGTGTACATCAAAGATTAGTTCTATACATGGATCTGAGATAAAACGTTAGTAACGGATCATATCATAGAAAAAAGACGCCCAATAGGACGTCTTTTTGTGCGTATTGCGGCGAGAGACAGCACTCCACATAGTGCATGCCTAAAAGGCGCGTCAATCTCGTCTTATGCAAATTAGCTCATCGCTAGACTAGTATACCACTGTTCATGTTGAAAGAGAATCTAATTTCAGTACATACTTAAAAATATTAAAGGGTGTGATCTTAGTGTGGAAAGGGTATATTAAATTGGAAGAAGTAGACACTACAAGGGGTTGTCTTGTGTTGATATGGCAAGTAAATAACAAAAATCATCATAGAATGCCTTTGGTTTTTGTTTTATGTAAAAGAAACAATTAGAAACAAAAAGACAAAAGAAGAAAAGGAGATACGATGACAAAGGGAAAAGAAAAACAAGAAACAGGATGGAACTTAGACAATAGTTATGCTCGTCTTCCGGAATCATTTTATACGAGCCTCAATCCAACCCCTGTATGCTCACCGGAGTTAATCATTTTCAATGATCCGTTGGCAACATCGTTGGGGTTAAACGTTCAGGATCTGCAAAGCGAAGATGGGATAGCAGTGTTTGCTGGCAACCAGATTCCCGAAGGAGCTTCGCCTCTTGCTCAAGCTTATGGGGGACATCAATTCGGGCATTTTACCATGTTAGGGGACGGCCGGGCTATACTGCTTGGCGAGCAGATCACCCCCCTAGATGAGCGGGTTGATATTCAACTCAAGGGTCCAGGTAGAACGCCATACTCCCGCGGGGGGGATGGTCGAGCGACACTTGGCCCGATGCTACGGGAATACATCATCAGCGAAGCAATGCATGCCCTTGGTATTCCTACCACCCGTAGTCTAGCAGTGGTGACAACCGGTGAGTCAGTCATCCGTGAAACCGAACTACCTGGTGCAATATTGACCCGTGTGGCTTCCAGTCATCTACGCGTTGGCACTTTTCAATACGTTGCAAAATGGGGCACAGTCCAAGAACTCCAGGTTCTGGCCGACTATACAGTAAAGCGACATTTTTCAGAAATTGAAGCTGATGAGAGTCGATATCTTTCGCTACTTCGGGAAGTGATCAAACGTCAAGCCATGCTAATTGCCAAGTGGCAGCTAGTTGGCTTTATTCACGGGGTAATGAACACTGACAACATGACCATTAGTGGAGAAACTATTGATTACGGTCCTTGCGCCTTCATGGATACCTATGACCCGGCAACGGTATTCAGTTCTATTGACGTTCAAGGTCGCTATGCCTATGGCAAACAACCGCAGATGGCTGGGTGGAATCTCGCTCGATTTGCTGAAACGCTATTGCCGCTGCTGCATGAAAATCAGGAGCATGCTGTTGAACTGGCCCAGGATGAGATTTCAGATTTTCCTAAGTTGTATCACTCTTATTGGCTCGCGGGAATGAGAGCAAAACTGGGAATATTTAACGAAGAGGTAGAGGACGAATCCCTTATCGAAGACCTCCTCAGTATGATGCAGAAATATCGTGCAGATTATACCAATACCTTCCGCGCATTAACTTTTGAAAGACATGAGGATACGGTCCTGTTTGGGGCTCCAGAATTTGCTCAGTGGCATGAGCTGTGGCAGGCGAGACTAGGCAGGCAGCAGGAACCTGAAACCTCCTCGCATCAGTTGATGCAAAACAGCAATCCTGCGCTAATCCCTCGGAACCACCGGGTAGAAGCGGCACTAGAAGCCGCAGTGAAACAAGGAGATTACAGTGTGATGGAGCGGCTACTTGATGTTCTTTCAAGTCCCTACGCGTACTCCCCCGAACAGGCTGAGTACTCCACACTGCCTGCACGATCAACCCGTCCTTATCGAACCTTTTGCGGCACATGATGTAGTAGGATTAGGGATGTTTTTTTCTGCTTTTCTCAACCAAGTTGACGCCTTGTCATGGTTGTTATTCTACGTTTGAGTATCATCTTTCTATCAAAACACATTTGGAGTTTGGAAACGAATAGAAAAGATATAAACACGAAGTCTACTTTTCAATAGAAGTGGGCTTGATAATATTAGAAAGATTTATCATTTCTATTCAACAGTCAGGCGCATTTGTGCAGTAATTAAAGCCTAATTTCTCTCTACAAAAAGTGAGAAGTTAGGCTTTCTTTTCCATAAGTCCTTTCCTGCACTGTTGAAAAGATTCATTCTTTAAATTGGCGTTTCCAGGCCTAATATATCTCTGGCGGCTTGCTCAGTCGTGAGCCCTGCCGTCGCCCTCCTATACCCTGGATAAATAAGGGGTAACAGTTAATTTCTCGAAGTTTTGTAACTCAACGTTTGAAGATTTCGTTTCATTCCCTTTTTTAGAAATCAAGCCTAGCCACCTACTTTCCAACTTATTAAATTAGTCATAACTACCAAGTAAAACCTCCGTCAAGTATTGTTTAATGTTAGTTTTAATTCTCATTCTTGACCCCGGTGGTTTTCTTTCTCGCATATAGCTCAATGACTATAGTGCAATGCAAAAAAGGAACAACTTAGTGTTTTTATCCCTCTTGTTTGTAGTTTATCTAGTTAATTATCCTTTCTTTTTTTCACAATCAATAGCTTTCCCTTTTGAGGTTAGCCCCTTCAAATGTCAAATTTATGATAAAATGTTTAACGGAAATTCACTTAAAAGGTTGTGGGGATTTGAAAGAAAATAAAGTGAAAAAGGTAGCTGTTTGTTGGAGTGGTGGGAAAGACAGTTGTCTTGCTTTGTATCGCGCACTTAAAGAAAACCATGAGGTCATTTGTTTATTATCTATGGTTTCAGAAAAAGATGCTCGAAATCACGCACATGGAATACAATTGGAAATTTTGAAATTACAAGCTAATGCATTGGGATTGCCTTTACTTTTGGTAGACTCAGCAGGGGAATATGAGTTGTCATTGAAAAGAGCCCTTTCCCTCTTAAAAGAGCAATCTGGGGTAGAAGCAATTGTGTTTGGGAGTTTATACTCGAAGGAAGATAGAAAGTGGAATGAGCAAGTAGCATATAAATCTGGAACTGAGCCACTGTTTCCTGTATGGATTTCGCAACATCACTCTTCCAAACTTCTTTATGATTTTATATCACTAGGTTTTCAATCTATCGTTTGTCGTGCTGCTACTAAGTATTTTGACCAAACATGGGCAGGTAAATATCTTGATTGGAGCTTTTATGATGAGATCCATCAAACAGATAGTTGTGTTATGGGGGAATTAGGGGAATACCATACATTTGTTTTAGATGGTCCGATTTTTCATAAAAAAATCGATATAACGAAATCAGATGTTGTTTTGAATTCTGGATTATGGTCTTTAGATATTCAATCATGCCAACTAGTGGACAAAACATAGCTTTACTTTAAACAATTAAGTCCTTTAGATTACACTCGTTTGATCGTGCGGTTATAGTGAAATGAATATTTACCTATAGGAATCATTTTAGGAAAAATCTTTGCTACATAGATAAGCTGAACGACCTTCCGGCAATCAAGCGCGTTTGAGGAAAATAGATACAATAAAAAACTCTCGAATTTACAATTTTTTATTCAGGACGTCTAGGCACTTAAAAGCATTCCGTTGAGGGATGCTTTTTTTACGTTTATAAAACAAGGAGGGGGAACTGAGCGTCTTTGGCCCGAACGGATTAAGGAATTAGTAAAATCGTATTTTGATTAGGATATGTTTGTAACACATAGAGTTAGTCACACGTTTTGTTTTGACTGACCACTATATAATAGCTTTAACTTATTTTTTTTAGCCCCCCTAAAAAAGATTCCTTCTTCGTATAGATTATAGAAAGCATCTTTTAAGTAAGATCTGTGTACATAGAATTGAGGTGTCATATTGTCGACAACGCGTTTATTAATGCTATGCATAGCATTTGTCCTTTTCGCCGTTTCTGGATGTGATTCATCGCAAGCACGGGCAGAAAAAGCGGTGTTCTACGAGAACGTAGATGCTGGGATGAAAATCTATGAATCAAGCAACTGGATATTAGACTCAGAAGTTTCAAGTGAGCCATTTAATGCAACATTCAAACAAGGGAATGTTCGAGTGATCGTTTCCATTATCCCGAGTGTAAAGTCACTTGATCAAATTAAGAAAGAGTTAAATCTAGACCGAGGTTACGTCAGGCTAATCGGGGAAACAGCCGACAGCATATCGTTTCAATTGAACGAAAAAGAAAGCATCCGTTCTGATATCTATTTAGAATATAAAAACGATGAGACTCTGCTGCTAACTTTTTTCACTCCGTTAGAAGGATACGAAGTGAACCAGGAGATTATGGAAGAATTTAAAAATCAGATTGAATTGACCTATTAAGAGAGGAAGATAATGATGAAGAAAATGATGATGAGCGTTGTCTTAGGAACGGTATTAATTGCTTCAACCGTTCATGCTGAAGATCCTGACAATAATCAAATAGAATCTGTAGAGGAAGAGGTTGTTTTCACTGGAGAAATAATAGGGAGTCAAGAAGAAGAGGAGACATCTGTTGACCTCGAACTAATAAATTTTGTCGGTCTTTTTCAAGAAGTTGCAGTTGAATTAACAGCTGATGAAAAAGACAAGTTGCGACTACTAGTTGAATTCGTTTCTCAATCAAATGAAAAGATTGAAGTTCTTCTTCAAAAAGACAGGTTTGAAGAAGCTGCTCATATGTTAGAAAAATATAATCTGGATATAGAAGAGGTCCAAGTTCTACTTTCGGGCGATGAAGTTGTATCCGAAGAGAAAGCAGTTCGAGAAGTCGATCACGAAATAGAAGAATTAGAGGGAGAATTTACTGAAAAGACGTCAATGCGTGGAGTGAACCTTCAATTGTTGCTAGAGCGTGAGGATCTCCCTGACTCTGCAAAAGCTGGGATTGAAAAGGCACTTGCAAATCAAGCTAAAGCGCTGGAAAAAAGTCAAGCCGCAAAAGAAACAAAAGAAGAACGTAAAGCGCTGAAGGCGGAAACGAAAGCATCTAAAGATGAGCGAGATGATGAAGAAGGTATAGAGGTAGATATAGAGGAAAAGGTATCTAAACGAATTGAAGGAAAGCCAGTTCAAAAGAAAAATGTTCAAGCTCAAAAAGCGCAACATAAAGCTGAACAAGGCCAAAAACGTGCAGCGGAAGCAAAGGAAAACGCAAAGAAAAGTGGCAAAGGAAATAGTAATAATGGCAAAGGAAATGGAAATAAGCCTGCTAATTCGAGCGCGCTGAAAAAGTAAAAAACGAGAGGTCACTGAAAAAGTCTATCGAGGAAGCGGCAATGGCTCCGCACGTTGCGCGCCTGCTATGAGAAACCCACTCATAGCGGGCTTTAAAACAAGGCAACGGCTACGCTCATTGCTTAAATGCCACTGAAAAAGTTAAAAAGCAACCTTTTTCAGTGGCCTCAAAAACGACCTTTTTCAGTAGCCTTGAAAACCAACCTTTTTCAGTGGGCTCGCTAATTCATAAAGAGAAATAGACGATGGGTAACAATAACCAGTTGTTACCTATTTTCTAGGGTTCTTTATCGTGCTATCTTTAAGAGATGAAAAAAGCTTCACTAGAGTAGGTGTTGGCAATGCAACAAGATCTTAAACAAGCAATGATGGGGGATGAACTAGCTCGCGAGCGACTCATTCTTCATTACAAACCATATATGATTAATGTAGCTGGACATATCACAAAAAAGTTTATTTCGTGGAGTGACGAAGAAGCTAGTATTGCTCTTCTTGCGTTTAATCGGGCCATTGATACATTTGATGAAGCGCGTGGGCGGCGTTTTTTAAGTTATGCTTATTTATTAATAAATAGAGACTTGATCGATTTTTACCGCAAAGAAAAGCGAGAAAATCACCTTTCGTTAGATAGAAGTTTGAATGAAGAAGAAATGTCGTTATCAAGCAAACAGGAAAATGAAAAATCAATGAAACAGTATGAACAACAGGTTCAATCAGCCGAGCTTGTTGAAGAAATCCTCGAACTAGACCAAGCGTTGAAACAGTACAAAATAACGTTTGAGGAGCTAGAAGACTATTCACCAAAACATAATGATTCGAGACTTGCTTTATTTGAAATGGCAGCTACTATTGCCAAGGAAGCAGAATGTGTTGAACTGCTACAACGTAAAAAAAAGCTTCCGATCAAAATGATTTCAAAGAAGGTAGGCTATAAAAGAAAGACGTTAGAGCGTCATCGGAAATACGTAATTACCTTAATTCTTCTCGCTTTGCATCCAGAGTGGGAAAAGCTATTACAGTTTATTAAGAGGGAGAGGTGAAATGGGGTGAATGTTGTAAATGGAACCGTTGTGAAAGTAACAGAAACCTATATCGTCTTGTTAACAGAGAAAGGGACGTTTAAAAATGTTCCACATCCAACTTCACCTACTGAGATCCCACTTATTGGTCAATCGTACACTCATACAGTGAAGAAAAAGAGTTATTCTTCATTTTTCAAATACGGTTCGATAGCGGCTGCGTTATTTTTTGTCATACTTGCTTCGTTTATGTTTCCTTTTGGTGGGAGTGCAAAAGAGGCGTTCATTGTCACGATAGATGTTAATCCGAGCATCGAATTAGTCGCTAATGAAAATCTTGACGTGATTCACGCTGAGGGATTAAACGAAGACGGTCGGAAACTTCTTTCTTCTCTACAATTAGAAGATAAATTATACAGTGTGATTGAACAGATTGTCACTGAAACGGTAAACCTAGGGCTCTTTGCGATTGAAGATGCGCTGATTGCTACATCTGTTGTTTCGCTTCACGAGGACTTAATAGAAGTGACTCCTCGTGTAAAAGAAGTGATTGAGACGTCACTTGAGAAAAACGACGCGATGGCTGAGATTGAACTCGCTATTGACAATCACGAACTTTACGAAGAAGCCAAACAAACAAATCTATCAATTAACTACTATAGAGAGTATAAGATGCTTGAGGCTAGTGGAGTAGTACACGATCAGGAAGGAATAAAAGGGAAAAGTTTAGCAGACCTTAAGAAAATGGAAAATCAGAAGAGAAAAGAACAAAAAGCTACAGACAAAAAGCTTAAACAAGAAAACAACGGAACTCCACAGAATCATAATAACTCAGATCGTGCTAATCAACAAAATAACGACAACTCTTCTAAAGAGAACGGACAGCAGCAATCAAAAAAAGATCGTGGCAACCAAGCTGAAGAAGCTAAGAACAAAGGAAACAAGCCGCAAACAGAAAAGGAAAATAGAGGGAAACAACCACAAAACGGAAGAGAAAACCGAGAGAATCCTTCTAAGTCACAGAAAGAACCGAAAGGGAATGCACCGAAAAAGTCAAATGGAAATGGACCAAAAACACCAAACCCTTCAAATAAACGCGGGAATAAGTAAATTGGGTACAAAGCTTTGAACTAACACCTAAAGAAGTTTTCGGATAATACTAACATTTACTGAATCTAGCATAATGAAAGAAGCCTACTTTGTTGTAATCTATCTACGAAATTTTAAAAAGCTTAGAGATTATAATCTCTAAGCTTCAATGAGAATACACGATGTAATCTGTCTTGTAGTGTAGGTGTTTCTTTTTTGCACCTTGTAAGTAAACACGTGATAGTGTGACCAGGGTGCGTGCTTTGTTACTATTACTGTTGTTGGTTTTGCTGTTGTTGAATTTGTTGTAATTGTTGGGTAGCTTGTTGCAATTCTTGTTGAATTTGCTGGAATTGTTGTTCTTGTGCAGGTTGAGCACTACTTTGAGCTTGTTGTAATTGTTGAGTCGCTTGCTGTAGCTGTTGTTGAGCTTGTTGAATCGCTTGTGGATTTACTGATTGAGTCGCTTGTTGTACTGCTTGTTGAGCTTGTTGGATTGCTTGCTGAGCTTGTTGAACGGTTTGTTGTGATTGTTGTACTGCTTGCTGAGCTTGCTGGTTTTGTTGGTTTTGTTGCATGTGAAATCCTCCTAAAAGTGTTTATGAATTTTTTGTTGCCTTTACTATAGTCCCAATAGATTTAAAAGTCATACTTTAATTTTTAAAAAATAAAAAGTAATTATCCCAACAGTATTATCCGAAAAGCTTTGAAGTATCGCTAGTCATAATGTAGGCGATATTATTAGAAACAGTGTTTAACTAACCCATATGTATAGTATTAAGTACCTGTGGGATATTCTATAAAGGTAAATGAGGACTGAAAATAAATACCCCAAGAGCATTTATGCTCTTGGGGTATTAAATTGATTTTTCTGGAAGAGAGGATGTGTCCTTATTTTAAATTTGTTTTTTTGTTATGTGAATGACTTTTTATACATTACTAGATGTAAAGATAGCCTTCTATTTGTATGAAAAGCTGTTTGTTTTAAATACAATACCTTCACATGTTCCAATGGGAGGGGTTATAGAATGTAGTTGATGTAGTTCTCCGTTAGGCTAGGATAATTCCATAACGATGTTCATCTATTTGATGAAATCCGTAACTATCACCCGATAATTCATTGGAAGCTTCATACAATGATTCAATTTGTATATTTTGGTTAACGATAGGGTCAGTAATGGGATCTTTTATATGAAGTAATAATAAATATCATAACATTTAACAGCTTAATAAAGGTTCTTAATTAATACAAGCACAAGATTGGTATAGTTGTAATGAATTTTAAAAAACTAATATGTTAGGTTAGTATAAGCTATAGTTAATCAAATGATAATGAGAGGAGGGTTCTTATAGTGCTCTCGTATAAGGAAAAAGAGCTAATTAAAGATTACTTAATGAGGTATAACTACTTTAATCTAACTGAATTATGTGATTACTTAATAGACAATGGCTCTAGTGGAGATACATATTCTACTGGAAAGTACAAAATATACCCTTATGTTGCAGTTTTTTTAGAATCATTTGTACCTAGTTCAGTAATGGAAATAAAAAAAAATGAAAATAACGTACAATACAAAATAATAGGCGATTTATCTATTAAAAAAGAAATTAAAGATAATAAAGAAAGTAAAGAGGAAGATACAATAACTGAAACTGGACAGCTTAGTTTGTTTTAGGT
The DNA here is from genome assembly GCF_036663595.1 of Halalkalibacter lacteus. NCBI lineage: Bacteria > Bacillati > Bacillota > Bacilli > Caryophanales > Bacillaceae > Halalkalibacter > Halalkalibacter lacteus. The sequence goes on from NZ_JAWRVL010000037.1 coordinate 30,158, forward strand.
TATAAACGTAAACACATTAAGGGAGCATGCAAACATTGTTCGCATACTCCCTCTAACATTTTAGAACCGTACTCATCAGATACTCGTCTCTAAAACGTCGGATATGCTTGTTCTGTTTTATAGAGAATATGATCTTTTGAGATTCATAGTTGATCGTAGGAGAGAACTATGATAAATTATTAAATCTAGCCGTAAAAATTATTTCTAAAATAACTATTGCGTAGAACATGTCGTTATGTTATGATAGTTAATGTCGCTAATGAGTGGCAGTTATTATTGGTTAGTAACAACAAAGAGTTCTTTGAAAACTGAACAAAAGCCAAGCGAAATAGAGATACATGTTATCTCGTCAATTAAATCCTATCATTAAGAAAGGTTGAAATAAATTAGTATCGTTAGCGATACTTTTGAGCTATGTTGTAACACGAATGTGTAACAACTCAAACACTTTTATGGAGAGTTTGATCCTGGCTCAGGACGAACGCTGGCGGCGTGCCTAATACATGC